>DAHVAK010000010.1 GCA_027314665.1 Spirochaetales bacterium
CAGATCCGGACAGAAAGGTTCCCGCCCACACGGGTATGAAGAAGACCACGAAAAGAAGCGGGGAGAGCACAAGCCGGACAATCGTCAGTTTGTTGGGCAGGCTCATAGCGAGACCATACTTAATTCTCAAACGGGTTGTCAAGTTGGCGGTTCGCTTCTGCATGGAACCGCCGGCGAAACCTCGTCGCTTCAGACCGCTGCCACGAGCAACCGATTGTGCCCGCATGGTCTTGACGAGCCTTCGCCCGATTCGTAGAGTTGACTCCGCAATGAGGCCGAAGGGTTCCATCGCCGCGAGTATCCTCCTCACGTGGGGCTTGCTCTTCCTATTCCAATGCTTGTTCTTCTCCGCAATCGCCCTTCGGTACAGCTTCCGATTGGCGATGGAGCTGAGCTTTCTCGCGACCGCGACGGTGTACCACCTCGTGATGCTCGGGCTGCTGCTGCAGCGAAAGGATCAATTCCAGATCGAGCCGGAGGGTATCCCGCTTCAACGCGTGAACCCCGCAAACATCCTCACGATGACTCGCTTGAGCTCCCTGCCGACCATCGCGTTTCTCATTCTCCTCGCGCGCGACCGTCCTGTCCTCATCATCCTCCTCGTCTTCGTGACGATTATCTTCCTCACCGACCTGCTCGACGGGGCCCTTTCGCGATCGACCCACCAGGTCACCAAGATCGGAAAGGTCATGGATAGCTTCAGTGACTATCTGGTGCTGGGGGTCATCTCGATTGCCTTTCTTGCCTATCGGCTGATTCCCGCATGGTTCTTCGCGGCCATCGTCGCGCGTTCCTTGACGATGATAGTGGGGATGACCCTCCTGACCCGCCGACGCGGCTTCCTGCGACCTGAGACCTCGTTCATCGGCAAGGCTTCCATCTTTGCGGTCATGGTCCTCTATGCCTTCGAGATCCTCACCCTTCTCGTCACCGGCTCGCGATGGACCGAGGTTGTCGGAAGGGTGCTCGAGTACGCGGTGGGCATCTTCTTGGTCGTGTCGATAGTCGACAAGCTCGTCTACTTTGGCACTCAAATGAAGGCGGCAAGCAAGAAATAGGCCTCGCCGACGGCATCGGGCGCGAGGGCCGCTCGGAACTCGCCTTCACGACCCGATCACCGAAGGGGTTCTTCTCTCGCTCACTCCCTTTCCGCAAAGACTGGAATTGCGTCCACGGTGAGATCCTGAAAGACGACGACTCGATAGCTTTGCAGCAGCGCTGGAGTGAAGGGAGTCGACAACCCCCGCGAAACTCGCCCGCCGAGCAGCCTGAAGAGCAGCGCCTGTCCTTGCCTGCCTTCTGAGGCGATCCTGAAGTCCTTGTGCGTGCTTTGCAGGGATGCATCATACTCGGCGATTCCGCTTAGGCGGTAGAACAAGGAGGAGGACAAGAAGAAGAGCCACCGGGGGACCGCGAGAAACTCCACGATCGGCGAGACTGCGAAGGCGCGCATCGTCGCGTAGGAGGGCTCAAGCGCCGCCGGCCCCGGGCGAGGTTCGGCCCTGCCTCGGACGCGGCCGGCCTCGCCCGCCGCCGACGGATCGATCTCGACCTCCATCGTCCCCCCGTGGAGCGAGAGCGCCCGAAATACGCCCGCCTCCCCTTCACCGCCGAGAAGGGGCCTTGCGCCTCGGAGGCTTTGACCACTTCCCACCACGAGCAGGACAAGGGCCACGAGAACTGGGATCCCCGCCGCTAGGCGATAGCGGGAGGTGAGAAAGCCAATCCCGCTCGCGGCAATCGCGAACACCCAGAGAGTCGGGGTGAGCGTCGCGGCGGGGATGGACGCGGATGCGAGCTGCGAAACCGAAAGCCCTGCGTCGGAGGCGGCACCTCCTCGCACAAAGCGAGAAGCGATGACAGCCAGGGTGAGGCAGACTACGACGATGGTGAGGTAGAGGGAGACGCGCACCCACCGGTCGGTGCGCGGGCCTCGCCTCGAGGATCGATTGATGGCCGCGCCCAAGAAAAGTCCCGACCAGAAGAGCCAGAAGTAGGGATTTGACAGGTGCAGCCAGCTATAGACCATACATCGGAGCGTACTTCTGCTCGAGATAGGCAATGAAGAAGTCGGGGGAGAGGCCCTGGCCGGTGACCCTCTTGCAGAGCTCGGCGGCGGTCAGGCTGGCCCCATGCACATGTATCTCCCGACGCAACCAGTCGAGGATGACCCGCAGATCTCCCCGGGCGATCGCCCCGTCGAGGTTCGGAATTGCCTCGCGCATCGCAGCAGCAAACTGCGCCCCGTAGAGGTTTCCGAGAGCGTAGGTGGGAAAGTAGCCGAAGCTTCCCATCGACCAGTGGATGTCCTGAAGCACCCCGGCCGCGTCGCTGTCGGGAAGGATGCCGAAGAGCTCCTGGGTCCGGCGATTCCACGCCTCAGGAAGATCCTCCACATCGAGCTGCCCCGACACGAGGCGGGTCTCGAGGTCGAAGCGAAGGATGATGTGGAGACTGTAGGTGACCTCGTCCGCCTCGATGCGGATGAGGGAGGGCTCTACCCTGTTGACGGCCCGGTAGAAGCGCTCGAGGCTTACTCCCTTGAGCTGGCTTGGAAAGAGCTCGGCGAGCAGCGGCAGGTAATGGCGCCAGAAGGGCTCGCTGCGCCCGATGATGTTCTCCCAAAGGCGGGACTGCGACTCGTGAATTCCCAGCGAGGTGCCGGTCGCAAGGAGGCTGCCCCGGATCGCCTCCGAGAAGCCGAGCTCGTAAAGGGCGTGTCCGGCCTCATGAATGACGCTGAAAATCCCCGTCTTCACGTATCGGGAATTGTAGCGAGCGGTGATCCGCACGTCGTCCCGCCCGAGGGTTGTCGTAAAGGGATGTGCCGATTCGTCGAGACGTCCTCGCTTCGGATCGTAGCCCATCCCTTCGAGGAGAAGCTTGCTGAAGGCTGCCTGCTTGTCGACCGGAAAATCGGCGGATAGGAAGCCGTCGTCGATCCGCTCGGCGGCGCCGATGCGGGCGACCAGCCCGCCGAGACGATTCTCGAGCCCCGCGAAGATGGAGCGGACCTCCGCGGTTGTCGTCCACGGCTCGAACTCATCAATCAGAGCGTCGTAGGGATGACCGACGAACCCGATGCACTGCGCTTTGCGGATGGTGAGCTCGACGAGCTTTCGGAGTTGGGGAGCGAAAAGCGCGAAGTCCGACTTTGCACGCGCCTGCCGCCAGAGGGCCTGACCGATCGTCGCCGCGCGAACGAGCTCGCTGACCAGCTCGGCGGGAAGCTTCGCCTCCCGGCGATGCCTGCGCTGCAGCGCGCGAAGGAAGGCCTGCGACTCCTGGGGCAGGCTTGCCTCGCCGCGGGGGTTCGCGTCGCTTGCCCCTGCCGCCGTGAGCAGATCCCCAACCTCGGGCGAGGTGAGCCGGTCGTGGATGATCGACTGAAGGAGGGCGACCTGCTCCGAGCGCTCCTCGATGGATCTCTCCGGCATGTAGGTCTCTTCGTCCCACATGAGAAGCGCATTCGCGTGATCGAGGAGCTGGATCTCGCGATCAAGCTCTTTCAGCCGCCTCACGGCCATCTCTGGGGTCATCGCACTCTCCGTATGCTCTTGCCCTATGCTCTCGCCCTGCGCAAAAGGTTTGCTCACGGACGCAGAAGCGGCGCCTCGATGGCGTCTCGCCGACCGGTCGGGTGCAAGCATCCATCGAAGGCACCACTCTGTCGGCGAAGCGACTGCATGCGCCGCGCTCCGTCAGTCGAGCTCTCTACTCTCCACCTTCTTCTTGATGAAGGCGACGCACTCCTCGAGCGGCATCGCTTCCAGCTGCGCTCCACCTCTCGTGCGGATGGAAACGCTTCCGCTCTCCTGCTCCTTACCTCCGACCACCAGCATATAGGGAACCTTCTGGCTCTGGGCGAGGCGAATCTTCGCGTTCATCCGCTGGTCGCTTGTGTCGCAGAGGGCGTGCAGGCCGCTGTCCTCCAGGGCCCGGGCCACCTTGTCGCCGTACTGATCGAACGCCGGAGCCACGGGGATCACCATCGCCTTCAGCGGAGCGAGCCAGACCGGGAAGGCCCCGGCGAAGTGCTCGATGAGGATGCCGAAGAAGCGCTCCATCGACCCGAAGGGGGCGCGATGAATCATGACCGGGCGATGCGGTTGATTATCGGCGCCGACGTAGCTGAGATCAAAGCGCTGCGGAAGATTGTAGTCCACCTGGACCGTACCCAGCTGCCACTCCCTCCCGATCACGTCGCGTACGATGAAGTCGATCTTTGGCCCGTAGAACGCCGCCTCGCCGGCCTCCTCGCTGAAGGGCACTCCAAGGCTCTTCGCGGCCTCGCGGCAGGCGGCCTCCGCCTTGTCCCAGTTCACCGGATCGCCGGTGTACTTGGCGGAATCGGGATCGCGCAGCCCCACGCGAACCCGATAGTCGTTCATCCCCAGGGTCGAGAGAATGACCTTCACCAGGGAGAGACAGCCGATGATCTCCTGGGGAACCTGCTCTTCGGTGCAGAAGAGGTGGGCGTCGTCCTGCGTGAAGCCGCGCACGCGGGTCAGGCCGTTGAGCTCGCCGGACTGCTCCCAACGGTACACAGTGCCGAACTCGGCCAAGCGCACCGGCAGATCGCGGTATGAGCGCGGCTGCGAGGAGTAGATTTTGATGTGATGGGGGCAGTTCATCGGCTTGAGGAGATAGCCGTCGATCTGCCCGGTCTCCATTCGGTTCGCAAGCTCCGCGCAGCTTGCACCCTCCTTTGCGAGGGTATCGAGGGTCTCCCGCTCGAGGAGCGGCGGATACTGCGAGTCGCGGTAGTAGGGAAAGTGGCCGGAGGTGCGGTAGAGATCGAGTCGTCCAACATGGGGAGTGAAGACCTGGGAATATCCCTGTTTTCGCAGCTCCGCAGAGATGAAGTTTTGCAGCTCCTGGCGCACGGCGGCTCCCGCCGGGGTCCAGAGTATCAGCCCCTGGCCGACTGCATCGTCGATCACGAAGAGCTTGAGCTCCTTGCCGAGCTTTCGATGATCGCGGAGCTTTGCCTGCTCGACCCGCTCGAGGTAGGTCTCGAGCTGCCCCTTGCCCTCCCAGGCGGTGCCGTAGATCCGTTGAAGCATCGGCTTGTGCTCATCGCCCCGCCAATAGGCGCCCGCCACCGACAGAAGCTTGAAGCCCTCGGGATCGAGCTCCTTGGTGGTCGCAACGTGAGGACCGCGGCAGAGATCGGTGAAGGTGTCCTGAGTGTAGGTCGAGATCTCCTCCCCCTCCGGCAGCCCGTCGATGAGCTCGAGCTTGTAGTTCTGGTTTCGGAAGAGCTCCTTCGCCCGAGCGCGATCGATGACCTGCTTCTTGAACTCGTGGTCGCCGCGCATGATTCTCTTCATGCGCTTCGCAATCTCGGCGAGATCCTCGTCGCGCAGCGCTCGCGGAAGGTCAAAATCGTAGTAGAAGCCGTTGTCGATGGGGGGTCCGATTGCGAGCTTGGCTTCGGGGAACATCTCGAGCACCGCCTCCGCCATGACGTGGGCGGTGGAGTGACGAATACGGTAGAGCTTGTCGTTTGCTTCCATGAGATAACCAGCCTCCGAGACCCAGTGGAATCCCCGTCTCATGCTCAGGCTGTCGTTGCCGAAGCCTGAAATGCCGTGCGCACGCGCGCGTCGCCTTCGGCAAAAAAAGCCCTTGCGCCGTCCTCTCGGGTCCAACCTGCGTCAAGACTCCATAAGGACGAAAAGCGCAAAGGCCTTCCGCGGTTCCACCTTATTTCGGGCCCCGAGCTGCGCTCCGAGAGCCCGCACTTGCTGCCCCGATGACGGGAGGCGACCGGTACGCGCATACTGCCTCGGAAGGTTTCCGCGCGACAGCTCCGGAGTGGTATTCGACGCGCGTGAGTCGGACATCTTTCAGCCCTAGGACTGTCCTCTCTTTGGGCCCCGTGTACGCCTACTCGTCTCCGTCGCAGCTTTTCACCGAAAAGGGTGCGTGGTTTCGCCGTCTCGTGTCAAGTCTTGACGCAGGAACGAGGCTGCCGCATCGACGAGCGCGTCCGGTTGATCGGCCTGGACCCAGTGGCCCGCGTCCTCGATCGTCGAGAGTCGGGCCCCGGGAAAGAGCCGCTGGATCGCGGGGAGATCCGCGTCGAGGATGTAGTCGGAGCGCTTCCCGCGGACGAAAAGCGCAGGGCCCGCGAAGGAGCGATCCCCATCGATTGCCGCCCAGATCCTGTCGAAGTTCGCGGAAATCGAGGGTAGGTCGAGCTGCCAACGAAAGCGGCCCCCTTCGCCGCGTTTGAGGTTCTTGAGCAGAAAAAGCCGCAGGGCTTGATCGGGAATCCGTCGGGCAAGGGCCTCCTCGGCCTCTCTGCGGGAGCCGATCGCCGCCGCGTCGACCGACAGCATGGCGTCACGGAGATCCTCGTAGTGCGGTGGATAGCGCTTCGGCGCGATATCGACGACAATGAGGCGCTCGATCCTCGCCGGGTGCGAAAGCGCGAGCTCCATGGCGGTTTTGCCGCCCATGGAATGCCCGAGCAGCGCGACCCGCTCTGCCGCCAGACGCTCGATCAGCTCGACCACGTCCGCGGCCAGGAGCGGATAGCTGAGCTGCGAGCTGTGCGGTGAGGCGCCGTGATTGCGGAGGTCGACCGTCACGGTCCAACGCTCCTCGGACAGCCGGCGTGCGATCGTGTGCCAGTTGTCCAGCGAGCCGAACAGCCCGTGAAGAATCAGCAGCGGCTCGCCCCGGCGCTCGCCGTATTCGCGGAAGTTGAGAAGCATGCTACTCTTCGACGATCTTCCCGACGTTCTCGAGGACATAGTGCGGGGCGTAGGCGAAGCGCTTCATTCCTTCGGTCGTCGTGACCCCGGTGAGCACCAGAACCGTGTCGATCTCGGACTCAATCCCCGCTACGATATCGGTATCCATCCTGTCGCCGATGATCGCCGTCTCTTCACGGTTGCAGCCGAGCCGCCGGAGGCCGTGGCGCATGATGAGGGGGTTGGGTTTGCCGACGAAGTAAGCCTTGCTCCCGGTCGCAAGCTCGATCGGAGCGATGAGGGCGCCTGTGGCGGGGACAACCCCCTGCTCGATGGGACCGGTGAGATCGGGATTCGTCCCGATCAGCTTGGCACCGGTAAGCACGAGGTTCACGGCGCGCTGCACGGTATCCATGCTGTAGGAGCGCGCCTCCCCTACGACGACGAAGTCCGGGTTGACGTCATTCATGGAGATTCCAGCGTCGTCGAGGGCATTGGTGAGGCCGGCCTCCCCGATGACATAGGCGCTTCCGTTCGGCTTCTGACTCGCAAGGAAGGAGGCGGTGGCGAGGGCGCTCGTGTAGAAGTGCTCGGGCGCCACCTCGATTCCCAGGCGGGCCAGCTTCTGCTGCAGCTCCCGCGGAGAACGCTCGCTTGAGTTAGTCAGAAAGAGGAAACGCTTGTCCTCCTTCTTCAACCAGGCAACGAACTCCTTTGCGCCCGGGAGGAGCCGATTGCCGTGGTAGATGACCCCGTCCATGTCACAGATGAAACCCTTCTTCGCCCGCAGCTCCTGCACGCTTGCGCTCCTTTCGTCGAAGCCCAGTATACATGGGCGCGCCACGAGAAACAACAAGCCCTTGACGCGCAGGGCCCTCCACGTACAATCGGGGCATGGCACCATCCATACCAAAGGCACTCGACACGCGCTATCGCTGGATCAAGCAGCACTCGGCGGTCGAGGAGCTCTCGCGCCTTGCGCTCGAGGTCATCGCCAAGGACCGCATCGGGCTCATTGCCGACATCGCCCGGGTCGTCGTGGCCGCTCGCGGCAACATTGACTACATCCAGTCGTGGCAGGAGCACGACGGCGCCTCTCACACCATCGTGCAGATCGATATCGACCAGGACGGTGCGTCCCTTCGCTCCGAGATCGAGAAGATCGACTCGATCCTCGAGGTCCACATCACCACGACCTTCCGCAAGGTTTGGGGAAAGCGGGTCATCGTGGTCGGCGGCGGCGCCCAGGTTGCGGCGGTCGCCTCGGGGGCAATTGCGGAGGCGGACCGCCACAACATCCGAGGAGAGGCCATCTCCGTCGACACCATGGCGATCGTCGGCGAGGAGCCGATCGCCGAGGCGGTGCGGGCGGTAGGGCGGCTGCACCGAGCAGCCATCCTCGTGCTCGCCGGCTCGCTGATGGGTGGCACCATTACGGAGGCCGTCGCCGAGCTGCGCGAGCATTACGGCATCCCCGTGATCTCGCTGAAAATGGCTGGCTCCGTGATGGAGGCGGCCGATCTCGTCGTCACCGATCCGATCGAGGCGGGGGTCATGGCCGTCATGGCGATCAGCAACGTCGGAAAGTTCAATCTGCTGCAGATTCACGGACAGCAGTTCTGAGGCGGGCGCAGTTCAAAAAAAGCGCGCCGTGAGACGACGCGCGCTCTTTCCGCTCCCAAATGGGGCGTGCGCGGACTACTTCTTCTTGTGACGCTTCCCGCCGTGCAGCTTGCGCTCTATGTGCGGGATGACGATCTCGGTCTTCGCACCCGTACCGTCGGTCCCAACGGCGGTCTCGCCGTCCGCTCCCTCAATCGCCGCGGCGGCGCCCCCGGCGGCCTGACTCACCGCCTTCAGGGCTACCTCGCGCGTTCCGTACTTGATTGCGTCGCGAATGCGCTTGCGCTTGTCGCGCGCATCCTCCCACAGGAGAAGGATCTGCGCGGCCACGAAAATCGAGGAGTAGGTACCGATCACGATACCCACGACCATGTTGAGCGAGAACTCCTGGATGGAGCCCGTCGTAAACACGAGGATCGAGATAACGGCGAGAAAGGTGGTAAAGGAGGTGATGATGGTTCGGTGCAGAACCTGGGTGACGCTCGTGTCGATCACCGTGCGCAGGTTGGTCTCCCGCATGAGGCCTCGGTTCTCGCGAATACGGTCGAGCACGACGATCGTGTCGTTCAGCGAGTAGCCCACGATCGTGAGCACCGCCGCGATCGTCGCGGTGTTCACCTCCAGTTGGAAAACCCCGATGAAGCCGATCATGATGACCGGGTCGTGGATCGTGGCAATCATGGCCGAAACCGCGTATGAGAGCTTGAAGCGGATCCAGATGTAGACCATGATCAGCAGCAGCGCGAGCACCGTGAGGGTGATCGCCTGCTGGGCAAGGTTCTGGGAGAAGCGCGGCCCCACGTAGGCGGATTGCTTCACGACGACGCTGTCCTCTCCGAACTTCGCCGACAGCAGCTTCTTTATCTGCTGCGTCATCGCTACCTGGAAGTTCGCGGTCTTGCCCCGATCCTCGGCGCGGATCAGAAACTGCTGATGCACCGGGTTGCCCACGCTCTGGACGAGGGGCCCCTGTAGCGAGGCGAGGGCGGCACGTACCTCCGCGATGTGAACGTAGCGTGCCGCATCTTGATTGGCGACGTTGATCGGGAAGGGGGTGGCATTCAGCTCGACCGTCGTGCTTATACCGACAAGCTCGCTGCTCGGTAGGCTCGGGTCGGCCTTGGAGGTGACGTTCATGTTGGGAATTGCGCCGATTGCCCTTTCGACATCACCGAGCGTCGGATAGGTGGCGTAGGCAATCGAGTAGCTCTTCGTGCCGTTCTCGGTCTCGGCGGTGAGATTGATGGCCTTGCCGGACATGTTCAGGGACATCGTTGGCGCCAGCGCCTCTTTCGGGGTGTAGGTCACCATGAACGCGACCGGCGCAATCTGAACCTGCTCGGAAAGACCGGCCTGAAAGTCGATGCCAATGTTGAATCCGCCCCGGATAATGGTTCCTACGATCCCGCCGATGAGCAGAAACGCCGAAAAGCCGAAGCCGAAGAACCGTAGATTCGTGAAAGGAATGACGCGCTTCATCGTTTTCTCCAGTCAATCGCGACCTTTTTGAGATGGAGCGTCTCGAGGAAGAAATCGAAAATGAGACGCGATACGAAAAGCGCCGTGAAGAGCGAGCACACAATGCCGACCGCGAGGGTATAGGCGAATCCCTGAACCGGCCCCGTGCCCAACTGGGAGAGGAAGACCGCAGCAACCAGGGCCGTGACGTGGGTGTCCATGATGGTCCAGAAGGCCTTTCGGAAGCCGGCCCTGATCGAAGCCTCCACAGACTTGCCGACGTTCAGCTCCTCCTTCATGCGCTCGTAGATAAGCACGTTCGCGTCGACCGCCATACCGATAGTCAGGATCAACCCGGCCATGCTGGTAAGGGTGAGCGTAAGGTTGAAAGCGGAGAGAATCGCAAGCATGATGACCATGTCGAGGACGAGCTCGAGGTCGGCGATGAGCCCGGCGACCCGGTAGTAGCCCGCCATGAAGACGACGACGAGCAGGAAGCCGAAGGCAAGGGCAAGCAGCCCCTGATGAATCGCATCCGCGCCGAGGGAGGCGCCTACCGCCTCCTGGCTTTCGACAACGAGGTCTACTGGCATCGATGCGGTCCTGAGGACGATGGCCAGGTTGGTCGCCTCTTGCCGACCGAATCCCGTCATCTGAACGTTGCCCCGGATCGCCTCTTGAATGCGCGCGCCTGCCTTCACCTTGCCGTCAAGGACGATCGCAAGCTGCTTTCCGACGTTTGCGGAGGTCAGCTTGTAGAAGATGTCCGCCCCCTCTGGATCGAGGCTGAAGGTGATGATCGGCTGATTGGTGACCGGATCAGTCCCGACCTGCGCTCCGGTGATGTGCTCTCCGTCGAGGCCGATCTCTTTCTTGAGAACGACGTAGTTGACGAGCTGATCGACCCCGTACTTGTCCTGCTTGTAGAAGCCGTAGACGGCGTCGCCTGCGGGTATCAGGCTCGGATCCTTGAGCTGCCCTTCGGCGTTGAAGGCATCGCCGGGGTGGGCGGCGATATACTGCTGAACAGCGTTGGTCGCCTGGTCATCCTCGATGTGAAAGGTGAGGGAGCCCTTGCCGGTGAGGAAGGTGTGGACCCGCTCGGGGTCCGCCGGCCCAGGAATCTCGATGGCAATCTCGTCATTGCCCTGCTGGCGGATGATCGGCTCCGTGACTCCGAACTTGTCGATTCGGTTATTGAGGATCTCCATTGCCCGATCCATCGCCTGCTGCTTGTCTACTGCAGTCGGGGGATGGCCGAGCTTCTTCTCGAGACTCGACATGTCGGCGCGCAGGAGAACGCTCATCCCTCCCGACAGATCGAGACCGAGCTGCATGATGTCGCCCCGTCCGTTCTTGAATCCCAGCACCTCGCGGCGGAAATGATCCTCGATCGCGTTGTAGGCATCCTGCCGCGTCACGAAGGCGCCCAGCACCGCCTGGGCGGTCCACTTCGAGGGGATCGGCTCGCGGGCGAGGCGGTAGTTCTCCCTCGCGGCGTCTATGACGAAGCGGTCCGCCTTCGGAATGGCGGCATCCGAGTTGGCGGCGGCCATCGTCACGAGCTTCTCCAGCGTCGCGGTCGCCTGACTGCGCGCGAAGAAGCGAATCTGCTGATTGGAGCTCAGGGCGAGCTGGCGCTGCTGGGGAGTGAGGAGGAAGTACCACTCGAACGACGGATAGAGGAAGACTCCCGCGATGGCAAGAACTACGAGGATTATCAACAATCTGAAGCGTTTGCTCATTGGTCAACTCCAATCGGATGGGCGCGAGGCGTCTCGGCGGAAGAGGCGAAGCGAGACGACTCACGGCTCCCGGCGGCTCTTGTGCTACTGGAGCTTGGGAGCATCCTTCGGCACTTCCTCCTGCTTCTGCTCAAGCACGGTCGAGATCGCGCTCTTCGAGAACTCGAGCTTCGTGTTCTCGTCGACCTTCACAACCACCACCTGATCCTTCACCGAGACGACGATCCCGCGGATTCCGCCGACCGTAGCCACCTTGTCGCCCTTCTTCAGTTGGGCAAGCATGTTCTTGGTCTCGCGCTGTTTTCTGTTCTGCGGTCGAATGATGAGGAAATAGAAGACAACAATTACCAAGCCGAAGGTCACGAACGTAGTGACCAGCTGCCCCCCGCCGCCTGCAGGCGCACTGCCGCCCGCTTCGGGCGCGCCCATCAATAGGGGCAGTGATTGCCATGGAATATTCATCAGAAGTCCTTCCTCAATCTAAGAGATTCCGGAAAAGCTATCACGGATGGTAGGGTGCGTCAAGGTGAGCGGCTGCGGACAGAGCGCTGTCAGATGACCTTCACCTTGTTGATGTTCTTGGGAACCTCAAACACACCCAGGACGCGCTTGAGCTGCTCGATCGAGACCGGATCAGTGCCGCTCCTTTCGTTGAAGAGCCGCACGACCTCTTCAAGCTCCTCAGCTATCTGGGAATAGAGGGCCGAGCTCAACGCGGGTTTCAACAACCCTTGCTCTGCAAGCTGCCGTGTCGAGAGCCTACCATAGCGCGACCTCGCGTGTCCATCGACGATCGCGGTGTCGCCCTGGTACCCCACGGTAAAGACGAAATCCTCTCGCCTCATCACAATGAGAACCCTCGCTGCCTGGGACTAGGGAGAGCAAGACAAAAAAAGCTCTCGCGCACATCATGCACGAGAGCTCAAGCAGGCGTCAAGGACGCCGGACGGGCGCCGGAGCGCGCCGTCCTATCGCACGACCTTTCCCGCTCTCGCCGCCTCGGGCGGACCCGACGTGGCTTTCGCGGTCGCATCGACCGCGGAGCGGTCGAGGCTTACATCATGTCTCCCATACCGCCCATGCCGCCCATCCCCGGATTCGGCGCGCCGCCGGCGGGCTTGTCCTTCTCGGGCAGATCGGTGATGGCGCACTCGGTGGTGAGCAGAAGAGCGGCAATCGAGGCTGCATTCTGCAGGGCCGAGCGAACGACCTTTGCCGGATCGATGATCCCGGCCTTCATCATGTCGGTCCACTCCATCTTGGCGGCGTCGAAGCCGATGCCCTTCTTCTCGTGCTTGGCGCGATCGGCGACGATCGACCCGTCGAGCCCCGCATTCTGGGCGATCTGCTTGATCGGCTCCTCGAGGGCCTTGCGCACGATGTTGAATCCGACCTTGTCGTCTTCCCCGAGGGTGGAAACGTCGTACTTCTCCACCACGTGCTCGGCCTGGATCAGCGCTACGCCGCCGCCCGGGACGATCCCCTCTTCGATGGCGGCGCGAGTCGCTGAAAGCGCGTCTTCGACGCGGTGCTTCTTCTCCTTCAGCTCGACCTCGGTGGCCGCTCCGACGCTGATCACCGCGACGCCGCCGGCGAGCTTCGCGAGCCGCTCTTGCAGCTTCTCGCGGTCGTAGTCGGAGGTGGTGTCCTCGATCTGCGCCTTGATCTGGGCGATTCGGTCCTTGATGTCGGAGGGTTTGCCCTCGCCGTTGATGACGGTGGTGTTTTCCTTCTCGACTTTGACAGTCTTCGCGCGACCGAGCTGATTCAGCTCCGTGCTGTCGAGCTTCAGGCCGAGCTCTTCGGAGATGACCTGGCCGCCGGAGAGAATCGCAATATCCTCGAGCATCGCCTTGCGGCGATCTCCGAAGCCGGGCGCCTTCACCGCGACCGCAGTCAGCGTGCCGCGAAGGGTGTTCACGATGAGGGTGGCGAGCGCCTCGCCCTCGACGTCCTCGGCGATGATGAGAAGAGGCTTACCGGCCTGTGCCACCTTTTCAAGCAGGGGAAGCAGGTCCTTCATGCTGGAGATCTTCTTGTCGTAGATGAGAATGAAGGGATCCTCGAGAACGGCGGTCATCGCCTCTCGGTTGGTGGCAAAGTAGGGAGAGAGGTAGCCGCGATCGAACTGCATCCCCTCGACGAACTCGGTGCTGGTCTCAATCGACTTCGACTCTTCGACGGTGATGACCCCGTCCTTACCGACCTTCTCCATCGCGTTGGCGATCTCCTCGCCGATGAGCTGGTCGTTGTTGGCCGAGATCGAAGCGACCTGGGAGATCTCTTCCTTATCCTTGATGTCCTTCGCCTGCTTCTTGATTTCCTCGACGGCGAGCTCCACCGCCTTGTCGATCCCGCGCTTCAGGCCCATGGGGTTGATCCCCGCCGCGACGCTCTTTAGGCCTTCCTTGATGATCGCGTAGGCAAGGACCGTGGCGGTCGTCGTCCCGTCGCCGGCCACGTCGTTGGTCTTGGTGGCAACCTCTTTCAGCAGCTGCGCGCCCATGTTCTCGTACGGATCCTCGAGCTCGATTTCCTTCGCGACCGAAACGCCGTCCTTGGTGACCGTCGGCGCGCCGAACTTCTTGTCAAGGAGGACGTTCCGTCCTTTCGGCCCCAGGGTAGTCTTAACCGCATTCGAGAGCTTGGTGACGCCCGCCAGAAGGGCACGCCGCGCCTCCTCGTTATACAGTAACTGTTTTGCCATGCCTTACACCTCTCCTTTGAGTAATTTGTGTCGTGTGTAATGATTCGAGACTTGCTTCCGAAAAGAAGATAACAAATTCGTTGGTTGTCGATCAACTGAAAAATGAGTTTTCCATGCATCAGCACTTGACGCGAAAGCTTTTTTTGAGGCACAACTCACGGGTATCGCGAACTATGGTAGAATTGGATCGACTGACGAGATGAAGCGGCAAGGTCAGCTTCTTTTCATCGCGAGCTACCCCGGCTCCCATGCGGCCCGGGTCGTGTCGGCCATCGAGCACTCCCTGCAGGCGCTCGAAGCGGAGCCATCCGATCTGCTGTCGGTCCACTGGAACTTCGCCGTCTATCCCCTGCTCGCCGACGGCACGGCGCGAGTCAGCAAGCTGATCGATCGGATCCTCGAGCGGAGCTCCGATATGATCCTTCCCATGGGCTACAGCGGCGCCTATCAGCCCCTTCTGCTCAGGGAGGAGCTCGACCGGGAGCTCGCCTGGGTGGCTGCCAACCCCTTCGGAAGCGGCTTCACGACCGTGCTCGGCATTCAGCCCGAGGTCCTCTTCCCTCACGCCCCCGACCTTCTTCGCGACTCGAGCATTGCCGCCTGGCGGGAGCACACCCCGGTCCTGGTGGCCGATAGGGAACGCGGGCAGATCCTTCTTCGCCGGGAGGAGCGGGACGCCGCCTTCCCGCTCCTGTGGCTCGAACCCGGCTGGGAGCGCCGCTCCTGGCTCTCAAACTCGCATTTCTCCCAGTCCGCCTCCGTCGCCGCGCTCCTTCGGCGCCTCAAACACTTTGCCAAGATCGGCCCCGAGGCGACAGGATTCCTGGTCGGCGATATGACGGCGATGGAGCCGCAGCAGATCGCGGCCCTGTTCAGCGCCCTTTTTCGCCTGCAGCGGGCGCACGGAGGCGAGCTCTTTGCCCGCCTGCGCGAATGCCTTCCCCGGCTGACGCCGAAGAGCGCACCGGGCCGCGAGGAGGCCGGACGCGACGCCTCGCCCCGCCCCTTCGACCTCCTTGCCGCGACGAGCCTCATCCCGACCGACCCGGCCTCGCGGATGATCCGGCGGGAGGCGGAGAGGTCCCGCTCGACCGCCCACCTCGGACGGCGAAAGACGGCCTCGCGGAGCGCCGAGGAGCGGGAGCTGCGTCACCGCCTCGAGCGTCTCTCGCCGCTGAATCCCCTCGACGAGTCCCTTCCGCACCCCGCCCATGCCCACCGGCGCGATCCGGATCGCACCCTCATCGCCGACATGCTCGGCGAGGTCCTCCTCGACGAGGGGGACTTCGCCGTCCGCTTTTCAAGCGGACGGCTGGCGGGCCTGGAGCGAGGGGGACGGGAGCTCCTTGCGAAGATACCCAGTCGCTCCTACCTCGCCGTCGACGGACGCGAGATTCCTTTCTCGGTGATCAATGCCTTCTCGATTGAGGGCGAGCAGGTGCGCGGGCTTCGGGTCAGCGCCCGAGCAGCCGACGTCGACTTCGTCCATCCCGGCACCATCACCCAGGACTTCCTTCTCGTGCAGGACTTCCGACAGCTCGTCGTCACGCTTTCCGTTCACTACCCGGAGCTCCAGCCTCAGCTCTACGTCGAGGCCTACGCTGCGATGGAGATCCCCCTCTTCCGGCTCGAAGAGGGCGAAGAAATCGGAGTCGAAGGATTCTACCCCGATGGGGAAAAATACCGACTGCGGCTCCCGCCTACCCCCGGCGTCCGCTGTGTGCCCGGCAGCCGGTTTCTGCTGACGCGCGGCGAGGCGGCCTTTCTCCTCGCCTTTCCCGAGGGCGAGAGCACCACGATCGATCTCCTTCCCATCCGAATAACCGCCGAAGAGCACGGCCTCCTCCTTTCGGTGAACCCGCGAGGCTTCTATGGAAGGACCGCGGCGAATCAACTGGCGGGAATCGAGGAGCATTTCACGCTCTTCCTCGACGCGGGCCTCCGGCAAGAGATCCCCATCCCGCCGCTTGACGTAAATCCCGGGAGCGAGGTTCGCCCCGCCTGGATCCGTCGGACCGCCGCAACGTAGACCCCGCTGCCGACGGCCGCGAGGCCCGTCCCGCGCGCGACGGGCCTCGCGGGATATCGCCGCGTGCCTCGCGGGCCGTCGCGACGGGCCTCGCCGACCTCCGACGCAGCCCGTGACAGATCGCGCTTCCCCCGGTGTTGAATTTCCTATACAATGGAGAGGATCACCGATGGGGCCCGCCCCTTCCCTAAAAAGTAACTCCGTTTCATCACCAACCGGGAGCAGTCGAGACAGGTGGCTGTCGACGTTGAAGAGCTCTACCGCACCTACGGCCCCATGGTTTTGCGGAGATGTCGAGCTCTGCTCCGGGACGAAGAGAAGGCCCTCGACGCCCTCCAAGAGGTCTTCGTCAAGGTGCTCAAGAGGCGGGAGATGCTCACCGATCGCGCCCCCTCGAGCCTGCTGTACACCATCGCCACAAACACCTGCCTCAACGTCCTGCGCGGGGAGCGACGGCACCCGGCCACCTCCCAGGAGGAGCTTCTCGTGGAGATCACCGGGCTGGACGATCCGGAGCGAAAGGCGCTCGCGATCCATCTCCTCGACCGCATCTTCGCGAGCGAGCTCGCGACAACGAAGACTATTGCGGTTCTCCATTGGGTGGACGGGCTCACCCTCGAGGAGACCGCCAAGGCGGTCCGCATGTCGGTCTCGGGAGTACGCAAGCGCCTGCGGCGCCTCCAGGAACGGGGCTTTTCCGCGAGGGAGAGCTAGGCGATGAGAATAAGGACCCCCCATCTGCTCATCGAGCAGCTTCGTCTCGGCGAGCTGCCCGCCAAGAGGCGCAAGGAGCTCCTCGAGGAGCCCGAGACTGCGGAGCGCCTCCGCCTCCTCGAACAGTCCGATGCCGAGATCCTCGAGCGCTATCCGACGGGGCGGATGGCCGAGCGGATTCGCGAGCGCGCGAAAGCGGAGGGCGTTGCGAGGCGAAGGCCGCTGGACCTTCCCTCGCGCGTCATCCCCCGAATCGCTTCCAGCCTGCGACGGGTCGAGGGGCGCGCGCGGCTCGTTCCCCTCCTTACCGCCGCGATCCTCGTCGTCGGGGTCGCGCTCATTCCGATCCTCCTGTCGACCGGGCAAAGGAGCGCGGGCGGCTCGGAGAAGAGCTCGGTGCGGGTGAAGGGGATTCTTCCGACCCTCCACATCTATCGGGAGACGGCGAAGGGGATCGAGCTTCTTGCCGATGGGTCAAGCGTGAGGAGAGGTGATCTCCTGCAGATCGGCTATGTCGCGGGAGCCGCGCGATACGGAATGATCTTCTCGGTCGACGGCTCCGGGGCCATCACCCTGCACTATCCGGAGCGCGAGGATGCGGTGCCGCTCCTCAAGCCCGGCGGCGAGGTGCTCCTTCCCTTCTCGTACGAGCTTGACGCGGCGCCCCGCTTCGAGCGCTTCCTGTTCGTGACCTCTGCCGCTCCCTTCTCCGTGCGCGAGATCCTTGAGATCATGCGGCGGACCGAGGCGAGGCAGGGAGCGACGGCGTTGCCCTCGCTTCCGCACGCCTTTGGGCTTGTCACCCTCACTCTGAAGAAAGGAGGCCCCTAGCCATGCCCCGCCAACCCGATTTCCGGGTCGTCCTCGGCTCGCTCATTTCCCTTCTCCTCCTCGCGACGAGCGCGCCGCTCTCGGCGGAGCAGGAGGCCCCTTCGATCCGCCGCTTCGCCCTGTACATCGGCTCGAACAACGGGGGCAAGCAGCGGATATCCCTCGCCTACGCCGCATCGGACGCCCGCGCCGTCGCGACCGTGATGAGCGAGATCGGCGGGGTCGGCGGAGGCGACAGCCTGCTCCTCATCGACCCGAGCGCCGCGACGGTCGCCCGCAGCTTCTCGCAGATGAACGAGCGCATCCTCTCGGCGAAGGAAAGCGCCCGACGCGTCGAGCTCTTCGTCTACTATTCCGGGCACTCGGACGAGGATGGACTCCTCCTCGGCGAGGAGCGTCTGCCCTACCTCGAGCTTCGCAGGCGCATCGAAGCCACCCAAGCCGATGTGAAGATCGCCGTCCTCGACTCCTGCTCCTCGGGCTCGTTCACCCGGATCAAGGGAGGGACCCGCCATCCCGCTTTCTTGCTCGACGAGTCGGTGAGCACCTCGGGCTACGCCTTTCTCACCTCAAGCTCGGAGAACGAGGCAGCTCAGGAGTCCGACCGGATCGGAGCCTCCTTCTTTACCTACTATCTGGTTTCCGCGCTCCGAGGCGCTGCGGATACCGCCGGCAACGGGAGGGTGACCCTGAACGAGGCCTACAGCTACGCCTCGGCTGAGACCCTTGCCCGCACCGCCACCACCGCGGCAGGGCCCCAGCATCCCTCCTACGAGATCCGTCTCACGGGTTCCGGCGATCTCGTCCTTACCGACCTGCGGGAGACCTCGGCGGCCATCGTCGTGCAGAGCGACGTCCAGGGGAGGCTCTTCCTGCGAAATTCCGGCGGCAGGCTCGTCGCCGAGCTGCGCAAGAGCGCCGGCGCGCCGATCACCCTTTCCCTGCCGGCGGGACGCTACACCGTCACCCTCGAGGAGAACGGGGCGCTCTCCGAGACGACCATCTCCCTGCGACCGGGAAACCGGGTTCCTGTCGCCACGCGCGATCTGGTGGCGATCGCCCCCGAGAGGACGAGGACTCGCGGGGCGAGCGCTGCGGAGCGTGAGCAGCGCCTTCAGCCCGTCAGTACCTACGTGGGTCTCCTCCCCGGATGGCCGACCGAGAACCGCCGCGTCATTCGCACCTTCGGCCTGAGCCTTTTTGATGACTCCTACCGGGTGGATGGGATCGATGTCGGTCTTGGAACGATGATTCAGGAGGATGTGCGCGGCGGCGCGGTTGGTGTCTTCTTTAGTGCGGCCGGCAGGGACGTCACGGGGGTGCAGGCGAGCGGGATCTTCAACATCGGCAACGGAACCATGGGCGGCGTCCAGGCAAGCGGGGTCTTCAACCTGGCCGCCGGTCCCGTCGGCGGCGTCCAGGCGGGCGGGGTCTTCAACATCTCCTCGGGCTCGGTCCGGGGCGCCCAGGGTTCGGGGGTCTTCAACATCGCTGACGGCGAGCTGTCGGGGATCCAGGGCTCGGGAGTCTTCAACCTTGCCGACGGCTCGGTGCTCGGAGGCCAGGGCGCCGGGGTGTTCAACGTGAGCACCGGAGGAATGCGCGGCATTCAGGGGGCCGGGGTCTTCAACGTCGCCGGCGGCGCCGTGCAGGGGATTCAGGCCGCGGGAGTCTTCAACCTGGCCGATTCCCTTTCCGGCGGACAGCTCGGCACGGTGAACGTCGCACGCGGGACCCGCGGGGCGCAGATCGGCGTCGTGAACGTGGGGGGGGACGTCCGCGGAACCCAGATCGGTCTCGTGAACATCAGCCGAAACATGTATGGGGTGCCGATCGGACTGATCAACATCTCCCGAAATGGGCTCTTCAATCCCAGCTTCTGGTCCGACGAGGGGGGGGTCGGCTACCTCGGCCTCCAGATGGGGGCAGGTGGTGTCTACACCGTGATCTACGGAGGACTTCCCCTTGCGTCGGATGCGGGCTACGCGGCGATCGGAGCGGGGATGGGCTTCCATGTCGCTCTTGCCTCCCTCTACATGGACGTCGACCTCTCGGCGAAGCAGCCCCTCTACTGGAACCCGGGCGGGCAGGGCATCGGGGGGGGAGTGGACGGAGCGCGCAGCTTCCCCGCAGAGAGCCTCGTCTTTCCTTCGCTGCGGGCATCGCTTGGAGTGAAGATCTTCGGTTCGCTCGCGCTTTTCGGCGGGATGGTCTTCGAGGGAGCAATCCCCGGCGTTACCCACAAGAGCGAGTTCCACTCGGGCTCGCCGCTTTCCCTCGCCTTTGGAACCCCGAACACCCTTCTCGAGCTCTACCCCCGCTGGTTCATCGGGTTGCGGCTGTAGGGTGTGCCGCGGGAGCTGCCGCCGCGGCGAGGAAGGCGACAGGGCGGCGACAGCGGAGCGGGCAGGTTCGGCGGGCAGACGGAGGTGCGGAAGCGAAGCGCCGCTGCCGTCTGCGACGCGCACGCGCCGATCTCTTCCCCGTCCGACCGAACTTTTCGGCGGGGAGAAGAAAGACCTGAAAATCCCTCTTGCCCTCGAGGCTTGTTGGTGGTAAAGTCAAGTCATGAACCTCCAGGGGGGCCTGGTGTTGCTCCAGGAGATGCTTGACGACCTGCCGGTCGCCGAGAAGAGGGTGGCACAGCACATCCTGGAAAATCCCAAGCGCTTTGTCTCGCTCAGCATCACCCAGCTCGCCGAGGAGTGCGGGACCAGCGCTGCCGGGGTGGTGCGTCTCTGTAAGCGACTGCGCATGACGGGATTTCGCGAGCTGAAGCTCCGCATCACCCTCGACGTATCCCAGAACCTTGGCAGCCAGCGGGTCCTCCACATCGAGCCGGGGGTTTCGATCGACGAGATCATCACCTCCCTCATCCACAACAACCAGGTCATCCTCGATGGGCTGGAAAAAACGATCGACACCGCTTCCCTTGAGCGCGCGGCGACCCGCATTCTCCTCTCGCGCCGCGTCGATCTCTACGGGGTCGGGGCATCGGGGGTGGTCGCCCGAGATCTCTATCAGAAACTGCTGCGGGTCGGGATCGAGTGCTCCTTCGACCCTGACGGGCGGATGCAGATCACCTCTGCCTGCAATCTCGACGAGAACGACGCCGTAATCGCGATCTCCTATTCGGGGGAGACGAAGGTAGTCAACGCGGCGGTCGAAGAGGCAAAGAACTCCGGGGCGACCGCGATCAGCATGACCCGCTTCTCGCAGAACAGCCTTGCCGACCTCTCCGACATCAACCTCTTCGTCCCGTCCATGGAGCCGCTCATCCGCGAGGGGGCGGTTTCATCCCGGATCGCCCAGTTCGTCGTGGGGGACATCCTGTTCTCCGCGATCGCCTCCCGCCAGACCGGAAACCTCCTGAAGAAGCTCACCCGCACGCGCGACGCCCTGCGGGAGCGCGGCTACTGAGGGGGCCCCTCCTCCCCGCGCCTCGCGCCCGACAAACCGGATCAAGAAGCGCGCGCTTGAATCGCGAGGCGCCAAGCCCTGCGGCGGCGAGCGCGCGAGTCGGACGCCTCCAGGCGCCCGTCGCGCCGATCGCGGCGCCGCACGCCTACATCTCCACCGACAGACGCAGGATGCTCACCGAGTGGGCCGGGGCGAGGTAGCGGAGCGGATCGGCGACCGCAACCTCGCTCCGCTGCGGGGAGATTCTCGTCGGGGCTTCGAAGGAGTTCGCCTCCTCCTCCTGCCCCGCAAGCACCGTGACGGGCGCGGTCGGCTTCAGGCGCCCGGCCCCCGGGAGTGCGATCCGGCACTCCGCCGGGCTCGTCCCGGGGTTTACCAGCTTCAGGATGATGTCGCCGCTTGTGCTTTCCCGGCTGGCCGAGGCGAAGAAGGGGGGAACGCCATCGGGCGGGGTCGTTCCCTCGGAGGGCGCCGCTTGGCGGCCCGCCGCATTAAGGTCGCCGCCGACCCGGGCGCTTGCGGGGGTGTAGGAAAGGTCGCTCACGGCCAGGAGGGTGTCGCCCTGATTCGTGGAGAAGAGCTTCTGCACGTAGTAGCTCGGCGTGCCGTAGATGCGGAAGTGGTCGAAGTAGATGAGATCGGGGTTCCAATTCGGCGAGCCTTGGCGAGGCGCGACCGTGGCGTGCACGTTGCACAGCAGCGGGGCATAGGAGACGTTGAGGATCAGGTCGGCGTTGCGCTCCATCCCGGTCATGTAGGCTGCCTCGGCGAGGGCGCTCGCGAGCACGTTGTGCTGAGAGGTGTTCGAGTTCGAGGCGAACTCCCCCACGAAGACCTTCGGACCCCTTCGGTCGTAGCGGTCGTAGCGATCGCTGTTGCGGTAAAGCCACTCGGAGGGCTTGTAGTAGTGCTCATCGACGATATCAACGCCGAGCCGCCGATTGAAGTCCCAGAGGTTGTCGATGTCGTTGGCGTAGGGACCCGCGGTCCCGACGACCTTGATCTCGGGGTAGCGCGCCTTGATTGCGCGAAAGAAGGCCGCGAAGCGCTCCTTGAAGCCCTGACCCCATTCCTCGTTCCCGATCCCGAGGTATTCGAGATGGAAGGGGGCAGGATGCCCGCCTTCGGCCCTCTTGGCCCCCCAGGTCGTCGCCGGGCTCCCGTTGCAGTACTCGATGAGATCGAGGGCGTCCTGGATCCAGGGGTCGAGCTCGCCCATGGGGACCTCCGCATAGCTTCCTTCGAAATGACAGGAGCAGCCGGCGGGCAGGACTGGAAAGGGCTTTGCGCCGATGTCCTCGGCGAACTGAAAAAGCTCGAAGAAGCCCGCCCCGTTCGTCAT
This sequence comes from Spirochaetales bacterium, assembly GCA_027314665.1. Taxonomy (GTDB): domain Bacteria; phylum Spirochaetota; class Spirochaetia; order DAHUYW01; family DAHUYW01; genus DAHUYW01. The sequence continues at coordinate 22,574 of DAHVAK010000010.1, forward strand.
GTGATAGTTCCAGCGGTTCTCGTTCTCGGCTCGCTGCTCGAGCGGACCAATCGTGGCCTTCCACCGGTAGGCGGTGGAAAGGCGATTCGAGTGCACGACGCAGCCTCCCGGAAAGCGGATCACCTTCGGCTTGAGCTCGGCGATGAACTGCGCGAGATCCTGCCGCATCCCGTTCGCTCGCCGCTTGAAGGTGCGGGTGGGAAAGAGCGAAACCATGTCGACGTCGATCCTTCCCGCGGCGGTCGCAAGGAGGACCAGCCGGGCGTCGCTCACCTCCTCCGCGTTCGTGGTCGCGATCTCCGCCTCGTACCTCGCCCAGCGGGAACCGATCGGCCCAACGGTCGCGCCGCCATAGCTCTGGGTTCCGGCGGCATTCTCGATCGAGACGCGCAGGGGCGAGTCGGAGCGCTCGGCGCGCCGAGCCCACAGCGAAAAGCGCAGGGTGTCGTGCGGCCCCACCGGGATGCCGGCGAAGCCTGCGTTGCGCAGGCCCACCCCCGAGCCCGGCGTTCCGACGAGGAGGGCGGCGTAGTGGCGGTTCACGGCATTGAGCGGGTCGCTCGACTCCACGCTGAAGGACCCCCTTCCGCCGCCCCGCTCGATGAGCGTCCATCCGGTGGCGAAGTCGTAGCTCGGGTTGTAGACGTTCGTGAACTCGAAGGAGCGGTTCTCGACGAGCTCCGCATAGAGCCCGCCGTCCGCTCCCCAATTGATGTCCTCGAAGAAGACGCCCCACAGATCGCGGCTGATCGGCGTTCCCGACTCGCCCGCCTGAACCGTCATGGCGACCACGGCGCGGCTCTCGCTCGCCAAGCGCCCGCCCTCCGCCGCCGAGCCGCCCTTGGAGGCGTTCAGGCACCCAACGAGCGGAAGGGTAAGCGCGGCAAGCAGCCACCGGAGGCCGCACAAGGAGCGGGCGCGGCCTTCACGCGCCCAACGAGGGAAAGAGCGTCCGTCTCTCATGGACCCCACCTCCCCGAGCGATCGTGTGCCGATGGAGTATTGTCCTCCCCGCAGCTGTGAGGCGCAACAACAATTCGTCGGATCCGAGCGCTTTTCCGGCGCACGGGAGAGCTCCCGCACGAAAAAGCGGCGCGGGACGCAGGTGCCGAATCGAGAGCGGCCAGCGCCACTTGTCGATCGGGAGACATATGCTTACCTTCTTGGTCATCAAACGGGCCTTGCTTGGAGGGGTGATTCCCCGGCGACGGGGCGCTTCTCGGGACTTTCTCACTCGAGAGCCGCGCCGGTGAGGCGGTTTTCGTGGGGTCGTGAAGGCTGTCTGCAACCTTTCGGGGGCACAAGAGCGCAGATCGTTCTTCGATAAAAGGAGCGCCGATCATGTCCAGCCTTGGGTCGTTCAACTCGTTCGTCCGGGATCTCCCGCAGCAGGACAACAGGATGCCGGTCCTCTTCGTCGGGCACGGCTCGCCCATGAACGGGATCGAAGACAACGAGTTCAGCCGGCGCTGGGCCGAGCTCGGCAGGGAGATACCGCAGCCGCGGGCGGTCCTGTGCATCTCGGCCCACTGGCTTACCCGGGGAACCCACGTCACCGCGATGCCCCATCCGCGGACGATTCACGATTTCGGCGGCTTTCCGTCGGAGCTCTACGACGTACAGTACGAGGCGCCGGGCGATCCGCAGCTCGCCCAGGAGACGGCGGACCTCATTCGCGAGACCCAGGTCGGGCTCGACCACGATTGGGGGCTCGATCACGGATGCTGGAGCGTGGTGCGGCGGATGTACCCCGAGGCGAGGATCCCAGTCCTTCAGCTGAGCATCGACTACCACAAGCCCGCAAGCTATCACTACGCCCTCGCGAAGGAGCTTGCCGGCCTTCGCAAGAAGGGGGTTCTCATCATGGGAAGCGGAAACATGGTCCACAACCTCCGCATGATCGCCTGGGACAGGATGGAGGAGCCCGGCTACGGCTACGACTGGGCCCACGAGATCGGCGAGACCTTCAAGCGGCTCATCGCGTCGAAGGAGCACACCGCCCTCCTCGACTACCGCAGGCTCGGGGCCTCGGCGCAGCTCGCCATCCCGACTCCCGATCACTACTTCCCGCTCATCTACACCCTCGGGCTGCAGGAGGACTCCGACGAGGTCTCCTTTTTCAACGACCGCTTTGTCGGCGGTTCCCTCACGATGACCTCGGTGAAGATATCCCGCGACTGAAGGCGAGCGGAGGGCGTAGAAGAGGGACCCTCGAGCCCGCCGGTGCTACCCTTAAAGGCTTGAAAAGGAGGACATAGGATGATTACCCGCACGTCACGCCTTCTTCTTTCCGTGGTGAATCTCATCGGCTTCCTCGCCGTGGTGATGGTGAATGTCCTTGCGAACAGCGTTCCCCTCGGAGGCAAGACCACCGGCGAGCTGTCGGACCAATACTCCAATCTCTTTGTTCCGGCGGGAATCACCTTCGCGATCTGGGGCCTCATCTACCTCGCCCTTGCGGTCTTCGTCGTCTACGGAGTGGTGTGCTCGCTGCGCCGCGACGCCCCGGAGAGCACCCTCGTCGAGCGCATCGGCTGGCTCTTCCTCATCACCTGCCTCGCAAACGCAGGGTGGATCTTCGCGTGGCAGTATCAGGTGCTGCCGCTCTCGCTCGTGGCGATGCTCGTGCTCCTGGTCACGCTGATCGCGCTCTACCTGCGGCTTGAGATCGGCACCTCGCATGCCGCGGCGGGCGAGCGGTTCATGGTTCACCTTCCCTTCAGCATCTACCTCGGATGGATCACGATCGCGACCATCGCCAACGTCACGGCGCTGCTGGTCGCCTACCGCTGGAACGGCTTCGGGGTGAGCGGCCAGGCCTGGGCGGTCATCATGATTGCGGCGGGCATCGTCTTGACGGCGCTCATGCTCTTCCGTCGCGGGGATATCTTCTACGGGCTGGTGGTAGACTGGGCGCTTCTCGGGATCTACCTCAAGCGGAGCGCCGATGCCTCGCCCGCATCCCAAACCGTGGCGATCGCCGCGATCTGCGGCATGATCCTCGTTACGGCTGCGATCGTCGCGCAGGCAGCCCGGCGGCGGGTGTACGCGTAGCCGGGAGCGGCCCCCAAAAAAAACTCAGACCCGGGCGGGAGGCTCCTCAGGGGGCGGCCGTAGGGTATAATAGCGGGAGCCTCCCTGCCGACGGGGGGTTTGGAGTCGGTCGGTCCGGGCGGCCGGCGCGCTTCGCAGTTGGGGAGGACACACACGAGCCGCAAGAAGGACCTGGAGCAGCGCCTTCGGCACGAAAGGAGCCTACTGGTCGCGTTTATCAACTTAATTCCCGATGGGATCTACCTGAAGGATACCCAGAGTCGCTTCGTCGTCGCGAATCCGGCGGTCGCGCAGCGCATGGGCGTCGCCGGACCGGAGGATCTCATCGGAAAATGCGACCACGACCTGCTGCCGAAGGAGCTCGCCGACCGATACCGGGCGGAAGAGCTCACGGTGATCGAGACGAAGGGCGCCGTGATCCAAAAGACCGAGTCACGGACCATCGAAGGCTCCCCGAGGTGGTTCCTCGTGACAAAGGTGCCCTACCTCGACGCACAGGGCAGGGTCACCGGTGTAGTCGGGGTCAGCCGGGACATCACCGAGCTGAAGCTTCACGAACAAGCCCTGACCCGGCTCACGCGCCTGTACCGCGAGATCAGCCTCACCAATCAGCTCATCGTTCGCGAGACCGATCAGGAGCGCCTCCTCGATGGGGTCTGCCGCATAGCCGTCGAGGAGGGGGGACTCCTCATGGCGTGGGTCGGTTTCACCGATGCGCAGTCCCCTCGCCTGATCCCCTCAGTGTGGTACGGGAAGGAGGAGGGATACCTCGCTGCGGTCAGGATCTCCGCGGCAGATGATCCCTCGGGAAGCGGACCGACGGGCTTGGCGATGCGCGAGCGGCGGCACGTCTTCACCACTGACATCGCCTCCGATCCGAGGATGGAGCCCTTTCGCGAGGAGGCCCTGCAGAGAGGATATCGCTCTTCGGCGGCGTTCCCCTTGAGCGTCGGCGGCGAGCCGATCGGGGCCCTCTCGGTCTACGCGGGAGAGCCCAACTACTTCACCGAGGACGAGCTCGTGCTGATGGATGAGCTTGCGATGGACGTCTCCTACGCCCTGGAGAACCTCGACCGCGAGCGCAGGCAGATCCGCACCACCGCCGAGCTCGAGCAGATCGAGGAGAAGCGGCGCCTTCTGGAGCAGCAGCTCGTGCAGGCGCAGAAGTTCGAAAGCCTCGGCACCCTCGCGAGCGGGATCGCCCACGACTTCAATAACATCCTTGCCATCGTCATGGGTCACTCCTCCCTGCTTGCCGAGCGCACCGCAGAGCGCCAAGAGCTCGCCCCCTCGATCTCCGCGATCCGGAAGGCTGCGGAGCGAGGAGCGGCGCTCGTGCGGCAGCTTCTAACCTTTGCGCGCAAGACCGAGTCGGTCTTCGCGAGCGTACAGCTCAACGAGCTGATCCTGGACCTGGTGCGCCTGATGCGCGAGACCTTCCCGAAGACGATCACCGTCGTGCCTCGGCTGCAGGAGGGTCTGCCGCGAGTCGTTGCCGACGCCGCCCAGCTGCATCAGGTCTTCCTCAACCTCTGCATCAACTCCCGCGACGCCATGCCGGAAGCCGGCCAGCTCACGATCGAGACCTCCCTCGTCGCGAACAGCGAGATCAAGACACGCATCCCCGCGGCGACTGCCGGGGAGTATGTCGTGGTCCGCTTCACCGACAACGGGATCGGCATGGACGAGGAGACCCTGCGGCGGGCCTTCGACCCCTTTTTCACGACGAAGGGCCCGGGCAAGGGAACGGGCCTGGGGCTTGCCCTCGCCTATTCGATCATCGAAAACCATCAGGGGTTCATCGAGCTTGAGAGCGAGCTCGGTCGCGGTACCACCGTCATCATCTCCCTGCCGGTTGAGGAGCACGCGGAGGAGTCCCGCCCGCAGTCCCTCTCACGGGCGAGCGCCGTGCTCGGCGGGAGCGAGACCGTTTTGGTGATCGAGGACGAGGAGATGCTTCTCGATTTGCTGAACACGATCTTAAGCGAGAGGGGCTATCGCGTGCTCACCGCTCGCGACGGGGAAGAGGGGGTCGCCGTCTATGCGCAGAACCAGGACGCCATCGCGGTCGTCATCGCCGACATCGGTCTTCCCAAGCTCGGAGGCGAGGAGGTTTTTCGGAGGATCCAGGCCATCCGCCCCGAGGCGAAGGTTATCATCGCGAGCGGGCTGCTCACTCCCGAAACCCTCGCCAGCCTCCAGCAGCTGGGGGCCCGGCACCTGTTCGCCAAGCCCTACGCTCCCGAGGAGATGCTCCGGAAGATCCGGAGCGTCATCGACGCGGAGGGGTGATCAAGGGTAGGGGCGGGCGCTAGCGTTCGCCGTTAAGAAGCATACGGCGGAGACCCGAGGGCCTCCGCCGTATGTCATTGTCCGTCACGTTCGTAATCCTATAGTTGATGCGTGGGCCACGTTTTGCTTTTTTTACGATCCGTGAGGCATCTCTGAGATCCTACTGCAGGTAGGCACCCACGTTGGACTTCGTAATGACCGTAACACCCGTATCGACGCTCGGCGGGACGGGATCGACCCCGGCCGTCTGCCAGCTCGCGACGGGATGCAGCAGATCATGATGAATCGCGAACGCATCCATCAGGCCCCAGAAGCCCATGTTCCAGGTTCCCTGGGCGATCGTCGCAGTGATCAGTCCGCTCTTGACGGCATCGAGGGTAGCCTTGTCGGTGTCGAAGGAGACAATCTTAACCGAGCCGGTCATATTTGCTTCCTTCACCGCAGTCGCGGCACCTGTTCCTTCGTCCGCCTCGGTGGCGAAAATGCCGCTCAGATGCGGGTATTTCTGGAGGAGGGTTGAGGTAACCTGGGCCGTCTGGATTTGGTTGGAGTTCCCGTTCTCCACTGCCACGACGGTGACGTTCGGGTATTTTGCAGCCATCTCGGTCTTGAACCCTTGGGTGCGCTGGTCGAGATTCAGCTCGCCCGGGGTGGTAACAACGACAACCTGACCCTGTCCGTTGAGGGTCTTGCCGAGATACTCCGCGGCCTTCTGGCCCGCCTCGTAGTTGCTGGTGCCGAGGTACGCGTAGCGCTTGCTGCTCGGCGCATCAGAGTCGAAGGAAATCACCGGAATTCCCGCGGCGATCGCCTGGTCGATGACCGGCGTCATCGCTCGCGCGTTTATCGAAGTGACCAGGATTCCAGCAGGCTTCTTGGCGATGACCTGCTGCATGGTGGTAACTTCCTGGTTGATGTCGTACTGCGGCGCGCCGGTGTAGACCGTTTTCACGCCCAGGTCGTCGGCGGCTGCCTGCATGCCGGCGTAGACGCCCTTCCAGTACTCGATTCCGGAAAGGAACGTCACCATGTAGTACGTCTCATTGGAGCTGCCGCGAAACGCCATTTTTGATCCCGCCGCTCCGCTCTTGGATGAAGCGCTCCCGCCATTCGAAGAGCCGCTGCATCCGACGATGCCGAGCGTCACGGCGACAGCAGCCATCAACATGAGCCCAGCTTTCTTCACATTCAATTTCATCTAGTAACCCCTTAGCTTGTTAGTGAATTCTGAAACGTGGACCACGACTTCACCATCCTGTTTTGCACGGGGCCTGCCTGCGACCCGATGCCGCAGCTTGGCCTCACGCCATACCTGCCGGCGGCCCAGACGCCCGCCTCACAGCGGGCGCCGCGAGGTCGGCCGCCGCACGCATTGGCTTATCCCTTTGATACCCCCTTCGCGATAGCTCCATCCGATTGGCAGGGTGCTGACAAACTCAAAGGTACCTGCCAAAACGGCGTTTTCTCGAGCCATATTGGGGCAAGAGGTTCAATCGAAAACGCCGTTTTGGCAGCGGGTCAATCACTCTGTCAGCACCCTGTTAGGAGATCTTCTTGCGATGCGTCACTACGTCCAAGGTAACGGCCGAGATGAGCACGAACCCCGTCACCAGGCTTTGCCAATAGACCGACACGTTCAGCAGCACGAGCGCATCGTTGACGATCCCCACCAAGACGCTTCCGAGCAGGGCCCCGAGCACGGTCCCTTCGCCGCCGCTTAAGCTCGCGCCGCCGATGATGCAGGCTGCAATCGCCTGCAGCTCCATTCCCATCCCCGCCGTCGGAGCGGCGACGCTGAAGCGGGAGAGCGTCAGAAGCCCTGCAATGCCGGCGAGCACGGCCGTGAAGATGTAGATCCAGATCTTGGCGCGCGCGACGCGGATGCCGGACAGGTAGGCGGCGTTCTCGTTGCTGCCGATGTAGTACACCTTCCGCGCCCAGACCGCCCGCCGCATGAGGTAGTCCGCCACGAAGACGATCACTGCGAGGATCCAGATCAGCACGGGCACGCCGAGCAGGTTTCCCTGTCCAAGGTAGAGAAAGGCATGAGATACCCCGGTAACGGAGAGGGGCGCGCCCTGCGTGACGACGTAGGCGACGCCCTGAACGACGCCCTGCATTCCGAGGGTCATGATGAAGGGATTGATCTTCACCTTGCCGATGAAGAGCCCGGTGATCAGCCCGGAAAGGACGCTCGCTGCGATCCCCACGACAACGGCAAACCAGATGTTCATGCCGTCGAGGGCGAGACTGCCCGCGACGACGCCGGACATGGACATGACCGATCCGACTGAAAGGTCGAATCCCCCGGACACGAGCGCCACGGTCATACCCACGGCCACGATCGCCATCATGACGATGCTCAGGAGCGTGCTGATGATGTTGTCGACGCTGAGAAAGGTCGGGCTGAGGATCGTCAGGATGATAACGAGCCCGACGATGACCATCGCGATGGTGAACTCTCGTATCCCGGTCAATTTCCGAAAGAATGCGGCTCTCGATGCGACGCTCCGGTCGCTCAGCAGTTGTGCTTCGTTGTTTTCCACGTTGCTACCTCGTCAGTTGTTCGGTATGCAGACCCGATGCATATTCCATGATCAGCTCGTCGTTGATGTCGTCGCCGGACAGGACCCCCGCTACGACGCCGCCGTGGATGACAAGCACCCTGTCACTCAACCCCACGATCTCCGGGAGCTCCGACGAGATGACAATCACGCCGATTCGCTCGGTCGAGAGCTTGCGCAGGAGCTGATGGATCTCGGCCTTCGCTCCGACGTCGATGCCGCGGGTAGGCTCATCGAGGATGAGGACTCGCGGATGCATCGTGAGCCACTTCCCCACCATGATCTTCTGTTGGTTTCCGCCGCTGAGGCTGCCGATGAGCTGGGTGGAGGAGGAGGCTTTGACGCTGAGCTCGGAGATCACCTCCCCCGCTATGCGCCCGGCGGCCTCGCGTTGAAACATGCCGTGCCGTGACAGCTGCTCGAGTCGGACGGATGCCACGTCGTCCCGGATGCTCATCTTCAGGTAGAGGCCCTGCTGCTTGCGGTCTTCGGTCAAATAGTAGATCCCCTGCTGAATCGCGTCCTGGATCGATCGGATTCGCAGGGGGCTCCCGTGGAGGCTCACCCTGCCGCCGCTCTTCGGATCGATGCCGGTCAGGGCGCGCATGATCTCGGTGCGGCCCGAACCAACCAGGCCGAACACCCCGAGAATTTCCCCCTCGTAGAGGCTGAAGGAGACGCCCCGGCATTTCGAGCCGGCTTCCAGCCCCGAGACCTCCAGCAGTTCCGGCCCGCGCTCGAGGCTCTTTTGCGGGTAGATACGGTTCAGCGATCTGCCGACCATCATCTTGATGACGTCGTCTGCGCTCACCTCGGCGATCGGCCGCGTCCCGATCATCTGCCCGTCCCGAAGCACCGAGATCCTGTCGGAAAGCTGAAAGATCTCGTCGAACTTGTGGCTCACATAGACGATCGCCTTCCCCGCGCCGCGCAGCTCGCGCAGCACGGCGAACAGTCGGGCCGCATCGTCGACGCTCAGCGCCGAGGTCGGCTCGTCGAAGATGTAGACGTCGACGTCGGTCATAAGGGCCTTGATGATCTCGACAATCTGCTGCTGGGAGACGCTCAGGTCCCTCACGATCGCTTCGGGACCGAACTGGACGTCGAACCGCCGAAGATGCGCCGAGACCAGCAAAGCCATTTTCTTCCGGTCCATCAGCCCAAAACGGCTGGGCGTCATCCCGACCAGGATGTTTTCCATGACGGAGACATGGGGAAAAAGGCTGAGCTCCTGATGGACGATAGCCAGGCCCTGCGCGCGCGCCTCGATCGGCGACTTGAATCTCACTTCCTCCCCGCGGACGACGATGCGCCCCTCGTCGGGGGTCAAGGACCCGGTGAGAACGTTCAGCAGCGTGGATTTGCCCGCCCCGTTCTCCCCCATGATCGCGTGGATCTCGCCCGCCATGATGGAGAGACTGACGTCATCCAGGGCCAGGGTCCCGGGAAAGCGTTTCTTGAGGTTGTGTGCCTCGAGTAGAGGGGTTTGCTCCATACAGATCACCTCACAAAGTGATACGGATGTACGTACAAGTTCCGGCCAAAAAGAGCTACACCGGCGCCCGCGTGGATGACCTCACGACCAGTTGTGCCTCAAACACGTGCTCCCGCGGAATCCACATCGTATCCCGGTTCCCCAGCAGATCGAGCAGCATCTGCGCGGCCGCCTCTCCCATCTCCTGCTTGGGGTGGCGCACGGTGGTCAGCTGCACGAACCCGTTGTCGGCCAGGGTAGAGTCGTCGAACCCGGTGACGGAAATGTCGCGCGGAACGTCCAGATTCAGCTCCCGGAGGCGCGGAATCAGGGTCATCGCGATCTCATCGTTGTAGCACACCACCGCCGTCGGAGCAACCGCCTCGCGCAGGGCGTCGGACGTAAAACGCTCGACGATGTTCGCCTTGTCCTCCGTCGTGTAGGTCTTGATGAGCCTACCCTGAATCGGCACGTGATGGTCCTGGTGGGCCTTGACGAACCCCCGGAATCGGGCGCGCCCCTGCGCATCGTCCGATTTGAGGATGGCCCCGATGACCCTGTGCCCCAACTCAAGGAGGTGACACGTCGCGAGATAGGCTCCCCGCGCGTCGTCCAGGGAGACGACGCTCGCGTTCAGCTCCACGTAGGCGCTGTGCAGCATGACGAAGGCGATGTTCTTCTGCTCCATCAGCAGGTAGAGGTCGATGTTGGGATTGGGATGGGTGCTCTTCGTGGGCTCGACGATCAGCCCATCCACCCCCTGTCGGAGGGCCATCTCGAGCGCCCGCCGCTCGGTCCGCACGTCGTTGCCGGTACTGTACAGCGACAGGGAGTGCCCCTGCGACACGAGAACCGACTCGATGCCCTTGATGATGTGGGGGAAGATGTAGTCCGCCAGGTAGGTGGTGATAACGCCTATCCGCAGGTGAGCGAGCTTCACGTCCGCTGTCCTCATTACTCCCGCCTTCGCAAAGGTCCCACGCCCCTGTTGTCGATACAGCCATCCCTCATTGACCAGCTCACCGGTGGCCTGACGGATAGTCTGTCTGCTGACGCCGAACAGCTTGGCCATGGTGTTCTCGGATGGGATCCTGCCCTCACTGTCGACGTGGCCGTCAAGGATCCAACGCTTGACCTTGTTTTTTACCTGCTGGTACTTCGAGCCGCCGTCCTCGAGATGCAGTTCTCCTGCCAAATCCGCTCTCCTTTTTCCTGAGGACGACGACACCGGCTAGCGAGGTACCGCCGGAAGTATATCCTCATCCGGACAACCGTACAAGTACCGTGATGGAGAGCCGTCGCGTACCGTTACAGGGCGCGGCGCCCTTCGCGACAGTCGCCGCCGACGGCTCGCTGCGCGCCGGGCGGGGACGCGACCATGGGCTCCGGCACAACCGGCGCAGCATGCGCGTTTCAATCCACGCGCCCACGGGGGGCGCGACTTCCGCTCCCTACGCCAAAACAGAAAAAGGGCACCCACGCCCATAAAAGCAGCTCGGACGCTCCCACTGACTCAAAGTCTCGCCCAACTTCTCCCATTCAGCCCGGCATCCATCAAGACCAATTCCGCAAGATCGGCCCACGCACAACGCTGCCCAACCACCGAGCAGAACCAATTCCCCACCACAAGGTCAAAAATCTGCTCCGCAGGTGTAGAGAAACGCCCAACGGCTCCGACCACACGGTGAAAAGACACCATTGCGGTGCGAAAATGCATGGAGGAAGGGAACCATGAAGTACATGCTGCTCATGTCGAGGACGAAGGCGGAGTTCGATGCATACGTCAACTGGCCCAGAGAGGACCCCGCCGAATCCGTCAGTTTCATGCGCTCGTTCGCCAAGGAGCTTGAAGACACAGGGGTCCTGGTGTTGACCATGGGTTTAGGGTTTCCCAACGAGGCGACGCTCGTGCGGGCAGGGGCCGACGGCGAGCCTGTTGGGCTTGGCGCTCATCGTGACGCTCTACCAGATCGAGCAGGAGCTGGCAGGCGAACCGAGAACCGAAACCTTCGCCGCCGTTCGCCGAGAACGTGCCCAAGCGGCGCTCGAGAAGCTGCACACGTGGCTTGAGCAAAAAGCCGTCCAGGTCCCTCCCACAACCGCCCTTGGCCAAGCAGTTACGTACACCCTCGGCAGGTGGGAGAAGCTCATCCGCTACCTCGATCACCCTGAACTCACGCCGGA
>DAHVAK010000086.1 GCA_027314665.1 Spirochaetales bacterium
TGCTCGATCTGGAGGGAGAGGCCCTTGACCGCCGTGGTCTCCCCAAAACGCTTCGTCAGATCTCGTGTTTCAAGAATCAGCATTCCTGCCTCCCACCCTTGCCGAAGGGTCGCTCCCCTCGGAGAAAAAGGGACGAAGCGCACCGAGCCCCCGCAGCAGCTCCCCGCGCGAAACGGCCTCGACGCCGCGCAGACGACGAACTATGGATTCCCTCGTCGTCGTTCGAGCGGCGTTCCACGCCTCTCGCCCGCGCTCCGTAATCGTGATTGCCACCCTCCGCCGGTTCGAGCTGTCGATTTCGCGGTCCATCAAACCGCGCACGACCATCCCTTCGACCATCTTGGACATCGATGCCAGGGAAAGCCCCACGTGCTCCGCGATGTCGGACAGCGACGTCCTGCCGCGAACATGAACGAAGTTCAGGACGCGGAACTGCGGGACGGTGAGGCCGGCGTGATGGTTCGCCCGCATTTCCGCTCGGATCGACCGCATCACGAGGGGCACAACCTCGAGGAGACTCCCCGCAAGCTCGTCCAACTCACCCTTCCTTTCAGACCTGCCGCTCATACTTCGCCTCTATAATACTTAGATATGGAAAGTATATTACCTTCTAACGATCTTGTCAACAAAAAGGTTAGCCTTTCGAAGCGCGGCCTGAGTTCTTTCGCGCGCGCTTGCCATCGGCTATAATGGCGATCACGGGAGCGTCTATGGCGGACAAAATTCCAGGCAGCAGGGTCATATCCGACAACCTTTCCCTCCTTTCGTTCGGCTTCGTCTGCATGTACCTCTATCGCGTTGGCGAGTCCTACCTGGCCTTCGACACCGGCATGAAGCCGATGGCGGTGCGACGGGAGCTCGCGAGCCTTGGGGTAGACCCCGAGAAGGTCACTCACGTCTTTCTCACCCATTCCGACGGCGATCACGTCGGTGGGCTCGAGCTGTTTTCGAAGGCGACGGTCTACCTCTCGAAGGAGGAGGAGGCCATGTTCGATCGCTCCACTCCGCGATTCTTCGGATTCATCCACAGCAAGCCCCCCGCCGTGCGGTACGAGACGCTGCGCGACGGACAGGAGCTGCGCGTGGGCGGCGCGACGGTGCGCTGTATCGCCACCCCGGGACATACCGCCGGATCCATGTCCTTCCTCGTGAACGGCTCCATCCTCGTCGTCGGGGACGAGCTCAACCTGAAACAGGGGAAGGCGGTGCTCGATCGAAGGTTCATCAGCATCGACAACGAGAAGCGCCGCGAATCGATCCTCAAGCTTGCAAGACTACCGGGGATAGAGCTGTTGTGCACGATGCACAGCGGCTTCACCCGGGAAGTCCCGCAGGCGATGAGCGAGTGGCGCTCCGAAGCCGGAACCGCCTGAGAGCCCCTCTCGGGCCCGAAGACCCGCCTTGCGCCCACCCTTCCCGGCCAAGATCGCGAACCCCGTCTCGCGCCCGCAGGCCTGCGGATGCGCAAGCCGCCGCACGATCCCGATCATCGGCTCAGGTTGACAGGAGAGCGAAGAGGCCCTATTCTACTGCCATACTCGGTGGAGATTAATACCAATTGAGAGTAATTGGAATTCTCACGTCAGGCAGCGAGAGGGCCAGAGGCGCCCGGACTCTTCTCGGATTCGCGGCGATTCTCCTGATAGGGCTTGCAGACTCGCTAACTGGCCGCAATCTGAGTCTCTCCCTTTTCTACCTCTTCCCCATTGCCTTCATCTCCTGGACCTCCCGAGGCTTCTGGGGGACGTTCGCCGCGGTTGTCGGAACCGGCATCTGGGTGGGGGCGGTCCTGGCGACAGGACCGGGCTACTCTCACTGGCTCCTGCTTAGTTGGAACGCCGCCATGCGGCTGGGCATCTTCCTGGCCGTGAGTTTCTTGATCTTTGAGCTCAGGAAAACCCTCGACCATGTCCAAGCGCTCTCGCGGATTGACTCCCTCACCGGTGCGGCGAATTCCCGCCAGTTCCAGCAGGTCCTTCGCGCCGAGATCGACCGTTCGCAGCGCTACAAGCGACCCTTCACCCTTGCCTTCGTCGATCTGGACAACTTCAAGGCAGTGAACGACACCCAGGGGCATTGCGTCGGCGACAGCGTCCTTCAAAGCGTCGTCGGAGTCCTGCGGGCGGACCTTCGAAAAACGGACACGATCGCCCGAATCGGAGGCGACGAGTTCGCGCTGCTCCTCCCCGAATGCGCGCTGGTGCAGGCGCCCGTCGTCATCGAGAGAGCGAGGGGGAAGCTGATGGAGGCGATGAAGTCAAACTCCTGGCCGGTGACCTTCTCGATCGGGGTCGTGAGCTGTCAGGACCGGCACCGTTCTCCGGAGGAGCTGATCGGGATCGCCGATCGCTTCATGTACGCCGCCAAGTCCAACGGCAAGAATGGGGTCCGCTACGCGGGCGACTGCACTGACGAGGCTGCCCCCCCTCCTCCCCCCAACCTCGGCGCCTCCGATCCGGCCCCGGAGCATCCTTAGCGGGGTGCTGACAAAGTGATCGACCTGCCGCCAAGACGGTGTCTTCGGTTGAGCCTCTTGCCCCAATTTGGCTCGAGAAAACGCCGTTTTGCCATTTACCTTTGAGTCTGTCAGCACCCTGTTGGCCGACGGCTCGCCCGGTCGGTCGGCTAAGGCGGACGCGCTTGCATTGCCGTCCGGCCCGCTGTAAACTCCTGCCATGGGTCTCATCGAATGGTCTTCCGACCTGAATCTGGAAATTCCCCAAATGGATGTGGAGCACCAGCACCTCATCGCCCTCGTGAATACCCTCCACGACCGATACCAGCGCGGGCAGCATGGCCGCGCGCTGCTGCCGGTCTTCGGGGAGCTTGTCGAGGCTGCGCGCGCCCACTTTGAGTTCGAGGAGAGCCTGCTCGAAAAGCAGGACTACCCGAGGCTCGAGGAGCACAAGGATGAGCACCGGGTCCTCATGGATCAGCTGGTCGAGCTCGAGGGTCAACTCCGCGGTGGCACGAAGTCGATAGAGGGCGACACCTTCGAGTTCCTCTGCGACTGGCTTGTGGACCACATCGTGAACGCCGATCGGGATTTCGCCAACCATCTGCGGGGAGCCGGGGTTCGCTGACTATCATAGCTGTCCGATAGTCTCGCATCGATAGTGGGGAAGTTGTTCACAGTATGCACAGGGCCGTGGAAGGCTCGGGGACGCTAGAAAACTCTACAGGTAGGGTAACTTGACAACCACGCACGAGGGTGTATACTACCAGTAGTGTTTTGTACGGGAGGTTGAACAATGCCAGTATCCAAGTCCTCGAGTGCGAAGAAATCGACCACAGGAAAGGCCGCCGGAAAATCGAAGGCTGCCACACCGAAGAAGGCGAGCGCCGCCAAGAAGAGCGCTGCACGCCCTTCCTCGGCTTCGAAGTCCTCCCAGGCCCTCGCCGTTGCCAAGAAGAGCACGAAGAAGCCGGCCGTTACCAAGGCGAAGGTCAGCGGAAAGGCCTCGAAGGGCAGCTCCTCGGCAAAGAAATAGGGCTGCGCCCCAAAAAGGCGTAGGTTCCCGGCGAGCGTTCTTCCTCGCATGGGCAGCACAGTCTCGTCTGCCGCAGGATGCGATCCAGAGGCTGCCCAATTCTCCCCACCGAGGATAGGAGCCCTGCAGGTCCTCAAACAGGCGGGAGCTGCACCCTCGCGTCCCCGCTCGCTGTAGGGGCCTCCTCCTCCGTTCGATCATAGATCACCCTTCCATCCACGATTGTCATCTCCACCTTGGTCTCGCGAATCCTCTCGGGCGGCACGGCGGTGATGTCCTGCGAAAGGACGACGAAGTCGGCGAGCTTCCCGGGCGTGAGGCTCCCTTTGTGCTCCTCCTGGAACTCGGCGTAGGCGCTCTCCAGGGTGTAGCAGCGAAGCGCCTCCTCGGGCGTGATCCGCTGCGGACCCTTTCGGTTGGCGACCATGTGGATGCTCAGGATGGGATCGCAGGTTGGCTCCCCGGGGACATCGGAGCCGAAGGAGAGGTGTACCCCGCCGTCAAGCAGCGAGCGATAGGGATAGGCCGCTTGCGCGCGCTCTTCGCCGAGGAGACCGATGTCCTTCTCGGGAGTCGTCAGGGCGGAGGGCTGTGCGGCGACGAGAACGCCGTACTCCCGCAGGCGGGGAACGTCCTGAGGACGAATCAGCTGCGCGTGCTCCAGTCGGAAGCGCAGGGCTCGACTCTCGGGATGCTCGACGCGCAGTCGCTCGACGGCATCGAGAAAGCTCGAGACTGCTCGATCGCCGATTGCGTGGAAGGCCCCCTGGGTTCCCCTGCGAGCGAGGGAGCGAAGGATGGGTAGGATCCTCTCCGGCGGCGAGCCTGAGCCGCTGTTCGCGGGATCGTCGGCGTAGGCCTCCCAGAGCCAGGCCGTCCGCGTCGAGAAGCTTCCGTCGAGGAAATGCTTGCGGGGTCCCCTGCGCACCCAATGCTCGTCGTAGGAGGCCAGCCTCATGAGCGGGACGGTCCAAGGAAGCTCGCCGTAGGACCAGCAGCTGTAGCGCGCGCTGAGCTCGCCCCTGCGGCGCAGCCTCGTCAGGCTGGCAAGCACGGGAAAGAACCAGATGTTGTCCTGGACCGAGGTAATGCCGAACCGGCGGTAGATCTCCAGGGCCTTGCGGATCCTCGGCTCGCGGATCGAGCGCCTAAAAAAGAGCCGCATGAAGTGGCGGGAAAGGATCGCGTTGTTCCCCATTTCGCGCACGACGCCGGTGGGCTCTCCGGTCGGATCACGGAGCACCACGCCGGTCTTCGGACCGGGCCGATCCCTGCTGATCTTGAGGCGGGCGAGGGCCCGGGAATTGAGCCACATCCCGTGCCCGCCGAATTGGGCAAGAATGACGGGATTGTCGGGAAAGGCTTGATCGAGGAGCTCCTTGCGCGGATCGGGGCACGCCGGGTAGTCCCAATCGTAGCCGATGATCACCTCGCCGCGACGCGGAGCGGGATAGCGCTCCTTGAGCAGGGCGACGATCTCCTCGGCGCTGAGCGAGGCGAGGTCGGGTTGATCCACCTGGTCGCCGAGGATGACCGAGTGAACGTGGTTGTCATTGAAGCCGGGGGTGACGCAGCGCCCCGACAGGTCGACCGGCTCGGCTTCCGCCCCTCCGCGCGCAAGCGCCTCGCGGGAGGAGCCGACGAAAAGGATGCGATTGCCTTCCGTGACCAGGGCCTCGGCTCGGGGGAGGGTCGAGTCGACGGTCAGCACGCACGCGTTGTACCATACCGTTTTTTTCATGGCGAAGAGCTTACGGGTGCGCGCCGCTTGTGTAAAGCGGCACGTTGACAGAAGGGGCGGGCAACGATAGAGTGAGCTGCATCATCTCCAACAAACTATGAAAACCAACTGGGTGGAGCGACTGTGGATCGATGGTCCGTGGAGGACCCCCTTCCAGGTCCACGAGCTCAATCTCTTCAAGCGCTTCCACGACCTGAAAGGGGCGAGCCGGGTGCTCGAGATCGGATGCGGACGGGGGGTGGGGGCTCTGCTCATCCTGAAGGCTTTCAATCCCGCCCATATCGAGGCGGTGGACGTCGACCCTTCGATGATCCGCCGCGCCCAACGTCGAATTACCCCTGAGTTCGAGGGCCGCATCAACTTCCGCATCGACGATGCCCAGGACCTCTCCTTCCCGAACCGAAGCATGGAGGCGGTTTTCAACTTCGGCATCGTCCATCACCTCGAGGACTGGGAGCGCGGCATCCGCGAGGTGGCGCGGGTCCTTATCCCCGGTGGCCTGTTCTATTTCGAGGAGATCTATCCCGCCCTCTACGCAGGGCCGGTTTTTCGCCACATCCTGCTCCATCCGAAGGAAAACCGCTTTGACGGCGAGCAGTTCCGCACGGCCCTTGCCCGGGAAGGGCTGTCGATCATCGACGGGTATCGGGAGACAAAGTACACGATAATCGGAGCGGCGATTCGAGCCAACTAGCGGAAGGAACCCGGGGACGGCAGCTGCAAGGCTCGATGGAAGCGCTCCCCCGGCGTGGGACGCCGTCGCCCCTCCCCTTTCGGCTACCTCGGCGGCTCCTCGACGTCGAAGAGATCGAGGAAGACCCGCACCACCCGCGGATCGAAGGCCTTCCCCGCGAGATCCTGGATGTAGTCGAAGACCTTCCGCTTCGGCCACCCCTTTCGGTACGGGCGGTCGGTGGAAAGCGCATCCCACACGTCGATGACCGCGAAAATCCTCGCCGCACGCGGAATCTGCTCGCCTTTGAGCCCTCGCGGATAGCCGCCCCCGTCCCAGCGCTCGTGATGGCAGTAGGGAATGTCGAGAGCGGGCCCGAGAAAGGCGATCGGAGCGAGCATCTCGTGGGCGGACACCGGGTGCCTGCGCATCGTCGTCCATTCCTGCTCGGTGAGCGGTCCGGCCTTGAAGAGGATGCTGTCCGGGATCCCCATCTTCCCGATGTCATGGAGCAGCGCGCCCCGATGAACGTGCACCAGCTCGCTCTCGTTCAGGCCCATCGCGCGCGCAAGACGCTCCGTGCCCTCCGTCACCCGCAAGGTGTGCCCTTCGGTCTCCTTGTCGCGCAGGTCGAGGGCGCGCGACCATCCCTCGATGGTCGCATCGTAGGCGAGGGTGAGCTCGGCGTTCGATCGCTGCAGCCCCTCGAAGAGCTCGACATTCTCGAGGGCAATGGCGGCCTGGCCGGCGAGCGCCTCCAGGAAGTCCAGCCACACCCGATCGCGCTCGGAGCTCCGCCTCGTGTAGAGCTCGATCACCCCGCGGACCTTGCCTTTCGAGATGATCGGAGCGGCGGCGTAGGAGTGGAAGCCCTCACTCGCCACGAGAAGCGACCGCTGAGGATCGGCCGCCGCCTTCGATAGATCGGGAACGCTCGTCGGCTGCCGTTCGGTCACGACCCTCCCGGCTAACCCGTGGCCTACGCGAACGGAAGCGTGCTCGATGAGGCTCGTGTGAAAACCGCGGCTCACAAAGTGGTCGAGCCGCTGGGTGCGCTCGTTGAGGAGGAGCACCGCGCTTGCGTCCACTCCGAGGAGGGTGACCGCCTGGCCGAGGAGGATGTTTAGGACGATCCGAAGGTCTGCGCTCGAGCTGATTGCCAGGTCGATCATGTGCAGGGCCTGGACGTACTGAAGGCGTCGCGTCGCCTCCTCCAGGAGTCGAGTGTTGTGAATGACCCCAGCCGCCTGACCCGCGAAGAGACTGAGAAGCCGGATGTCGGCGTCGGTCACCCGCCCCTCGTTCGCAGAGACCTCCCCGACGCCGAGCACTCCGAGAAGCTCCCCCGAATAGAGCATCGGGACCGCGAGCTGTACCCCTGCCTGCCCCGTTCCGCCAGCCGGGGCGGCCAGCCTTGCGTCGATGGCGATCGGCATGCGACGCTCGGCCGCCTGTCCGATCGCGCCCTCCCCGGGGAGGACCGTCGCCGGCGGCTCGTTTGCATAGCCCTTTGCGACGGTCATCTCGAGCTCACCGCTCTCCGGGCGATAGAGGAACATGGCCGCCCGCGCGGCATGGAGGAGCGAGGAGGCTCGATCGACGATCGTCTCAAGCAGCGAGCTGAGATCGCGATGCTCGGTGAGGTCGCGTACTGTCTCATGGAGCGCGGCGAACTCGTTGGCGGTGCTCAGGGATTTTTCGAGAAGGCTCGCCCGCTGGATGGCATTGGCGGCCATCTCCGCGATGGCCTCGAGCCGGCGAAGGTCGCCCTCGGAAAGCCCCTCGTTTCGTCCGACCCACAGCGCCCCAAAAAGCTCCCCCTGCGCGATCAGCGGCGCCCCCGCAATGGCGCCGAGCCCCAAGAGGGAGTCGGGAAGCCGCTCGCGCAGGGCTTCGCCGCGAAGGGTGCGGCACATCCCGTTCGAGAACAGCGCGCGAAACTCCCGCCCCAGCCCCGAAAGCAGGGTCCCGTCTATCCCGGACCAATGACCTCGCCCGAGCTCGAAGAGAATGCCGTCGCTTCCGCTGTCGAGCCGGCAGATCGCGGTTCCCTCGCAGCCGAACAGGCTCACGACCTCATCGAGAAGAGCAGCAAGCATCTCCGCTCGCGTGGGCGCAGTGCGCAGCGCCGACGAGACGCGGATGATAGCCTCCCGCTCGAACTCGCGCTCCTTGCGCTCAGTGATGTCCCGGAAGTTGACGACGATCGCGTGCACGCTCGGATCGAAGAGGAGATTGTTGAATGTTCCCTCGACCCAACACAGGCTCCCATCCGAGCGGGTGACGCGAAACTCATCGAGCAGCCCGCGGCCCTCCTGGGCTTGGGAATCGCAGACCATCGGAACCACGCGCATCGCATCTTCGAGCGGAAGAAGCTCGCGGTAGCTCCGACCGAAGAGACTCTCAGGCTCGACCTTGAGGATTCGCTTCACCGAGGGGCTGCCGAAGATCACTCGCCCCTCGGAGTCGAGGAGAACGACCGCATCCCAGTTGTGCTCGATGAGCGAGCGGAAGCGGAACTCGCTCTCGCGGAGGGCTCGCTCTGCCTCGAGGCGCCGGTGTCGATCCCCCGCCTCCTCGAGCACCCTGCGGACCGCGAAGGGCACGCGCGCGAGGTGGCGTCGGTGGAGATAGTCGCGCGCCCCGCGCCGGAGTGATTCGAGGGCGGAGTCCTCTTCGACGCTTTCGGACAGGAAGAAGAAGGGAATCTCCGGCGCCATCACTCGTGCAGTATCGAGGCCGGCAAAGCTCTCAAAGCCGGGTGTAGGGAAATCGGAGAAGATGACGTCGAAGCGCTTCGAGCTCAACTCTTCAATGAATTGCGTCCGATTTGTGGCTTGCAGGACTTCGCAGACAAAGCCGTCGTTTTCGAGGCATGCACGGAGGCTCGCGACCTCTTCGGAACTGCTTTCCAGATGGAGCACGCGGAGCCGGGTTATCACCGGCCGCGCTTCGATTGCGTCGTGGCTGCCTCGCTCCTTCATCGCTCCTCATCCTGACGCCGGCGGGCAACGTACACGACTACCCACCAATGAACTTTCGGCAGGATCGCTCCGAAGCGAGAATAGAAAGTGTATCTACCTTGCGACGTCGCTTCCGTCGCTAGCCTGTGATCGAGCCGCGCCTGGTGAGCGCCGGCGGGCAGTCCTCCGCACCTCCGGACGCTCGTTGCGGGGAGAGTCTACCACGGCGATTCGGGGCTGTAAAGCTCGGTCGGCTTTCGCCTGACTCCCGCCCAAGAGGATGCGGCGGAATGCGGGTGCGGCAGCGCGCTCCCTATCAGGGCTCCTCGCTGCGGGGAGCATCCTCCCATGCGGAAAGGCGTCCGATTAGCCGCTTGAACTCCCCCGGGATTCCCGCCTCGAAGCGCATCCGCTCGCCGCTTACGGGATGAGCGAGCTCGATCCCCGCCGAATGGAGGAACAGGCCCTTGGCGCCTAGCTCCTTCCGCAAGCGCCGGTTTTTCTCCCAGTCCCCGTACAGCTCATCGCCGGCAATGGGGTAGCCGGCCCCCGAAAGGTGGCGCCGAATCTGGTGCTTGCGCCCGGTATGGAGGCGAACCTCGAGAAGGGCAAGGGGCAAATCCCCCCAGCGGTAGCGCACGATGAGACGCACGGTGGATTCGGCGGCGTCCCCGTCGAGGGGATCCGTGATCCGGGCTTCCGCGGGAGGCTCGCCGAAGACGAGGGCGAGGTACCACTTCTTCACGGAGGCCCCCGACCCGGCCCCGGTCCCCGGCCCGACCCCCGCCCCCGGGGCGCCGCCGCCTCCCCTCCCCTCCTTCAGCACGCGTCCGAGCCGGCTCGCCGCCTCTTTCGACTTCGCCACGACGAGGACGCCGGTGGTGTTCCGGTCGAGACGGTGGACGAGGAAGGGCTCGAAGCCGCGCGCCCTCCCGTAGGAGCGCAGGGCGTCGATTAGGGTGGCGCCGCTCGCCTCGCCGGGATGGACCGCAAGCCCCGTCGGCTTGTCGACCACGAGAAGAGCATCATCCTCGTGGATGATCGGAAAGGGGGCCGCCGAGGCGGATCGCGCGTCGCGAAGCGCCGCCGCTCGAGGCGCGCCCGACGTCGAAGCTTCCGCGCGCCGCTCCTCCTCGATCGCTACCTCTTCGCCGCCCGAGAGAAGGAGAGCCCCGTCGCGAACCCGCCTCCCGTCAACCCGCACCCGCCCCTTGCGAAGCGCGGCGAAAAGCCCGTTTCGAGAAAGCTCGGGCAGCTCCTGTCGCAGGACGCGGTCAAGCCGGCGCGGGGCTGGAAGCTGCGGCACACGAACTGTCATCCCCTCAAGTTATAATCCCGGCGCACGCGAGGGACAAGGCCGCCCAAAGAGGGGCGGGCCTCGCGCGCCTCGGGAGAACTCAAGGCTCGCCGGAGAAGCGCTCCGCTGTTCGTAGTCACAGCCCTCGTCACCCTTCCGCCGCCTCCGCTTCCAATCTCCGCCGAACAGGTGTAGGATCAGGCAAGAGAGGCTGCCATGGCGATCGCCGACTACCTCACCGAGCAGCGGATCATCTTCCTCAAGGGCAAGACCAAGCGCGCGATCTTCGAAGAGCTTGTCGGACGCCTCGCTCCCGACCTGCCCCCCGGCGTGGATCGCTTCACGGTCCTCGAAGAGCTCTGGAAGCGCGAGTCGCTCCTCTCCACCCGCGTTTCTTCGATCATCGCGATGCCGCACGCGATCGTCCGAAACATGAAGAACACCCTGCTCGCGATCGGCATCAGCCGCAAGGGCGTCGCCTACGAGGACACCAAAGAAGAGCTCCCGATTCAGCTCGTCGCCATGCTGGTGGGAGGAGGGACGGAGCACCTCCAGGCCCTGAGTGAGGTCTCCTCGAAGCTCAACAACGACAACCTGTGCCGCGACCTCCTGCTCAGCCGCTCGCCGGCGGAGGTTCATGCCCTGCTCGCAAGCCCCTACGTCGGGCGGGTGGGCGCTCCGGCCTCGGTCGCTTCACAGGCGTCGATCTTGACCGTGAACCACGCGATCGAGCTCGCCCGGGAAGCGGGAGCCTCCCGCATCATCCTGCATGCCGATGCCGTGGCGGACGACGCCTACCTCGAGCGCCTCGTCTCGAAGCAGGGCGTCGTTCTGGTGACGACCGACCGCTCGCGCTTCCCTTCCGCCCGCTTTCCCGAAGGCTCCGTGGTCTCGATTCCCTTCCGGGGTATCAACCGCGCGAACCAGGTCGAGGTGAGCCTGCTCTTTCTCCTGTCGCAGGGGCTGATCAACAAGGGCGAGCGCATCGTGAGCGTCTACGGGGTGCCTCAGTCCGGCCTCTTCGACTCAGTCTTCTTCACCGACGTCGACCGCGAGTTCAAGCTCTATTTTGCCTTCGACTCCGAAGAGCGCCCCGACGACTTGGATCAGCAAGTGCTGACGCGCATCCTGCAGATCGCCAACGACCTCGCGGTGGAGGGGCGCGAGGGGAAGTCGGTCGGCACGCTCTTCGTCGTCGGAGACTATCAGAACGTCAAGCGCTACTGCCAGCAGCTCATCGTCAACCCCTTCCAGGGCTACCACGAGGAGGCCCGCAACATCCTGGACCCGAGCCTTGAGGACACCATCAAGGAATATTCCCGCATCGATGGAGCCTTCATCATACGCGGAGACGGGGTCATCATGTCGGCCGGGACCTATCTCAAGGCCGACAGCTCCTCCGGTCACTTTCACTCCGGACTCGGGGCTCGTCATGCCGCGGCGGCCACCATCACCGCCATGACGAAATCAATAGCGGTCGCGATTTCCGAGTCGACGCAGAAGATCAGCCTCTTTCGCTCCGGCGAGCGCTTCCTCCAGTTCTGACGGTTCGCCGCTTCCGGCGTTGACACGCCCCGGCACCTTTCGAGTATGGTAGTGTTCGAAAGAAGGGGCCATGGAAAAGATCTTCGGGGGCTTCGTTCGGATTGTCGTCTACATACTCCTCGCTTTAATGGCCATCGTGGTGCTGCTCTCGGTGGTCGACCTCGGCTGGCTGCTCGTTCGAGATCTGCTGCTTCGCACGGTCGCGGTGCCGGCGGTCACGCAGCTCTTCGAGATTTTCGGGCTTTTCCTCATGGTCTTGATCGGTCTCGAGCTGCTTGAGTCGATGAAGGTCTACGTTACTGAGCACGTCATCCGGGTGGAGATCCTGCTCCTTGCCGCCCTCATGGCGATCGCGCGCAAGATCATCGTCCTCGACATCAACGATACGACGCCGCTCGTGCTTTTCGGGCTCGCCGCCCTCGTCATCGCCCTTGCGGGCGGATACTACTTCATCCGCCGAGAGCGCAGGGCGAACGGAGATCGGCAGTAGGCCATAGCCGCCTGCGCGCACCCGGCGCCATGGAGTGAACACGTGAAGGAACGCATTGCAATCGCCTCAGACCATGCCGGATTCCGCCTCAAGGAGAGCCTGCGCGCTTTTCTCGTCGCAAAGGGCTACGAGGTCAAGGACTTCGGCACCAACTCCGAGGTTCGCGTCGACTATCCGCTCTTCATCCGACCGGCCGCCGAAGCCGTCTCGCGCGGCGAATGCTCGGCGGGGATCGTCATCGGCGGCTCAGGCAACGGCGAGGCGATGGTGGCGAACAAGGTAAAGGGGATTCGCTGCGCGGTGTGCTGGAACACCGAATCGGCCCGCTTCGCCAAGGCGCACAACAACGCGAACGTCATCGCAATGGGTGAGCGCCTCGTCTCGCAGCACATGGCCCAATGCGCCGTCGAGACGTGGCTCGAGACCGCCTACGAGGGCGGACGACATCAGGCGCGGCTCGACGAGATCGCCGAAATGGAGCGATAGGGCGGGCCGAAGCCTGTCAGAGCGCGCGGCCCCCTATTCCGCCACGACGCGGTTGCGTCCCTTGCTTTTCGCCCGGTACAGCAGCTCGTCGACCCGCTTCAGAAGCTGCTCCTCGCCCTCTTCGGCGCGAAGGTCGGTGACCCCCATGCTGATGGTGATCCGCCAGGGGACCCCGCGGAAGCTGTGCTGCTCGGCCGCGAAGCGCATTCGCTCTCCGGCAGCATGGGCCTCCCGGAGGCTCGAACCGGTGAAGATGACGATGAACTCCTCCCCGCCGTAGCGGGCCACCACATCCGAATCCCTGACCACTCCCATCATCGTGACCGCGAGCTCTTTGAGGACCGAGTCGCCGATGGGGTGGCCAAGCTCGTCGTTCACCCGCTTGAACAGATCCACATCGACCAGCCCGACCGAAAGCGGCACGTTGTAGCGGCGCGCGACGGTCATCTCGTGCAGCAGGCTCTCGACGAGGTAGCGGCGATTGAAGAGAAGGGTTAGGGGATCCTTGAACGAGAGATCTTCGAGGATGGCGTTCTTCTCGGCAAGCTCCTTGCGCACCCGAAAGAGCCGCAGGTGGTCGCGCTCGAACTTCACCGCGAGCACGAAGGCCACGAGGGCGAACACGAAGCTGTAGACGACGAGCGGTGTCGCGACCGCGATCGAGGCCAAGGCGAGGTTGAGGGCCGACACGGCCGCTGCGGCAGCGGAGAAGAGCCAGAGGAAGAAGGTCCAGTGCGCGCGAAAGAGCACCGCGGCGCCGAAGACTGCCGCCCCGAAGGCGATGAAGCCCCGCACGTCGGTCAGCACTGCGACGTAGCCGGCGATGCCGCCGGCGACCACGACAATCCAGAACAGGGAATGAACGGCGTGAGAGCTGTTTCGGCCTACCTTGAGATTGACGGTCGTGCGGACGAAGTAGAGGATTGCGACGACCGCGACGACGCTCGCCGCGCCGAGATTGAAGAGCCCCGCGCTGCTCGCGCCCCGTTCCGTGGCAAGGCGGGCGACGAAGACGACGAGGTCCACCGCGAGGGCGAGGATGCTGCCGAACCGGAGGGTGACCTCGTTTTCCCGGTCTCGGTCTTCGGCGTACTCGGAAGCCTCCTCCATGGGGGGAAAGAGGTAGTGGTCGCTGTTCATGGCTCCCCCGGGGCGAGCCGGCCCTCCGTCGCCGGCGCGAAAGTGCCCCTACACCAGAAGGTTCACGTTCTGTCCGAGATTCTCATCAAAGAAATAGAGCTTGACCGTCCGCTCCTGCTGTCGGCTTCGGATTTCCGGACTCGCCTCCGCGCCCTGAAGAGATCGGTTCTCGTCGACCGGGCGCGTCTGCCGAGCGCTCTGGGCGCTGGCATAGTCGGCGCTCGACTGCACCGACGCGTAAGGGTAGCTGTCTGCGGCCTCAACCGTCATGATCTCCCATCCCTGCGGCCCTCTCGGCCGCCCTCCTCCCTTTCCCTCCAGCATATTATCATACCATAATATACGAAATACCCCCAAGCTGGTATATTGGGGCCATATGCTTGGACGCAAGGGCGACGAGCGACGGACGCTGCGCGAGCGCGATCTCGCACCGCCGATCTACGGCTATCTTCACGCGAACGGCTACGAGGTGCGCAGCGAGGTCGGCGACTGCGACATCGCCGCCGTCAAGGACGGGGAGCTCGTCGTGATCGAGCTCAAGCGCACCCTTTCGATCGAGCTCCTTCTCCAGGCGACGCAGCGCCAGCGGACCGCAGACTCGGTCTACGTCGCGGTCCCCTTCCCGCCGGGAGGCACGGCGACCAAGCGCTTTCGCCGCCTGTCGCACCTTCTCCGCCGTCTGGAGCTCGGCCTCATCCTCGTTTCTCCCTCTCCGGTCGCACCCCGGATGGAGGTGCTCTTCCATCCCATGCCCTTCGCGCGAAAGCGCGATACTCGGCGGCGGAGGGCGATCCTCACGGAGATGGCCGGGCGAAGCGCGGACTTCAACTGGGCAGGCTCCGTGCGCAAGCCCCTGGTGACGGCGTACCGGGAAAGCTCGATCTTCATCGCCTGCTGCCTCGAGCGCTACGGAGCAACGACGCCCGCCCGGCTTCGCTCCTGCGGAACCGGCTCCAAGACCCTCGCGATCCTGAGCGCGAACTACTACGGTTGGTTCGAGCGGGTGGAGCGCGGGGTCTATGCCCTGAGCGCGGCCGGAATCGCCTCCCTCGAGGACTACGCCCAGCTCTCGGCGCTCTACCGCCGGAGGCTGCTCGCGCAGGAAGGGGGCGAGCCCGATCGGGAGCGCCCGGCCGCAGGCGGCTGAAGAGCAAGCCCGGGCGACCGCCGGAAGCGACCCGGGCGCGGCTGAACGGCGACCCCTCCCGGATTGAGGCCCCGCTCGCAGAGGAAGGCCGTCCGCTCACCGCGGGGCCTGGGTTTTTCCCCTCCTCCGTGGTATGCTCAAGGGAGAGTTTCCCGGCGCAGCGACGCAACACGATGAAAGCGATGACAGTATCCCGGCCCGCGCGAATCGAAGGCCGACCCTTGAAGCTCGTCGACCTCCCCTGTCCCGAGCCCGGTCCCGGGCAGCTTCGCATCAAGGTTTCCGCCTGCGGGGTCTGCCACACCGATCTCCACATCGCCGAGGGGGACATCGCGCTTCCGCGTCTGCCGACGGTTCCCGGCCACGAGATCGTCGGAGTGGTCGATGCCCTCGGCGAGGGGGTGACCCGCTTCCCGCTCGGCGCGCGCGTCGGAGTCCCCTGGCTCCACCGCAGCTGCGGCACCTGCCGCCACTGCGCCGCTGGCGAGGAGAACCTCTGCGGGAGCATCGAGCTCACCGGGCTTCACGTCGACGGCGGGTTCGCGGAATGGACCCTCGCGGAGGAGGATTTCGCCTACGCGATCCCCGAGCGCTTCTCGGATACGGAAGCGGCGCCTCTCTTGTGCGCCGGGGTCGTCGGCTATCGAGCACTGCGGCGCAGCGGAGCGAGGCCCGGGCATCGCCTGGGTCTCTACGGTTTCGGCGCCTCCGCCCACATCGTGCTTCAGATCGCGCGCGCCTGGGACTGCGAGGTCTTCGTCTTCACGCGAAGCGAGCATCATCGCAGGCTTGCCCGCTCTCTCGGCGCGGTCTGGGCGAAGGGAACGGACGAGGATCCCGGCGCCCTCATGGACGAGAGCATCATCTTCGCGCCCGCCGGTCCGCTCGTTCCCCTGGCCTTGGCTGGGCTCGAGCATGGCGGCACGCTCGTGCTCGGAGGAATCCACATGTCGGACATCCCGGCGCTTCCCTACGACCTGCTCTGGCACGAGCGGACGGTGGCGAGCGTCGCCAACAGCACGCGACAGGATGTGATCGACCTCCTGCAGGTGGCCGCGGAGATACCGATCAGAAGCGCAGTCGAGCCCTTTAGGCTCGAGGAA
Source organism: Spirochaetales bacterium (assembly GCA_027314665.1). Taxonomy (GTDB): domain Bacteria; phylum Spirochaetota; class Spirochaetia; order DAHUYW01; family DAHUYW01; genus DAHUYW01. Next base: position 16,077 of record DAHVAK010000086.1, read on the forward strand.
TCCAACGACGTCTTGAGCAAGCTGAAGGCCGGCAAGGTGAACGGCGCGGCGGTGCTTCGACCGTAGGAGCCCTTGCCGGACCCAATACCGTTGAGCCATCAATCCTATGAAGCTATTTGAACGCCTCCTTGCAGCCGGTCCGAACCTCCTCGACTACATCGCCGGGCGCGAGCACACCCCCTCCGAGCAGCTCCAGCCGCAGCGAAACGGCTTTCGCCTGCTCCTGCAGCCCCTTTCCGGCAGCCTGACGCACCAGTCGGCGCGCGGGGTCGAGCCTTGGAAGCTCCTCGGGATGCGCTACTTTCTGTTCGACGGCTTCTTCTCCACCGCGAGCGACAGCTTCTATCTCACCTTCGTTCCCCTCTTCGCGCTTGCCTACAATGCCTCGGGCGGCGCCATCGGGCTCATGACCGCCGCGGCCAATCTCGTCGGAACGATTGCCCTCTTCCCGGGAGCGAAGATCGCTGATGTGATCAAGCGGAGACGTCCACTCATCGTGGCCAGCGGCGGCGGAGTCGGTCGCCTTGTCCTCATCGTCCTGGTCTTCCTGCCCTTCCTCGCCATCAGCCCGGCCGCTGCGGTCGTCGTCATCATCGCCGTCAATGCAGTCCGCGCCTTCACCGGCAACCTCGGAAGTCCGGCGTGGACCGCATTCACCGCCGACCTCGTCCCTCCGGTCATGCGGGCGCGCTACTTCGGAAACCGCAATACAATGATGGGAGTCGCCGCCCTCTTCTTTGCGCCGATCGCAGGCTGGCTCATCAGCGCCGGCAACAGGGCCCACAGCATGCCGCGCCTCGGGTATCAGGTCGTTTTCTTTCTCGCGCTCGTCCTCGGGATGGCGAGCACCTACTGCTTCAACCACATTCCCGAGCCCGAGCGCGCCCCGGCGCCGAAGCAGCGCCGGCGGCACCGCTCGCTGCGCTCTCTTCGCCTCTCAATGCGCGCGAACCGCTCCTTCATGGGCTTCGTCGCGAGCGCCTTCGTTTGGAACCTCGCCCTGCAGGTGGCGGGACCCTTCTTCAACGTCTATCTCGTCACCGGGCTCGGCGGCAACGACGCGCAGGTGGGCATCGCGACCGGGGTCAGCAACCTCACGAACCTGATCGGGCTCTGGGTATTCGCCTACCTGGCCGAGCGGCGCGGGAACTATTGGGTGCAGAAGATCACCGGCTTTCTCATCCCGCTGATGCCGCTCGCTTGGGTCTTTGCAGCCCATCCGTGGCACATCTACCTCATCAACACCATGAGCGGCTTCCTGTGGGCCGGCTACAACCTCTCGAACTTCAATCTCCTCCTCGAATACACCCCAGAGAGCGAGCGCGCCCGCGCCGTCGCCCTCTTTCAGTCAGTAGTGTTCGGGAGTGCCGTCGTGGGTCCCATCGTCGGGGGCTACCTCGCAGACGTCGCCAGCTACCGGCTCGTGTTTCTCTTGAGCGCGATCGGGCGCTGGCTGGCGGCCTTCCTCTTCGTATGGCTGGTGCACGAGGTCCGGCGCGGGCGGGGGGCGCCGAAGCACACCCGCGGCGGCGACGCGGCGACGGAGGCCGAGAGCGCCTGAGCCGAACCATCGCGCGGGCGCGCCGTAGGGCGCTCGCAGCGCCGTCGGGCCCTCCCGGCGCCGTCGGGCGCTCGCGCGCCATCGGAGGCCGGCACCCCTACCGCGGCAGGAGAATGAGCGCGGTCAGCAGCGCCCCGAAGATCGTGAGAAGTAGATAGAAGAGATCGCGATGTTTGAGGGCGTGGCGGTCCATCTGATCGAGCTCGTAGCGCATCATGTCGAGCCGCTCCCGCGAGCGGTCGTTGCTCCACCCCTCGCGCGTGCTGCGAAGGATCCGCTCGGCGACCTCCTCGCGAAACTCCTCGAGCTGATGGATCGAGCGGGCCACTTCCCACAGGCGCTTGCTGTCCTGCTCCTGACGCTTCTTCATCTGCTGGACGGTGCTGTAGAGCGACTGATAGTCGTCGACGATATTCCGCATCGAATGGAAGAGTCGGATCAGCTCCACGCTGACCCTGCGCGCGCGCTGACTCTTCAGAAAGTAGGACATCGCGTGGATGCCCTCTTCGGTGAAGGCGTAGGGCCGGCGGGCAGGCGGCACGGGCCGGGCGCGCTTCGTTCCAGCCGAGGCGCTCGATTCCACGGCTGCGGTCTCGTCGCCGTTCAGCTGAAACATGAACTCCTCGGGAAAGCGATCGATGACCCGCCGGACCGCGCGGTTCAATACGGAGGTCGGAACGCCGTAGAAGGCAGCGATGTCGCGATCGATCATTACGATCTGACCACGAAAGCGATGAATCTTGCCGTCGATTATAGAGTGACTCGCTATCTCACTCATCTGCGTCACGGCCTCAGGGCATCCCAGTCCTATTATAGCACACCGCGCCTCCGCGGCGGACGCCACCTGCGCCGGGAGGGCGCCGACAGCCCGACTCAGCGCCGACAGCCGGCCGGCGACCACGCGTCTGAACCCCGACATTCCTCGCAGGCGCCGAAGAAAGGCGCTTACTGCGGATGGATCGTCTCGCCGTTCTTCAGCATCCGAAGGTACTCCGCCAGGCGCTTCTCGCGAGTCTCCGCCTTCCTTGCGGTTTGGAGGCGAAAGAGGATGGCGTACCGGTTGGCTCCGCTTAGAGCCGCAAAAAAAGCCTGTGCGGCGGGATTCCGGTCCAGCTCAGCCTGGAGATCCGCCGGAACTGCGGCGACCGATGCCGAATCGTAGGCTGTCTCCCACCGTCCGCTTCTGCGCGCATCGTCGACCGCCTGCAGACCAGCGGGCTTCATCCTGCCGCTTTCGATCAAGGCGAGAGCCTTCTCCCGATTCGGCTTCGACCAGACGCTGCGCGATCTGCGGGGCGTAAACTTCTGCAAGAAATAGCCTTCGTCGTACCTTCCCTTCTGCGAATCGATCCATCCGTAGCAGAGCGCAATCTCGAGGGCCTCGGCGTAGCTGACCGACTCCGCGCCGGCGGCCCGCTTGGCGATCTTGAGCCAGAGCCCCGAAGAGGCGGCGTGATTCTTGGCAAGCCAGCGCTCCCACTCGCGCGGCCCCCTGAAGTAGCCAATCGCGACTCCCTTCAAACTCTCTTCGTTCGGCTGCGAGCGGTCGTTTCTCATGGTGATTGAAGGTAGTACCCGACTCGCGCTCCAAGCGTCAATAGGCGCGCGGCAACGCTTGGCGCTCGGCCTGCGGGCGGCGGCCGCGGCGTGCGCGGCGCTTGGGTGGGCAGGCGCCACTAACAGGGTGCCGACAAAGGGATTGACCCGCTGCCAAAACGGCGTTCCCTATCGTGTCTTGCCCGAAATTGGTTCGTGAAAACGTCGTTTTGGCAGGTACCTTTGAGTTTGTCAGCACCCTACCAACCGAGGTAGATCTTCAGCCCCTTCAGGCTGTAGAGCGGAACGAGAGGGAAAAGCACCGGCACCGAGGAGGCATAGTCCCGGTAGGCTTCCTGAGTGCCATAGCGCGCAATCTGCTTTTCTTCCAGGCGCTTCGCCGAGCCGAGCATGATGAGGACGATGAGCGCGAGCCCGGCGAGGCTTAAGGTCCACGCGGCCCAGTCCGAATAGAAGGGAATCCCCGCAACCCAGCCTCCGGTCCACACGAG
>DAHVAK010000021.1 GCA_027314665.1 Spirochaetales bacterium
CTCAAAGAACGGTCGCGACTCCCAGTCCCAACGGCTCGGTGTCAAGCGCTTTGGAGGTCAGCTCGTGAAGGCCGGCGAGATCATCATTCGGCAGCGCGGGACGCTCTTCCATCCTGGGGAGAACGTCGGCATCGGCAAGGATGACACCCTCTTCGCCACTGCGAGCGGAACCGTCGTCTTCAAGAACCGCCTCGGGCGCAGGATCGTCCACATCACACAGGCTGCCGAATAGCGCGCCCGTGTCGTGCACTCGCCGTTTCGGGTCACCGACCCAAGCGAGGGTGCGGCGCTTGCGCACTCGCCGGTTTCGCGTCCGCATCACAGCGTAGAGTCGCGTCGTGTTTGGGTTCGTTGACGAGACCACAATTGAAGTCGCATCGGGGAACGGAGGCAAAGGGGCAGTCTCGTTCCGACGCGAGAAGTACGTTCCAAAGGGCGGGCCGGACGGAGGCGACGGGGGACGGGGAGGGGATGCCCTCTTTGTCGTGCGCCGCAACCTGAAGACCCTCTCTCATCTGCGCTCGCAGCGGATCTTCCGCGCCGGCGACGGTCAGCCCGGCGCGAAGCGGAACCGTCACGGGCGCGACGGGGAGGGGATCGTGGTGCCAGTTCCCCCGGGAACCGTGATCCGGGAGGCAACGACCGGGGCGCTCATCAAGGACCTCGGCGATGAGCGGCAGGAGTGGCTGTTTCTTCAGGGCGGGCGCGGCGGCAAGGGGAACGCCCACTTCAAGACCTCGACGCACCGGACCCCGCGCTTTTCCCAGCCCGGAGAGCCCGGCACCGCGGTTCAGGTCAGGGTTGAGATCCACATCATTGCCGATGTGGGTCTTGTCGGATATCCAAACGCAGGAAAATCCACTCTCCTATCGGTTCTCACCAACGCGACCCCGAAGACCGGCGATTATCCATTCACGACGCTCACCCCGAATCTCGGGGTCTTGAGATCCAGCGACCGTGAGCTTGTCATCGCCGACATCCCCGGTATCATCGAAGGCGCCTCGCACGGAGCCGGCCTCGGTCTGGAGTTCTTGAAGCACATTGCACGAACCACAGTCCTAGCCTATCTGATCGACCTGTCGGCCGAGAACTACCTGGAGGCCTTCCCCGTGCTTCGCAAGGAGCTTGCCAGCTACTCTCGAGAGCTCGAAATGAAGGAGCGCCTGCTGGTGGGCACGAAGCTTGACCTTCCCGAGACCTCCGAGCGCCTTGCGGAATTGGGTCGCGCCTTTCCCGACGAGCGGGTTGTCGCGGTCTCCGCCCTGACCCATCAGGGTCTCGCCGACCTGATCTCCGAGCTACTGGGCTACGGACGGTGAGAGTGTGCGCGTAGCCGTTTTGGGCGGAAGCTTCAATCCCATTCACATCGGTCATCTCTTCCTGGCGGAGGAGGTGAAGCGCGCCCTGAGCTTCGATCGAATCGTCTTCGTCCCGGCCAACATCCCTGCTCACAAGGATGCCTCCGAGTCCCTTCCGGGACATCACCGTCTGGCGATGCTTGAGCGGGCGATCGCGGGAGTCCCCTACTTCGCCGTGGACGACTGCGAGCTCTCCCGGGGGGGCGTCTCCTACACGATCGACACGATCCCGATTATCGCGGCGCACTTTCCGAGTGAGGGCAAGCTTGCTCTTGTCGTGGGCGACGATCTCATCGATGGGTTTGGCCGGTGGAAGAGCGCGGCGCAGCTCGCCAACCTCGTTGAGATCATCATTGCCCGCCGAAGCGCCGGCGAGTCGCTGCCGTTTTCCTATCCCCACCTCCGGCTCGAGAATCTCCTTCTGCCGATCTCTTCCACCGACATTCGGAGGCGCATTCGCGCAGGCGAGGCCTTCCGGCACATCGTGCCGGAGGCGGTCTACCAGTATATTGAAACAATGGGGTTGTATCGATGAGGAATGCTCTGACGCCCACCTCCCGCACACCCCTTCTCGCGGAGCTCGCAGAGCTTGCGCGCGCGCGTCTCTCAGCGGACAGATTTGCTCATGCCTCCCGCACCGCCATTGTGATGAGGGAGCTATGCGAGGAGCGAGGACTCGCTGGGGAGGCAGGCGAGATCGCGGGTCTCGCTCACGATCTCTATCGGGAGAGCTCCGCGCAGGAGCTCGCCGAGGTTGCGCGGCGCGACGTTCTGCCTCTCGAGGAGTGGGAGCTTCGGGAGCCGATCTTCCTGCACGGCAGGGCGGCGGCGGTGCTGCTTCGCGAGCGCTTCGGCCTGACGGACGCTGCCATTCTCGAAGCGGTTCGTTGGCACACCACCGGCTTCCCCGGAATGGGAGAACTTGCCAAACTCCTCTATATCGCCGATTATATCGAGCCGGGGCGTGCGCACGTGAACGAGGCCCTTCGCGCCCGGGTTCGTTCGGTGACCGCCGATGAAGGAGTGTTGATCATCTTGAAGGAAACTGCAGCCTATCTCCATGTGGTCGGGAAGAGGCCTGCCGCCCCGAGCCTTTCCCTCTACGAAGAGCTCAAGGGGGGCCGACGAGAGTGAGACGCTCGGGGCGCTTCGATAAGGGCGTGCTGCTTCTGCTCCTGATTGTCGCAATTCTCGCGGCCACAGGGGTCTTTCTCTACACCCAGATTCGAACGGACAAGATAGCCGAAGCCATCAAGAAGAACGAACCAATCAAGGTGGCAATCATTGTCGACGCCAAGGACAAGCTTCTCTTTACGGAGGTCCTGGTCATCAATCCAGTGACTTCGCGGGGGGCGCTTTTCGATATTCCGGGGAACGTCGGCTCGCTGATCGAGTCGATGAAGAAGATAGCCGGGATCGATGTTCTGTATCACCAGGCGCATGTTGCCCCCTTCCGTGACAAGGTGGGAAGCCTGCTCGGAGCCCAAATCCCCTTTTCGATCCAAATCGACCTTTCCGACGTTCCGAAGATCGTCGACCTGTTGGGGGGGCTGCAATTGTTCCTCCCGAGCCCGGTCGAGCAGACGAGCCGCGATCCGATGGTTCTTCTTCCTTCGGGGAATGTCCGGCTAGACGGGGACAAGGTGCGGAGCTATATCACCTATCAGGACCCCAATGAGACCGACGTGGAGGTGATCAACCGGCATCTGCGCTTTGTGCAGGCGCTGCTTCAATCGATCGGCCAGCAGACGCGGATGCTCACCAATCCGGAGGTCTACCCCTATCTGAAGTCCTTCCTGAGGACCAACATGAACCGTCGCTCCCTGGTCAGCTTCGTGAACCTCCTCGGGAAGCTCAACACCCAGCGTCTCGCTTTCCAGCGTGTTCTGGGGGTCAAGCGGCTAGTGGATTCTCGGGAGCTGCTCTTTCCGCACTACGACGGAAACCTCCTGCGCGAAACATGGGGGCAAACCCTCGCGTCGCTCGCAAACCCACAGGCGGCGAGCCAGGAGCCTCCGAACGTGCGCCTGCAGATCCTCAACGGCACGCTGATTGGAGGCCTCGCGCACCGCACGGCCGAGATCTTCCAGAGCTTTGGATACGATGTGGTGGCGGTCGGCAATGCCGATCATCAGAATCACGAGAAAACGGTGATCATCGATCACTCGGACGATCTCAGCCAAGCCCAACGAGTCGCGAGCGTTATCCGTTGCTCGGACGTCGAGAACGCCTCGGGGGCTGCGGTCACGGCTCAAACAGGAGGGGCCATTCTGAACTATGACATCACTATCATCCTCGGCAAGGATTTTGATGGCAGATACTGCAAGTAGGGAGCTCGCGCTGGAAATCGGTCGCCTTCTCGACGAGCACAAGGGGGTGGACACCCGCGTCATCGACGTAAGGGCTCAGAGCAGCTGGACCGACTATTTCGTCATAGCGACGGTCACCAGCCAGGGGCATCTGCAGGGGATTCTGCGGCACCTCAAGGAGCTTCTCGATCGCCACGCGGTGAAGCCCCGCGGCGTACGGCGGCGCGTGGGTGAGGACGGTTGGAGCTTAGTCGATTGCGGAGACGTCGTGATTCATCTCATGGACGAGGAAAAGAGACAATTCTACGATCTTGAGAATCTGTGGTTTTCGGGTGAGGTCTTGGATCACTCGTCGAAGTCGTCGTAGTCGAGCCCGTCGTCGTACTCGTAGTCGTCGTCGAGGTACTCTTCTTCGTCAGAGAAGTCCTCGTCATCGTACTCATCGTCTTCTATTTCGTCGGTCAGGTCATCGTGATACTCGTCTTCGATGTTCTCTTCCTCGTCGAAGTCGTCGAAGTCGTCGTCGAAGTCGTTCTCGTAGTCATCGAAGTTGTCTTCATAATAGTCATCGTCATCGTGCTCGTCGTCGTCGAAGTCCTCCTCGTCTTGCATGTAGTAGCGCGCCAGGCTGTCGTCGGAATACTCTTCCGCAAATGGTATCATGATCACCCTCTATCCCAGTCTCGGTCCGTTCTTCTTAGCACAATCTAAGTGCATCACCTTGACTATGTCAACTCTTTTGTGGCCCTTTGGAGCGTTTTTTTTGACTGACTATAGGCGCATCGGACGGCCATTCGTGGCCTCCATGGTACCGGGAAGAGGCAGTCGCGCGCAGGGTCGGCGCAGCCACAAGCGACCGGCCAAGGAGACTTTTTCCCCCTCCGGCGCATCCCGAATTGACAGCAAGCCCCATTCAGTGTAGTGTCAAATCTCAGTCGAGGTAGTCCTCCTAAGCGTAGAGGCGGGTGTTCTTTGAAACGGGGTTTTTGTGGAGGGTGGGGAGGCGCAAAGACCAAACCGAACGATCTCTTTCCTTGTCAAGGTCCTTGTTGAAGAGGGCAACGGCCAAGCGGCATCAAGAGAGTTGGACCAAGAGGGTGGTTGTGCTTGATTGTGGCACCCCACCATATTACAATACATCTACCTGATGGTTGCGGGAGCGAGGAGGGTGGTATGGAGATTACTGACATCCGGATCCGACAAGTCACTGCCGACGGGAAGCTCAAGGCCTACGTGACCGTAACCTTCGATGATTGTTTCGTCGTTCACAATGTCAAGGTAATCGAGGGGAAGAACGGCGCCTTCATCGCAATGCCGAGCCGCAAGACCAAAACGGGGGAATACAAGGACGTCGCGCACCCCATCAACTCGACTTTTCGCGGCCTACTCCAAGAGCGGATCCTCCAAGAGTATCAGAAAGCGGCGCAGAATCCGGTCCCACCCGTGGCTCGAACCGAGGACCTGGACGCCGAGGATCAGGAATGAGAAGCGAATCCAGCTATTGGGACGTCGGCAAGCGGTAAGCCACCGGTTTTTGGTACCGGCATTTCGCAGGTTCGAATCCTGCCGTCCCAGTCCAGACACGGTAGATCGTCAAATCGCAAGGAGTGCGTAATGGAACAGAAGACCCTCTCGGCGGTGGAGAGGAAGGAACGGGCAAAGGGAGCCAATCGCAGGCTCCGGATCGCGGGCAAGATTCCCGCCGTGGTGTACGGTCATGCGGGAACCGCCGCGGTTGCGGTGGACGAGCATGAGTTCGGCCAGAAGTTCAAGCAGATCTCAGAGAATACCATTATAAACCTCAGCATCGACGGCAAGAGCCACGAAGTGCTCCTGAAGGACTTTCAGGAAGATGTGCTGACGGGCAAGATTGTGCATATCGACTTCTATGAGGTCGAAAAGGGCCGAACGCTGCGGACCAACGTTCCCGTTCGAATCTCGGGGACTGCCGCCGGCGTTCGCGAGGGGGGCGTTCTCGATCAGGGGCTGCACCGCATCGAGGTTGAGTGTCTCCCGAAGGACATCCCCGACCAGATCGTGGTCGACGTCTCGGCGCTCGTCGTCGGCGACTCAATTCACGTACGGGATCTCGCAGTCCCCGCGGGGGTTCGGATCCTCAACAGCGAGGAACAGGTGGTTGTTTCCGTGACCTACGTCAAGGAAGAGGTTGCGGCTCCTGCCGCTGCTGCCGCCGTCGAAGGAGAGGCTGCCGGTGCTGTTCCTGCCGCGGGAGAGGCTGCCGCTTCCGAGGACAAGGCCAAGGGAGCAAAGGCGGCGGCAACCGAGGAATAGCCTCTGGCCCTCGTCGTCGTCGGGTTGGGCAATCCCGGCCCCGGCTATGCCGGCAGTCGTCATAACCTCGGGTTCATGACGATTGACCGGCTCGCTGAAGGGCTGGGTGTTTCCCTGCGCAAGCCCCTTCTACGCCCCTATGCGTGGGGTGAGGGCGAGGTTGAAGGCCGCAAGCTCTATCTCGCTCAGCCCCTCACCTTCATGAATCGCTCGGGCGAGGTGGTCCCCGAGCTTCTCGAACGAGCGAACCTTCCCGTCGCGTGCCTCGTCGTCGTGTGCGACAATCTAGACCTGCCGGCGGGCGTGTGCCGACTGAAGCATGCGGGAGGGAGCGCCGGTCACCACGGGCTTGAGTCGATCATTGCGCGTCTTGGCGACGCGAGCTTCCATCGCCTCTACGTCGGAATCGGGCGCCCCCTCGACGGCAACGTGATCGAATACGTGCTCGGCGACCCGCCGGAGGAGGAGCGCCCCCTCTATGCCGAAGCGGTTGAGCGGGCCGCACGTGGAATCATCACCCTCCTCACCCGTTCGCCGAGCGAGGCGATGAATGAGCTCAACAAACGAGCCTCACCCACTCCTCCGAAGGGTTGAGCAGTCCCTGCGGGGCTCAGGCGTGCGCCGGGGCGACGGGCTCCTGCTGGGGCTGTCCGGCGGACCGGACTCGACCGCCTTAGCCTGCCTGCTTGCCGAGCTTCGTAGGTGGCGGCTCGATCTGGTGGGCTGCTACGTCGACCACGGCATGCGGGAACGGAGTGAGATCGAGGGGGAGCTCGCGTTCGTCCGCGCGCTCGGCGAGCGCCTCGGGTTTCCCGTCCTCGACGCTTCGATTCCGCCGGGTGAAATTGCCGAGCTTGCCCGCAGGTCGAAGAAGAGCCTGGAGCACGTGGCGAGGGAGCGCCGCTATGCGATATTCGCGGAGCTGCTCTCTCGGCGGAGCCTTGGGTGGATTGCGGTCGGACATACCCTCGACGATCATATCGAGACCATTCTCATGCGAGTCCTCCAGGGAGGGGGGGTATCCGGGCTGAAGGGCATCCCCGAGCGGAGAGGGAGAATCGTCAGGCCCCTCCTGCGGATCACGCGGGAGGAGGTGCTGCGCTATCTTGGGGAGCAGGGGCAGCAGTATCGCAGCGACTCCTCCAACCTCCGCGACGATTTTCTCCGCAATCGGATCCGCAATAGGCTGATTCCCGTGGTTCGCGAGCTGTTCCCCGGCTTCCGCCGGAGCCTCGCCGGCTTCGCGAGGCAGGCGCGGCTTGTGGACGCGCACATTGAAGCGGCGGCTGCAGGGCTTGGCTGGCAGCAGAGGGGAGAAGGGTTCCGGATCTCGGCAAGTCGCTTCCTGCGCGCCGCCCCCGAGGTGCGCGCGCGATCGATTCTCGCCCTCTTCAATAGAAACGATGTCGGTGGGAGGATCCCGAGGGGATTCCTGCGGCCCCTTCTGGAGCTTCGCGCTCCGCAGGGAAAGTGGGACACCCGCAGACAGCTTCTCGCGAGCGGCTACGGCGCCACGATCGAGCGCAGGGGCGAGTGGCTCTGGTGGGGCCCGGCGGTTGTCCTATCCGGCAAAAAAGGCTATCTTATCGAGGTACGAGGAGTTGCAAGCTTCAGGGTCGCTGGACGCCTCACGATCAGGGCGTTGTCTGAAGCGGTGAAGGAGCTTCCCGCCGACGCGGTGCAGGTCGAGCGCGGCGTTGCGCACGGACCGCTAATCATCCGATCGCGAAGAACCGGTGACAGGATTCAGTTGGGGGAACGACAAAAGAGCGTGAAGAGGCTCCTCGCTGAGTGGCGAGTGCCCGAGCAGATGCGGTGGCTCGTGCCGGTCGTGGAGGATCGGGAGGGGATCGTAGCTGTCCTCGGGAAGGGGCTCGGTTTCAAAGACTGCGTCGCGACGAGGCGATCGAAAGGATCCGACTTGCCTCGAGCCGAAGGGCGCCTTTCGCTGTGCGCGGAGTATTCGGGAGAAGAAGGTGAATAATCCCAGCGACCCAAACAAAGAGGGCCGGGATCCGAGGCCGGCAGGATTCAACTTCGGCAACAACCGATTCGCGTTCTTCTTTCTGGTCGCGTTGATTCTCATGTTCGCGCTGCTGTTCTTTACGAACGGCAATCGCTCCTCCACCGAGAAGCCCTATTCCGTGTTCTTGAGCTACCTTGCCCAAGGCAGCATTCAGTCGGTGAAGATTCTCAACGAGAGCGAGATTCACTGGACCCTGAAGGGCAGCCCGGATGCCCCCACCACCTTCACGACGATTATCCCCTATCGCGACAACAACCTCATGGGAGAGTTGGAGGCAAAAGGGGTTCAGATCTCCGGAGGGGAGAGAAGCGTCTCCCCCTTCCGGATCTTCATCGAGCTCATTCCCTGGGTGCTCGGATTCCTGTTCATCTGGTTCATGTTTCGGCAGGTCCAGGGCAACGGGAACAAGGCCTTCTCCTTTGGAAAGAGCCGCGCAAAGCGCTACACGGACTCCACGAAGCGCGTGACCTTCGGTGATGTTGCAGGACAAACCGAGGCGAAATACGAGCTCTCCGAAATCGTGGACTTTCTCAAGAATCCGGCCAAGTTTACGCGCATCGGTGCGAAGATTCCGACCGGTGTCCTGCTCGTTGGGATGCCCGGCACGGGCAAGACCCTCCTCGCGAAGGCGATCGCGGGCGAGGCGAACGTAAGCTATTTCCACATGTCGGGATCCGACTTCGTGGAGATGTTCGTGGGAGTGGGCGCAAGCCGCGTGCGCGACCTCTTCGAGCAGGGACGCAAGAACGCACCGTGCATCCTGTTCATCGATGAGCTCGATGCCGTAGGGCGGACGAGGGGAGCCGGATATGGCGGAGGTCACGACGAGCGCGAGCAGACCCTGAACCAGATGCTGGTCGAGATGGACGGTTTCGACTCCAAAGACGGGGTCATCATCCTCGCGGCGACGAACCGCCCGGACGTTCTTGACCCGGCCCTTCTTCGCCCAGGGCGCTTCGACCGCCAGGTCGTCGTGGACATGCCCGATATCAAGGAGCGCGAGGCGATCCTCCGCATCCACGCGAGCCGGGTTCCGCTCGCGCCCGACGTCGACTTCGAGCGGCTTTCCCGCGCAACTCCGGGCTCATCGGGCGCCGATCTCGCCAACCTCGTGAACGAGGCGGCGCTTTTCGCCGCGCGGGCCAACAAGGAGGCGGTCGCGATGGCGGACTTCGAGGAGGCTCGCGACAAGGTCCTTCTCGGCATCGCACGCAGATCCCGGGTCATCTCCCCCGAAGAGAAGCTCGCTACAGCATATCATGAGGCCGGTCACGCCCTCCTTCACTACTACCTGAAGAACTCGGATCCCCTTCACAAGGTGACGGTCATTCCTCACGGGCGCGCGCTCGGACTTGCGCTCTCGCTCCCCGAGAAGGAAACCTATTCGCGCCGCAAAGGTTGGCTTGTTGACCGGATCAAGATCGCGTTGGGTGGATTCGTTGCCGAGGAGCTTTTCTACGGCGAGACGACGACGGGCACGAAGAACGACATCGAGCAGGCGACCGAGATTGCGCGCAAGATGGTATGCGAGTGGGGCATGAGCGATGTCTTCGGGCCGGTCGCCTTCGGGCAGGAGGATGAGCCGATTTTCCTGGGAAAGGAGATCGCCCGCCACAAGGACTACTCCGAGGAGACCGCGCGTAAGATCGACGCCGAAGTGCACCGCATCCTCATGGACTGCCTCACGGAAACGAGGGCGATCCTTTCGGAGCATCGCGACCAGTTGACCCTCCTCGCCGAGTCTCTCGTTGCGAGGGAGACCCTGGATGACAGGGAGGTGCGGGAGCTGCTGCATCTTCCGCTTCCGGATACGGGTTCTCAGAAGCAGATCGACAGGGTGTGAAACGCGAGCTTGCATTCACAGTTATTCTTCTCATTGCCGTCGTCGCTTTCGCTCAGGGGCAGGCGCTCCTGAGCGGGGCGATCTCGCGCGCTTCCCAGCAGGACATCCGCCTAAGCTCCGTCTACGCTAGTCAGGCGATGACCGCGATTCACGAGAAGGATTGGCCTACGGCCGAGGGTCTCATCGGGGTTGCCCTTCAATTCAACCCCGCCAACTCCGACGCGCTCTTCGAGCGGGGCCTCCTCCTCGAGCAGCGTAGCGGCGGCATCGAAGGGGCGATCAAGGCCTATACGGACGCGCTCGATGCGGCACACTGGAGCGCGGAGGAGCCCGACACCTGCCGGCTACGCCTCGCGGAGCTCGATTACCGGACGAAGCGCTACGCGGAGGCGGGCGCCCAGCTTGCCAAGATGGGCGCGGTCGACTCGGCGGAGCGTAGCTACCTTACCGCTCGATCGCTTATCGGCGAAGGGCAGACCGCACTGGGCGCAGGGCTCCTCGGTCAGGGGATTCGCGTCTATCCGGACGACTTCCGCTTCGTCATCGAGAGGGTCCGCGTCGATCCGGCCTATCGAAGCCGATTGGCGCAGCGCTTCCTCAGCGGGACCGACATCGCCTCCTTCCCTTCCGATGTCCTGAAGGAGATCATCGTCGACACCCCCCAGGCAAAGGAAAAGCAGGAGCTCATCGACCGCTACGACCGCCTCTTTCCGCCGTCGGTGACCGTGCTCGCCGAATCCTTGATCTCGGCGGCCAAGGTGTCCGACAGCGAGATCGAGCGCTTCGTCGCCGCGGGGGGGCTCAAGAACGGCGGGCTTGCGGAGCAGCTCTACGCCTCGCTGAAGAGCCCCGCGAGCAGGGCCTTCCTCGCGGCAAGCGCGGAGAGCTTCACGGGGACCTCCTCGTGGGACACCAACCGCGACGGATTTGCCGAACGGGAAGCGCTCTACGCCTCGGGGCGCCTCGTGCGCTTCATCGTGGATGACCGCCAAGACGGACTTCCGAGCTTTGACGTTCGGTTCGAAGGCTCGGTGCCGAAGAGCGTCGTGGTCAATCGGGACGGGGTCGAGTACCATATCGCCTATGGCGAGTATCCCTACGTGCAAAGCGCCGATTTCACGGAGGGTGACCTGAAGACGACCTACCGGATGGAGCCCTCCAGCCTCGCGCTGCCTCTCTTCGAGCCGAACACTCGGGCCGTTGGCCAGCTCTCGGTGGCTACCTCGGCGCAGTCGCCCAGCGGCGATCCCGGAACGCAGGCGGGGAGAACAGCCCGTCGACCCGAAAGCGACGCCGGCGCGAAGCTCAAGCCGCCGGCAGGCCCTGCGGCGCTTCCGACGTCGCTGCTCTTCCCGCGCCTTGCCGTCCCTGCGCCTGTCGTGACCCGCGACCTCCTTTTTGCAAGCGCGCACACCGTGGAGGAGGACAACCTTGCCCTGAAGCGCCCAGTTACCCTTTTCAGGCTCGCGATCGGCGACGTGCTCAAGATGGAGAGCGACTGGCGGAAGGGGACCTACCGGTACCTCGTCGAGTACCGCGGCAAAGAGAAGGTGCTCGCAAGGCGCGACATCGCGGACGACGGCAGGTTCGACGTGACTGAATACTACAAGGCGGGCAAGCTCGCGCGGCTGACCTATGATCCCAAGCACGATGGGAAGCCACTCTTCTGGATCGATTACGGCTCGTATCCGACCTTGTATTGGGACTATAATGGGGATGGTGTGCCCGATGCCGTCGAGAAACAGATCTCCCCGACGCGGACGCTCGTTGAGATTTCGACTAAGCTCAATGGGGTTTTCGATGTGCGAACTGAAGAGGTAACAAAGTGAGGGGAACGCTTGCCGCTCTTCTGGCCCTGTCCACGCTTCTGGTCTTTTCCTGCGCCACCGTGCCGCCTCGAACGA
>DAHVAK010000028.1 GCA_027314665.1 Spirochaetales bacterium
CAGGACCGTAAGGCTCAGTGGATCGGCGCTGCCGGTGAGCCCCCCGACCCGAACCGTAGCGGCGGGCAGGGTGAGCGGACCCGGCGAGGCGGGGGTGAGCTCGTAGGCCGCCGCGGGAATTGTGTAGAGCTTCGTATCGCCCACGGCCACGAAATCCGTCGCAAGGAGGCCCGTTGCGGGCTCGAAGGCCGCGCGCCCGGGAAAAGGCTGCACGGAAAGCGACTCGACGACGACCGGGGACTCCTCGTTTTCGAGCTCGAGGGCAAGGGGGATCGTTTCGCCTGCGTAGATTGGCGAGACGAGGGAGCGCCAGCGGAGGGTCGGCGGAACGAGGATCGAGCCGTCCTTGCTGATGCCGACCGACAGGACGAAGGCCCGAGTCTCGGCGCTGCCCCCCGGTGCGTGGATCGTGATCGGCGGCACCACATAGCGGCCGGTCGCGGCCGTGGAGAGGGTGTAGGAGACCCGGACCTTCGCCGCGCTCGGATCGCGCTCATCGACGTAGGGTCGCACGAAGGGCCCGCTCGAGAGCTGCAGCCCCGCGGGAAGGGTGAAGGAGTCGGCTGTCACCGCGGATGCCTCGGCGGCATTGAGGGTGATGGAGATAGTTGCCTGCTCGCCGGCGACGACCGGATTGGGTCGCACCTGGAGCTCGAGATCCAGGGCGAAAGCCCCCGGCGCAGCCAGGGCGAGGAGGAGCGCGGCGAGGGGCGCGGCGAGCCACCGATCGACGAGACCTTTGGGTTCGCGCATCTACCAGTCCGGCACGTTGGGAGGGGTCGGGGCGTTCGCCGCCGCCCTCCAGTGCTGGTCCTCCCGGTCACGGATGAAATTGAGCTCGCGGTTGACCTGGCTCTTGTCTTTGACTACCCCGATTGCCTCGTTGGGCTCCGGTCGCCCGCGGGGCGGGCTCTCTTCGCTGCGCATCTTCTGGTAGGCAAGCTCCAGGTCGATCTTCGCCTGAATGTCGGAGGGGTCGGTCTCGAGCGCGCGGCGGAAGGCCTCGTAGGAGACGCGGAAGTGCCCCAGCTCGTAGGCGAGGATCCCCTCGTTGAAGAGGGTCGCCTCCTTCAGGGTGGGATCACTCGATCGGTCGGCCTTGGACCACTCGGCTGCCGCAGCCTCTCCCTCGCCGAGGGCATGGTAGACGTTCCCGAGATCATACGAGAGATAGCCGGCATAGAGACCCGTTCGGCGCGCGTTGAGGTAATCGATGTTCGCCTCCTGATAGTCGCCGCGATCGTAGGCCCAATTCCCGGCGGCGACCTTGAGGTAGACCCCCGCCTTTGAGCAGCCGCTCAAGGCCAAGGCGCCGGCGAGGAGGGCCGTCGCGAGGAGAGCGCGCACGGAGGTGCGCGGCCTCCGCCCGCTCCCGTCCCCTCGCGGAAGTCCCTCGCTCAGAACGTGTCGCGCCATCGCACTACCCTCACGCCTACGAACAGCGCGAGACACAGCAGGGCAAGCACGAGGAAGCTCCGGTACTGGTCTCGCGGCTCGAAACGAAACTCCACGCTGCCTCCCCCTCCGCCCGGACGGTTCACGATCGCCGTCAACTTGGTGAGCAGGAGCGGATCATCGAGGGGAAGCAGCTTGCCCCCGCTCGTCGACGCGATTCGCTCGAGGAGGGGGTCATTCACGCGGGTGATGACGCGCTCACCGTCGCGGTGGGTGACGTATCTCCCGCCGCCGAGCGGAATAGGCGCCCCCGCGGCGCTTCCGGCTGCGATCGCGTAGATCGGGATCGAGCGCGCCGCCGCCCGGCGGGCCGCCGCCTCGGCTACCCCCGAAAGCGCTCCGCCGTCGGTGAAAAGCAGGATCATCTTCTTGTTCCCGTCGCGAAGGGAGAGGGATTCGAGGGCGGCATCGACTCCCTTCTCGATGTCCGTCCCCGGCGAGGAGAGCACCCCCGGTCCCATCGACTGGAGAAACGAGGAGATCACACTGGTATCCTCCGTGAGGGGAATCACCTGAACCCCAATCCCCTTGAAGACGACCACCGAGAAGCGGCTTCGCTTCGCCCGGTCGAGGAGCCCCTCGATCACCCCGGCGGTTCGCGCGAGACGGGAGGGGTAGACGTCCTCGGCGAGCATGCTCCGCGAAATGTCGATCGTGAGCGCGACATCGCTGCCGAGGTAACGCTCGCTCACCGGATAGCGCCCCCACGATATCCCCGACAGAGCGAGGATCGTGAACACACAGAACAGCACGAAGGTGAGCCCGGAGAAAAAGGACTTCACGAGGTACACGTTGAGCAGCCGCTGTGAGCGCCACGCCCCTCCGAGCGCCTTGATGTCCCGAGCCCCGGAAAAATAGCGCCGCCACAGGAGAATCACCATCGGGATGAGGATGAGGAGATACCACAGCCCCCCGGGATTGGCGATCATGCGATGACCTCCGCAAGAAGCAGCTTCCTCACGAGAAAATCGCCGAGGACGCAGAGAAGCCCGAGGATTATGAAGATGCGGTGGTTCGGCGTGGTGGTCGTGCGAATCATCACCCGCTGCTGGACGCTCTCCATCGAATCGATCGCCGCAAGGATTCGCTCGAGGGAGTCGTTGGTCGAAGCCCCGAAATAGCGCCCGCCGGTCGTCTCGGCTATGCTCTCCAGGAGCCGCGCATCGTAGGCGCCGCTCAAGACCCCGCTGTAGCGCTTGCCGGTCTCCGGGTCGGTGTATTCGATCGGCGCCTCGCCGCTTCCTCCGATTCCGATCGCATAGATGCGGATCCCGAGATCCTCCGCGATCGTGGCCGCCTGAAGCGGCGGGATGGTGCCGGCGTTGTTTTCCCCGTCGGTCAGGAGGATGATGATTCGCTGCTTCGCGGTGCTGTCTCGCAGATTCAGGCAGGCCGTCGCAAGCCCCATCCCGATCGCGGTCCCGTTGCCGAGGGTGCCGGGATGGAGACTGGAAAGCTCGTCGAGAAGCGTCCGGTAGTCAAGGGTCGGCGGGACTCGCAGGACCGCCTCCTTGGCGAAGGTCACCAAGCCGATCGCATCGTTCTCGCGCCGGTGCACGAAGTCCACGATTACCCGCTTCGCCGCCTCATAGCGGCTCTCGCGCCCGAAGTCCTGCGCGAACATGCTCGGCGATTCGTCGAGGACGAAGACGATGTCCAGCCCCCGGGAGGTGAATATCCGCTCGCGGTTGGTCCAGACCGGTCCGGCGAGCGCGATGATGAGAAAGACGACCCCCGACCAGAAGGAGAGCGATCCGACAAAAAGGAGCGCCCTCCTGCCCCTTCCCGGAAGATCGAAGCCGCCTCCCCTCCAGACCGTGAAGGGAAAGGGGATCCGCCCCCCCCTCCCGCGGCGAAAGTGCCTGAGGTAGATCGCAAAGGGAAGCGCAAGCAGGAGCACGAGATAGCTGGGGCTCTCAAAGCTGAGCATGGGCTCCTCCGCGCCTGCGGCGGGCCTCGCGCTCCGACCGGGCCCGCGCCTCGATCGCCTCGGCCGCCTCGCGCACCCGCCCCGCATCGCGCGCAATCGCCTCCGGGCCAGCCGCCAACCCCGCGAACTTGACCTGATCGGCGAAGCGCATCACCTCGACCGTCGAGCGCGCTTGCGGGAGGTCGGGCAGGGAGCGCTCGGTGAGGGGGGCGAACTCGCGCCCGGTCGCCGTCAGGTAGTCCGGCGCCACCCGCACGCTCAGGTAGAGCCGCAGCTCGTCGCTGACGACGATGTAGAAGCCCCGGGCGTCGTCGAAGCCCTCGCCGCGGTCGAGGCGGGAGAGGGCCGCGCGGAGCCTTACCCACGGGCGCTCGAACTCCCGCCGATCCATGAGATGAGCGACCATCCGTCGAGCCGAGCGAATCGAGACGACCACGAGGGGGGGGCCCCCAAAGAGAAGCGCGACGAGCAGGGCGAGCAGGAGGCCGCTTCCTGGAAGAAAGAGCTGCCCCTTCGGCTGGCTCAAGGTGACATGGCCCGACGAGATGAGTGAAGCCGTCCGCACCTTGATCCCCGTGAGGGTTATGTCCCCGAGGCGGATCGGGGGAAGCTCGCGCTCCCCGGGGGCGTAGGAGGCGAAAAAGATCCGTACCTCCGCCTCGGTGTCGAGCCTCTTGACGGTCACGCTATCGATCCGAAGGTAGGCGTCGCGGGGCAGCTGCCGTGGAGTGGCCACGCTCCTTCCCTTGTCGGGCTGGATGCGGAGGCGAAGCTCGACCCGATCCCCGACATAGAAGGTCGGCGGGATGACCAGGGTGCGAACGAGGGTGTAACCCTCCTGCGCGAAGAGGTGGTGCGAGGGAAGCACGAGAAGCGCGGCGGCGGCTACGATCACCGCCAAGGCGGCGCGGGCCGCAACGCTTGCGCGCAAGCGAGCCCTCACCGCCGCCTCCTCCGCTCGAAAAAGCCGATCAGGGACTTCGCCGCGTCGCCTCCGGTGTCGAGGGCGAGGAGATCGATTCCGCGCCGGGCAAAGCCCTCCTCCCACTGGAGGCGGTTGGCGCTCCAGTAGGCGCAGTAGGCATCACGAAAGGCCTTGGAGCCGCCCCGCGCCACGAGAACCCGGTCGCTCTCGGAGTCCGCGAGCTCGACGAGACCGGTGCGCGGGAACTCGAGATCCAGGGGATCGGTAAGCATCGCCGCAATGACGTCATGGCGGCGCGCGAGCAGGGTGAGCTCTCGCCAGACAACCGGGGTCTTGAAGTCCGAGAGAATCACGCAGATCCCCCGCCGCTTCATGGACTCGAGCGCGGTTCGCACCGCAAGCGGCAGGTCCGAGCCGCTGCCGGCCGGGGTCAGGGTGAGCAGATCGTGAACCAGGCGCGCCGCATGCTTTCGTCCCTTGCGGGGGGGCACCCATTTCTCGATGCGATCGGAAAAGAACAGGGCGCCCACTCGGTCGTTGTTTTGGACCGCGGCCACACAGAGCAGCCCGGCGACGAGGGAGGCGAGCTCGCGCTTGGTGGCGACGGATCCGCTCGAAAGGGACGCCGACACGTCGACCACGAGCGACAGAATCAGCTCGCGCTCCTCACGAAAGACCTTGGTATAGGGGCTCGACATCCGGGAGCTGACGTTCCAGTCGATGAGCCGCGCATCGTCGCCGTACACGTATTCCCGCACCTCATCGAATTCGATCCCAAAGCCCCGGAAGACCGAGCGGTAGTCTCCGGTAAGGATCCCCTCGACCAGCTTCGATGAGACAAGATGCAGATTCTTGACGCTTCGAAAGAAGTTCTTGCGCTCCATGCTCAGGGGACCGGAACGGCGTGGAGGATCTGGCGCACCACGTCGTCCGGGGTCAGCTCCTCGGACTCCGCCTCGTAGGAGAGAATGACGCGGTGCCGCAGCACCGGGAGGGCGACGACCTTCACGTCGTCCGGAAGCACGTAGCCTCGCCCGTCGAAGAGGGCGTTCACCTTTGCGCACCGATAGAGGTAGATCGAGGCGCGGGTCGAGGCGCCGTATTCGACGAAGCGCACGAAGGCGTGACGAGCCTTATCGCGCTCGCGCGAGGCTGCGACGATCCCGACGACGTACTCCTCGATCCGCTCGTCCACCCGCACCGCCGCGGCAGAGGCCCGCAGCTCGCCGAGCTCCGCGTTCGTGAGGACCTTGCGAACGGGGATTTCGCGCTCCACCCCCATGCGCCTGAGGATTTGAAGCTCGCCCTCACTGTCAGGGTAGCTCACGATGACCTTGAGCAGGAAGCGGTCGAGCTCCGCCTCCGGCAGGGGATAGGTTCCCTCGTGCTCGATGGGGTTCTGCGTCGCAAGGACGAAGAAGGGAGACTCGAGGGGATAGGTCGTGTCCCCGATCGTCACCTGCCGCTCCTGCATCGCCTCCAGAAGCGCCGCCTGAACCTTCGCCGGCGCCCGATTGATCTCGTCGGCGAGGATGATGTTCGCGAAGATCGGTCCCTTTCGAGCCACGAACTCGCCGGTCTGCTGGCGATAGATCATGGTCCCGATGAGGTCGGCAGGCAGGAGATCCGGAGTGAACTGGATGCGCTTGAAGTGGGCGTCGAGCACCTCGGCCAGGGTCTTTACCGCGAGAGTCTTCGCGAGCCCCGGAACGCCCTCGAGCAGGACGTGTCCCCCCGCGACGAGGGCCATGAGCAGTCCGTCGATCATCTCCCGCTGACCGATGACGCGCGCTCCGATCTCGGTGCGAAGCCGGTCGATCGTCTCGTGGGCTTGTTCGATGCGTGTCTCCGAAAGCTCCGTGCTCATTCGATCCTCGCTTTTTTGGGTCGTCAGGTGCGGTAGTCTGCGTTCTCGCGAACGTAGTCATAGGAGAGATCGCTTCCGATCGCCTGGGCCCTCGCCTGCCCCGCCGCGAGGTCGACAATGATGTCGATAGTCCGGTCATGCTCCGGGTAGGGTTTCTTCGGGTCGAACTGCCCGACCTTGAGGTAGGCTGCAAGGCGTTCCTCGGTGGCGGCGTCGAGGCGGAAGACCCCTTCGGAGAAGATGACCGAGTCGCCGAGGCGGATCCGAACCTTCGAAAGGGCGACCTCAAAGGATTGCGCGCCGAGGTGGTCCCCGACTGCCATGACAAGCCTGCCGACGTTCGGGTCGTTGCCGAAGACGGCGGTCTTGACGAGGGGCGAGTTCAAGACAGCCTTCGCGAGTCCGAGGGCCATGCCCTCGCTCGGCGCCCCGCTCACCGAGACGCGGATGACATGGGTGGTGCCCTCCCCATTTCTCACGATGTCCTCGACGAGCTCGGCGCACACCGAGGCGAGCGCCTCCTCGAACTGACGGGGCGAGACCCCGCGGCGCTTGCGCGAGCTCATCGCGAGGAGGGTGTCGCTCGTGCTCTGATCGCTGTCGATCGAGATGCGGTTGAAGGTGCGCGAGCCGACCCGCTCGAGCGCCTTCTGCAGCTCATCCCTCTTGATTTCTAGGTCGGTGAGCACGAAGGCGAGCATCGTCGCCATGTTCGGCTCGATCATCCCGGCCCCTTTTGCCGCCGCGACGATCCTTCCCTCGCCGACCGCAGCCGAGCGAATCTTGGGGAAGCGGTCCGTCGTCATGATGCCGGAGGCGAACTCGAGCAGGTTGTCGCCCTTGAGCGAGGCGAGGAGGGGGGGGATGGCCTGAAGCATCTCCTCGACGGGAAGCCGCCAGCCGATAATCCCGGTCGACGCGGGGAAGTAATCATCGTAGTCGCCACCGGCAACCTCGGCGAGTCGGGCGAGGACTTGCTCGGCGTCTCGGTCGCCGTCGGAGGTGCAGACGTTGGAGATCTTGTTGTTCACGAGGACGCCCCGCGTGAAGGGCATGGACAACCGCTTCCTCCCGATGACAACCGGATGGCCGGGAAAGGCATTTCGGGTGAAGATGCCTGCGAAGGAGGGGCTGGGATCGTCGAGGAGCAGGAGCGAGAGGTTCATGGTGTAGGGGTTTTCGACCGATCGCTCCCTCGGTCGGAAGGTGAGTGAGGTCCTACCAGCGCGAAATCCGGCCGGTAGGGCTGCGCGCGCTTCGAGCGCCGCCCGGTATTCGCCGGGCGAGGTGTAGGTTTCCATTGGTACCTTATATACCGAGCCTCGACCGGTTGCAAGATGAGGGGCAAGGCGCTGACGGACGGAGCAATCTTAACTATAGTAGTGCTATGTCTGCCTCAGGCGCTACCGGAGGGCCCATGGTCTGGACCAACTATCATTGCCACTGCTACCTCGACGACGGCGACGGGAAGCTGCAGGACTATGTCGAACAGGCCCTCGACCGTGGATTCCCGGCGCTGGGTTTTTCCTGCCATGCCCCCCTACCCTTTCCCTGCGATTGGGTGTTGAGCGAGGAGGGCTTTTCCGTCTACGCGAAGGAGGTTGGAGCGCTGAAGGAGCGCTACGCCTCGCGGCTCCAGATCTACCTCGGGCTCGAGGTGGACTACCTCCGCGGGCTCTCCGGGCCCGCGCACCCCGCGATCAGGGCGCGGGGGCTCGACTACACGATCGGCTCGGTCCACTTTCTCGACGATCCGGCAAGCGGCGCGCACAACGAGATCGACGGCTCTCCCGAGGGCTACGCACGCTGCCTCGCCTCCTCCTTCGGGGGCGACATCCGCGCGATGGTTCGGGAGTACTACCGGCTCGTGCGCGAGATGGCGGCGCAGAGCCCTCCCGAGATCATCGGCCACCTCGACGTGATAAAGAAGAACAACCCCGGCGAACGCTACTTCTCGGAGAGCGAGGCCTGGTACCGCGAGGAGGTGGGGCGCACCCTCGAGGCCGTGGCCGCCTCCGGCGCCATCCTCGAGGTCAACACCGGAGGCCTTGCGCGCCGCAAGACCGATTCGGTCTATCCGAGCCCCTGGATCCTCACCGAATCCGCCGCGCTCGGCATCCCGACCACCATCAGCTCCGACGCCCACGATCCGAAGCAGATCGCCTTCCACTTCGATGAGGCGCTGTAGCTCCTGCGCGAAAGCGGCTACCGCGAGCGGAAGGTGCTCCTCGACGGCAGGTGGCAGACGATCGAGTTGTAGGACCCCTGCCCCTCTCCGAGAGTCTTTGTTTGACGGCCGTGAAGAGCCGTGTTACAATTTTACACATTCATGAAGCACGGGGTTCTGATCGTCGACGACAAAGAGAAGCTCTGCACGAGCCTCCAGCAGAACTTCGAGCACGTCGGCTATGACTGCAGCTACGCCCTGACCAGCGCGGCGGCCTTCAAGATGCTCGCAGCGAAGCCGGCGCGTGTTGTTCTTCTCGATGTCGCGCTCGGAAGCGAAAGCGGAGTCGAAGTGTTGAAGTCGATCCTCAAGCGCCATCCAACCATCCCCGTCATCATGATCACCGGATATGGGACAATCGAAACCGCGGTTCAGTCCATCAAGCTCGGCGCGTACGATTACGTTCAGAAGCCCCTCGATTTCAACAAACTTCTGCGAATCGTCGAGAATGCGATCAAACTTTCGGTGCTCCATGAAGAGAACCTGAAGATCAAGAGTCGGATCAAAGAATTCTTTCCGAAGACGATCACGCACAACGGACGGATGCTGGACCTCATATCCAAGGCCGAGCGGCTTGCCTCCACCGACCTCCCGGTGCTGATCACCGGCGAGAGCGGCACAGGCAAGGAGCACATGGCGGAGTTCATCCACAACAGATCCTCCCGCAGCTCTCACGGCATGCTCAGCATCAACTGCGCCGCCTTTCCGGAGCACCTCCTGGACAATGAGCTCTTCGGCCATGAGCGGGGAGCCTTCACCGGGGCGGATGCGCGCTTCGTCGGTCTGTTCGAAAAGGCGGACAAGACCACACTCTTTTTGGACGAGATCGGCGACATGCAGGTGCCCACGCAGGCGAAGATCCTCCGCACCCTGCAGAACAAGGAGATTCGCCGAATCGGAAGTAATGAGACCATCATCGTGGATGTTCGCTTCATCGCCGCCACGAACAAGTCGATAGAAAGCCTCATCCAGGAGAAGCGCTTTCGCGAGGACCTCTCCTACCGCCTCAACACGGCGGTCATCCATATCCCCCCGCTGCGCGAGCGCAAGGAGGACGTCCCGCTTCTCGTCGACTACCTGATGGCCGAGTTCTGCCGTGGAAACGATATCCCGGTCAAGACCCTCTCCCCCGAGGTACACGATCTGTTCATGAGCTACCCCTGGCCGGGAAACATCCGAGAGCTGAAGAACGTCACAAGCTACGCCGCGGCCATATCCCACGACGAGGTCGTCGGAATTGGCGACCTTCCCCCTTCTTTCAGCGAGGTTCACCGGGAGGAGCTGCAATACGGTCCCCTCGAGGAGTCGGAGCGCACGATCATCGTGAAAACCCTGCAGAAGGTTGCCTACAACAAAAAGGAGGCTGCCGAGCTGCTCCGAATCAGCCGAAAGACCCTCTATAACAAGCTGTCGCAATATGGAATCCTCACGCCGCCTCGGTAGGACGGCAGTCCGTCCCACGCCCCCGGTCGTGCGCCCCTCTGCTCCGAGCCTCGCCCCCAAGCACGAAGGCGTCCCCGTCATCCGGCTCGATGCGATCTCCCTGGACGTCGACAACCTCCGGGTCCTCTCCGGCGTCAATCTCTCGTTCTATCCGGGGGAGGTGCATGCCCTGGTCGGCGACCGCGGCTCGGGCAAGTCCGCCATCGCGCAGGTCCTCGTCGGCAAGGCAAGGCCGACCGAGGGCTCCATCTGGTTCGCCGGAAAGCGTCTCGCTCGCTACGCCGATCGGCAGGCCCAGGCCGAAGAGGTCGCCTTGGTTCACCAATACATCAGCCTGATCGACAACTTCACGATCGCCGAAAATCTCTTCTTGCCGAATCGAACCGTCAAGCTCTTCCCCTTCGTCTCGCGCAAGCACCTCGTCCAGGAGGCGCAGCGCTATTTCGGCCAAGCGGGCTTCGAGCTTCCCATGTCGACCATCTACAACGATCTCAGCCTCTCGGAGAAGACCGTCGTTTCAATCCTGCGGGCGATCATGCGAGCCCCGAAGGTCCTGATTATCGATGATGTGCTCGAGCGGCTCACCACCCCCGACTCGACACGGATTGCGGAGCTCCTGCGCAAGCGGGTCAGGGAGGGTATGGCGCTCATCGTCATCAGTCATCGCATCGACGACGTCTATGACCTCGCCGATCGGGTGTCGATCATTCGCAGCGGGAGCGTCCTGCTCACGGACGCGGTGGACAACCTAGACCGGCTCTATCTTCTCAAGCTCGCCTACAGCGAATATGCGGCATCCGACGAGGGAGCCGACCACTCAAACGAGTTCTATCAGCTGTTCAAGTACAACGAGGCCATCCTCAAGAAGCTTCCGATCAATCTCATCGTGACGGACCCGGAGAACAAGATCCGAATGATCAACGACTTCGGGCGCGCGTATTTCGCGCGAATCGAGCAGCGCATCCTCAATCGCCCCTTGGGCTCGCTGTTCCGCAAGAACAAGGAGATATACGGCGAGATCGAGGAGGGCGTCCGCTCAGGAACGGAGCGCACCTTCTACAACATCCGGATGGACCTGCGGGATGGAGAGGTCATCGTCAACATCAAGATCTATCCCATCTACGACCGGAAGTTCCACATCGGGACGATCGTCATCAGCGAGGACATTTCGGAGCAGAAGCGGCTGCGCCAGCATCTGATTCTCTCCGAGAAGCTCGCTTCGGTAGGTCTCCTTGCGGCCGGCGTGGCCCACGAGATCAACAACCCTCTCGAGATCATCTACAACTACTTGAGCTACCTGCGGATGAACCCGAAGCAGCGGGTCATCGGGGACACAGTCGCCAAGCTCGAGGAGGAAATCGACGCGATCAAGCAGATCGTCAGCAATCTCATCTTCTTCTCGGACAACTCGAACACGGAAATCGATTCCTTCGACGTGAACGAGGTCATCACGAACCTGCTCGACCTCGTGCAGTACAGCTCGCAGAAACGGGCAATCGAGACGATCTTCACCCCCGGACGACAGACGATCCCGCTTCGCGCCAACAAGGTCGAGATCCGGCAGGTCGTCCTCAATCTCCTGAAGAACAGCAGCGAGGCCCTCGAGGGCGGGGGGAAGATCCTCATCTCGACCGAGGTGGATCCGATCGACCAGGTCGTCATCCGGGTCGCCGACACCGGTCCCGGAATCGACCCGACCACACAGAGCAGCATTTTCCTTCCCTTCTATTCCACGAAGAAGCAGAACCAGACCAACCTCGGCCTCGGGCTGTCGGTGAGCTACGGGATCGTGAAAAAACACAACGGGACCATAACGGTCAACAACCGCTCGGGCGGTGGCTGCGAGTTCGTCATCGTCTTCCCGCAGGTTGCTACGCGGTCTTGAAGCGGGTGATCTCGCGGTTCAGCGACTCGCCGAGCTCGCCTAGGCGCTCGGCGATTGACAGGACGTTCGCCACCGCGTCGGAGATCTCCTTGATCCCTCGCGCGATCTCCCCCATGCCGCTTCGCACCTCGCCGCTGATGCGCTGCACGGTGGCCATCGTCTCGCCGATCGCCTGCGTGTTCTCGGTGATCTTCGCCACGCTCTCGATCGAGGCGATCATCTCGGTCACGCTCGCGGTGGACTCCTCCACCATCGCCATCTGCTCCTGGATCTCCTCGTTTAGGCCGCGGATGCTTCCCGCGATCCCGCTCGCAGCCTGCACCCCGCGTAGCGATCCGGAAAGGCTCGCGATGAAGCGATTGAGGTTCGTCGAGAGCCTTCCGATCTCGTCGCGGCTCTCCACCTGAAAGCTTCGCGTGAGATCGCCCTCGGTCATGCCGGCGACACTGCCCTCGATCGAGCGCACCGAGCGCACGATGCGGTTCGCCACCACGAGCGCCAGCGCAACGGCAAGGGCGACCAGCACGAGGACCACCACAACCACGATCACGCTGCTTTCCGCCGTAATTCGCGCCACCTCCCGTGAGATCGTCGCGCCCTGGTCGTCGATCACTCCGACGGAGGCTTGGAGGCTGTTGGTAAGTATCTCGAGCTGGGTCACCATGGCGGCGACATCTTGAAGCGTCTGACCGCGGCCTCCGCTACTCGTCAGGTTCTTTCCGGTTGCGAGATCGAGGGCCGTAAAGGTATCCGTGAAGCCATAGGCAACCTTCGCGTCCCGCTCGACGGCATCGAGCGTCGCGGTGAAGCTCTTCGTGGCGTCGTCGGTGAGACACTCGAGGCGATGGATCGAATCGAGGGCCCCGCGCACTGATGCACTCACCATGGGGAGCGTCTTCAAGGAAAGCACCGCGGAGAACTCCTTGCCCGTCTCCATGATTCCCGCCTGCAGGAGCCCCTCCTGGGTGCTGAATCTCGCCGTAAGCATCTCGTGAGCGGTGATCGACTCGTCGAGGAGCACGGTCTTGAGCTGCGCCAGCACCCTCTCGTCGCGTCGAATGCGAGCCGTCCGCCCGACCGACGCAACATAGGTCACTGCCGAGGCCGCGAAGGCGAGCAACAGCGAAAGGATCAAAATCGAAAGCTTCACCCGAATGGTCATGTATCTCTCCCCCATCGATCGGCCGTGCGAGCTCCCTCCCTACATTTCTCCATTGGCGAGGTTCGCCGCTATCGGAGACGCCGCGAGGAGACCGCGAGGGCCTGTTGCAGCAGGATGAACAGAAGCAGGAGGAGCCCGATCACAATCCGGATCCACCAGGAGCTCAAGGTGCCCTGGAAGGCGATGAAGGTCTGGATGACCCCGAGGATCAGCACCCCCACCAGAGTCCCTCCGATATAGCCGACGCCGCCCGAAAGGAGGGTTCCCCCGATTACGACCGCGGAGATTGCGGTGAGCTCCATCCCGACCGTGGCGATCGCGTAGCCGGAGGAGGTGTAGAGCATGTAGATCACCCCTCCCAATGAGGAGCAGAAGCCGCTCAGGGTATAGACCCCGACCTTGGTGGCGGCAACCTTCAAGCCCATGAGGGTGGCGGACTGTTCGTTTCCTCCGATCGCGTAGACCGTGCGCCCGAAGCGGGTATAGGAGGAGACGTAGACTCCCGCTACGAAGATGATGATGAAAACGATCGAGATGAGGGGGAGAAAGACGCTCTTGGTGAGATGCACCCCGGCGTTGGAGAGCCCGACGATGACCGGATTGGTGATCGCGATGGAGTTCGTGCTGATGAGCAGCCCCAGCCCCTTGATGAGGAACATGTTCGCGAGGGTCATGATGAAGGGGGCGACCCGGAAGTAGCGGATGATGAGCCCGGAGCCGAATCCGATGAGCGAGCCCGTGGCGAGGCAGATTGCGATGGCAAGGTAGGGGTTAACGTGCGACTTCTCGATGAGCGAGGCAGCGAAGATGCTGACAAAGCCGACCATCGACCCGACCGACAGGTCGATCCCTCCGGTCATCATCACGAAGGTCATCCCGACCGCGACGACTCCCCAGAAGGCGTTGTCGATGAAGAAGTTCACGACGACCTGCAGGGAGAAGAAGGTCGGGAAATCGATCGAGGCAACCCCGTAAAGGAGGAGGAACACCGTGACGGTCGCAATGAGGGGTATGTATTTCGGATTGATCGAGTGGCTACTCAAGCGGCTTCGCTCCAACCTCTGTGACTGCTCTTTCATGTCGTACTCTCCATAGTGAGGGTAACAGGGCGATCCTTGCGCGAAAGGCGCCCGACTGCAGGAGACTCACGCCGATGACCGATCCGGCCAGGAAGAACTTCCCTCCGGCGAGGGAGGTCCCGCCCAGCACCACCGCGAGGATCGCGTCGAGCTCGATGTCGAGCCCAGCGTTGTTGGAGTCCGCGGCCCGGATGTCGGAGGCGACGATCAGCCCGGCTATCCCGGCGCACAGTCCGGAAAAGGCGTAGGCGACCAGCTTCATCGTTCGCGAGGGGATACCGGTAGCTGCTCGCGACCGGGTTGCTCCCCACCGCCTCGATGAAAGTTCCGACCGAGGTCGTCCGCGTGCCGAGGAAGGCGACCAGGAACAAAAGAAGCGATATCGCGACAGTGAAGGGGAGCCCAAGGAGGTCACCCTCGCCGATGAATTGGAAGGGCTTGTCGGTGAAGATGACGATCTGGCCGCTGGTGATGAGCTGAGCGATCCCGCGACCGCTCACCATGAGGATCAAGGTCGCGATGAAAGGCTGAATCCCGAGAAAGGCGACGAGCACCCCGTTCCACAGCCCGATCAAGGTCGTGATGAGGAGCGGCACGATGATGACCACCGCGAGCGGGGCGTGGTTGATGGTGATGAGGATTGAGGCGACGGCCCCGGATATCGCCATGACCGATCCCACCAACAGGTCGATGCCCCCCGTGGCGATGACGAGGGTCATCCCGAGCCCCGTGAGCACGACCGGCGCCGCCCGATTGAGGATGTCGACCAGGTTGCCGTAGAGGTGGCCCGACTCGATCCGTAGATCGAAGAAGCGGGGCGTGAACAGCAGGTCGAACAACAGTACCACCGCGAGGGCCGAGAGTGACCAGAGGATATTGCGCGAGCGTCCGAAGGTCATATTCAGGATTCCTGTGCGATTGTTTGCATGATTTTGGTGATCGAGGCATCGCCGGAGGCGAGCTCGCCGATCTTCTTGTGGTCACGTAGGACCATGACGCGGTCGCACACGTTGACGACCTCCTCCATCTCCGCGGAGATAAAGAGGATGCCCATGCCCCCGCCCGCGAGGTCAAGGACGAGCTTCAGGAGCTCGGCCTTCGCCCCGACGTCGATGCCCCGGGTTGGCTCGTCGAGAATAAGAAGGCGGGGGCCTAGGGCAAGCCAGCTCGCGATGACGACCTTCTGCTGGTTGCCTCCGCTCAAGTAGCGCACCGGCTGGTCGGGCGAGGGAGTCTTGATGTTGAGGGCCCGGATGTATTCCTCGGCGAGGGCGTCCTGCTGCCGGCGGCTCAAGGAGCCGAAGATCCCCCGCCGCGCCTTGAGGACGAGGGCGATGTTCTCCCGCACCGAGAGGTCCTCGATGAGGGCCTGGCCCTTGCGGTCCTCGGGGCAGAGAGCCATGCCGAGCATCATCGCCCGCTTCGGCGAGGAGACCGTGACCCGCCTTTCGTCAATCTCGACCACCCCGGAGGTGGGGCGCACCACTCCGAAGATGAGCTGCGCGAGCTCGGTCCGCCCTGCGCCCAGGAGCCTCGTGAGGGCGACGATCTCGCCTCGACGTATCTCGAGGTCGACCGGCTCGAGCGTCCCTCCGCGACCGAGACCCGAGACCTTGAGAAAGGTCGGGCGCCCTCCCTCGGAAGCCTCGTCGCCCTGCTGACGCCCCTTGCGCTGGAACTCCGTGAGCTCCTTGCCGAGCATGCGCGCGACGAGCTCGACGCGGGAAAGCTTGTCCGCATCGAAGCTGCCGATGAGCGACCCGTTTCGGAGAACCGTAATGCGGTCGCTGATCGCGTAGACCTGATCGATGAAGTGGGTGATGAAGACGATTCCCATCCCCTCGGAGCGGAGTTGGCGAATCACCTCGAAGAGCTTCGCCACCTCGTCCTGATCGAGGCTCGAGGTAGGCTCGTCGAGGACGAGGATCTTCGAAGAGATATCCAACACTCGAGCGATGGCGACCATCTGCTGAATCGCGATCGAAAAGGTGGAAAGGTCGCGCGTCACGTCGACGTCGATGTTCAGACGCTCGAGGGAGTGGCGGCGCATGGCGCCCCAATTCACCTTTCCGAGGGTGCGGGGCTCCCGCCCGAGAAGGATATTCTCGGCGACCGAGAGGTTCGGCAGGAGATTCACCTCTTGGTACACTGTCGCGATTCCATGGCGCTGGGCTTGCAGGGGCGAGCGCGGGCTGATCGAGCGCCCGTCGAGGGAAATGCTCCCCCCGTCGCGCTCATAGACGCCGGTGAGGACTTTGATGAGGGTGGACTTGCCGGCGCCGTTCTCTCCCATGAGGGAGTGGACCTCCCCGCGATTCAGGACGAGGTCCACTCCGGAAAGGGCGGCCACTCCGGGAAACCGTTTCACAATGTTGCGCATCTCGAGAAGTGACATCGCCATGTTCGTGCCCTCTACGCTTTTCGACTCAGTAGGCGCGAGTCGGCAGGGCCGCCGCTGCGTTCGCGATCGTGAACTCCGGCTGGTCCGCCTTGATCCACTTCGGCAGCTTCACCCCGGCGAGAGCCTCCCGGATAGCCTTGAAGGCGGGCGGGCCCATGATCAGGTCGGTCTGGATCGTGAAGTTCATGGTCCCGTTGATGATCGCTTGGAGGGCGTCGTGCACCGCATCGATCCCCACGACCTTGACGGTCGTGCCGGGCTGCATTCCGGCCGCCTGCATCGCCTGGATGGCGCCGAGGGCCATGTCGTCGTTCTGTGCGTAGACCGCGTTGATGTTGCTCGCCCCGACCGCCTTGATCGCGGCCTCCATCACCTGCAGACCTCCCGACCGAGTGAAGTTCCCCGTCTGGTCATACACGATATGAATGTCGGGATAGGCCTTCATGTAGTCCGCGAAGCCCTTCTTGCGGTCGATCTGCGGCGAAGAGCCGGGGGTTCCTTCGAGCTCGACAACGTTGCCCTTGCCATCGAGCGCCTTTGCGAGGTACTCGGCATCGGCCTTGCCCTGGTAGACGTAGTCACCGACGATGACCGTCGTGTAGAGCGAAGGGGAAGCGTCGATGCTGCGGTCAACGAGAATGACCGGGATCCCTGCGGCCTTCGCCTCACCGAGGACCTGATCCCACCCGGTCGCGACCACCGGCGCGAGGATGATCCCGTCGACCTTCTCGGCGATGAAGGAGCGGATCGCGGCGATCTGGTTCGCCTGCTGCTGCTGAGCGTCGACGAACTTCAGGTTGATACCTTCCTTTTTCGCGGTATCCGTGATCGAGTTCGTTTCGGCAGTGCGCCAGGCGCTCTCGGCGCCGATCTGGGCGAAGCCCACGGTGAGCGTCTTGTGGCCGGAGCTCGATGCCATGGCCGTGCTTTCCTTCTGCCCGTTCGCGAACGCGAGCGCGGCAGTGAGGACCAGCAGGGTCGAAACCCACAGTACGAGAATCTTTCTCCTATGGCCTCCTATCGAGTAACTTCACATCAGGTAATGCAATTGCCGTGCCAATTGGGGCATCGGTCCATGGAGTTGTCCAGCGCTTCTCCTAAACTGGCGTGGCAAAACGATTTGTCATCCGCCTCGCGCGGCCTTGGCGCGTGCGGCTGCGAAGAGGCGGGAAGAGCGTGTCACCGTTTTACACAAACCCTGCCTGAGGCGTGTAGAAAAAACGGACACCGTCCGGCGCTGATCTCGCCGCCGGCGGGGCGTCAATCGACCGCAACCGCTTCTGAATCCCCGGGGAAAGGAATGGATCGCCGGCGCCTCGCGACCGGGTGCGCCGCGCCACCTGCTCGCTCACTCGGCAGCTAGCTTCTTCGCCTTCATCGCGTCGGCAAGCTTCTCCATCTTGGTGTGCAGCGATTTCACGTCGGCCACAAAAAAGAGCGACGCGATCCACAGGAACAGGGCGCAGGGGATCCAGAAGCCGGCTGAAACGCTGATCGCCGTGCCGAGTCCGAAGGTGACCGACAGGAGCCCGGCTACGTACTTGCCGATGCCCGTACCTACCGAATCGGTGAGGTTGAAGATCGAGAAGATGGCGCCCCGATTCTCGGGCACATTCGTGTCGAGGAGCATGGTCCGCATGTTGGGGCCGGTCATCGATGCAAAGAAGGCGGCGACGAAGCCGAGAACGAGGGTCCAGAAGAGGGTTCCCCCGGGAAGGGCGATGAAGAGATAGAGGGTGACGCCGGCGCCGATCACTGTCGTCACCGAGCAGAACTGCGGCAACCAGCGCGGGTTGCGCCGAAACAACACCCCCCCGAAGAGCCCTCCGAGGATCGTTCCGGCCACGTTGCCGAGCCCGAAGAGAAGGAAGGCGGTAGTCGCCTGCTCGATCGAAAGCTGCTTGCTCTCGTTGAGGAACTTCACGATGAACAGGGGTATCGCCCCCCAGGGAACCGTACCGAGAATTCCCTGGATGAACAGATAGAGGTTCGTCCGCACGCGAAAGAGCCTAAGGTAGTCGCGAAGCTTGATGGTTCGAGGGTAGAGGTAGCCCTCCTGGATGAGCGAGTCGATCGAGGTCTCTGCCGCTCCCCGCTTCGGCTCGTGAACGACGAAGTGGAAAACCGCCAGAACGAGCACGGTCGGAACCGAGACGATGACGAAGGGCATGCGCCAGCCGATCGTGGGCCCGAGATAGCCGCTGACGAGCTGACCGAGAATCTGGCCGATCCCCATGACGGTCGTCATCCACGCGACCGCGGAGGCCCGCTCCCTTTCGTCATAGAGATCGCCGAGAAAGGAAAAGATTACCGGGAAGGAGGCACCGACCCCGAAGCCGGTGAGAATTCGAAAGATGAAGAACTGCGTGTAGTTTTGCGAGAAGGCGGTGAGAAAGCAGGGAATCTCGCTCAGGAGCACCGCGATGGTGAAGAGCCGCTTCCGATTCCACTTGTCGGAGAGATAGCCCACGGCAAGGCTCACCACCGCTCCAAGGATCGTGAACAACCCGCTCATCAGACCGATGGCGGCGTCGTTCACGCGGAACTCCCGTTCGATCGCCTCGAGGGTCGCGTTTATGAGATTCTGGTCGGCGTTCAGGAGGCCCACTACAACGATCATAAGCACGAGGGCCCAGGTTCGTTCTCGATTCTTGGTCATTGTGCCCCCATTGTACGGTGTCGCCCGAATGTCCGCAATTGACTTTTTTTCGTGACGCGCACGGCTAGCCGTCGCTATATTTGCCGCAATGAGCTATTGGGATATGGCCTATCAGTCCGGGGTCGTGCCCTGGGATCCCGGTCCCTACGACGGCAACCTTCCCGCGGTCATCGAGCGCCACGCCATCGGGCCCTGTCGGGTCGTCGACATCGGCTGCGGGACCGGGGGCAGCCTCATCTGGCTTGCGGGCATGGGCTACCACTGCACCGGCATCGAGGGGGCTCCCGCCGCCATCCGGCAAGCGCAAGCCAAGTCCAAGGAGGCGGGCACCCGCATCGAGTGGCTGGTCGGAAGCTTCCCGCACGACTTCGCCCCCCCGCTCCTTCCCGACGGGAGCTTCGACCTTGTCATCGACCGCGGCTGGTTCCACCTCTACACCGAGGCCGCCGAGCGCGCCGCGGTCCTCGCAGGCATCTCGCGGATCCTTGCTCCCGGCGGGCTGTGGTACAGCCTGATCGCGGGAAAGGGGGGAGAGCGACCGCTCTCCGGCCCGCCGCGATGGTCCGAAGCCGAAGTTCGCTCCGCCCTGTCGGGCCGCTTCGAGATCCTCGAGCTGCGGGCGTCGGTCTTCACCCCGAGCGAGAGGGGTTCGATGCCGGCCTGGATCTCGGTCGCGCGGAGGCAAGACGACGGAGCGGATCGTCCGGAGCCTTCCCAGCGGGCTCGCTCGAGCCGCCGATAGGGAGCGCGGTGCCGGACGCTGCCTCGATCGCCGACCCACGAAGGCCGGCACCTACGTAACCGCCGCGGGACGAGGCGCCGAATCGGCGTCCCGCCCTACGTCTCGCGGATGTCGCTGATCTTTTCCACGTGAGGGGCAAGACAGGCGGCAAGCTCCTCCTTCGTCAGATCCTGAACCTTGAAGGTGCAGTAGGCGTTGGAGGGGTCCTCGCCGAGGAAGGTCCCGAGCGAGATGATGTCCCCGCCGCGATCGCGAATCGCCTGGGCGACCTCGGCGAGCGCCCCGGGACGCTCGGGAATGAGGATCGTTGCGCGGATGCCCTGCTGCCGCGCCCCGAACAGCTCGATGAATATCTTCAGGAGATCCGACTCGGTGATGATTCCGATCATGAGGTCGTCCTTCATGACCGGAACTCCGCCGATGTTGTTGTCGATCATGATCCGCGCGGCATCCTCGATGGGGGTGTCCGCCGTGACCGTCACGAGCCTCTTGGTCATCACCCTATCGACGGTCAGCTTCGAGAGGAGGTGGCTCACCTCGTAGATGTCGAGCGACGAGACCGGGGAGGGCGAGGCGTAGAGGAGATCCTTCTCTGTGACGATTCCGATCAGCTTCCCGTGGCGATCCACCACCGGAAGGCGATGGATCTTCTCGCGCTGCATGATTTTCCGGGCGTCGGTGACGGGGGTTGCGGGATCGACGGTAACGGGATTTGGAGACATGCGCTTGCCGACAAGCATCGATGGGCGCTCCTCCCCTGACCGGTCGCCGACAACCTCGAGGCCGCCAGCCCCTACGCCATCCTCGCGGTTCGGTTACAGGCAGCAAACCGCAGGATAGGCTCTCTTGGCGGCAGCTCGAGTGCCGTGTCAGCTACCCGCTGACTCCCTCGATTTTACGACGGACCGGAGAGGGATGTAAAGCTTTTTTCCCCCCCGGGCTCGCCGGAGCGGGAGGCGCCGGCGACTGCTCCGGCCTGCGCCCGAAGCCATTCCGTCAGGCGCGGATACTGCCTCCCGATCAGGTCGACCAACCGGAGCGCCCACTCCTGATCGTAGCGGGAGATCGCGAAGTCGGAGAGCTTGTAGTAGCTCCCCTCGTGATCGAACCAGGCACGGAGACTCTCGAAGGACAGGGCGTAGACGGGGGCAGGCGGGCGCCTGCCGCGCAGAAGCTCCCGCAGGCGATCAAGCCCGTTCGCGCGACCGAAGAGAAGCTCCTGAAGCGAGTTGCGGGCCCGCGGCTCGCGCCCGAAGATGTAGAGCAGGTCGAGCATCGCGGTGTTCTGCTGCTCCTCGTCGTCGGAACAGGCAAGCGGGATGATCTCGGAGAGGTCGCGCCGGGTGAGGCGGACGGCGCGGCTGAACTTCCCCGCCCCCTCGATCAGCCCGCCGACGATGTCCGACCAGACCTTCGCCTGTACGATGCTCGGTATGGCCGCTAAATCGCCGAGGGGACCAAAGAGGCTTGCAAAGGGCCACGAGAGGATGCTCCGGAAGAAGTTGGCCCGGGCGACGTTCTTGTCGAAGCCGCGCAGGGTATTGTGGGCGTAGAGGTAGAGCCCGTTCACGAAGGAGATGACGAAGAACTTCGCGAAGCTGTGCCAGAGCCCGAAGGCAGCATAGGGCCAGATGAGATCGAAGCCGGCCTTCGCTGCTGCAAGAAGCGGGACCGAAACCCCTGTCCAGAAGAGCGACCTGCTCATGTTGCGGTAGTCGACCGCCCTCCAGTGCCACTCCCTCAGGTGCGAGCCCCTGCCGGCAAACAGGTCGACGATGACGTGGCGGAGCGCGGTTATTCCGAACCACAGGAGGGAGTAGTCCAGCCCGAGCGCCAGGTAGGAGATGAGGAAGCCGACCGAGACGTAGAGAAGGTTCTTCAGGGTCGCATTCAGATAGCGTAGGGCGCGATCGAGCGGGATGGGTGTGGTCTCGTGCTCGTCGCCTACCTTGTTTGGGGCGCCTTTCGTCGCCTTTCCCATGCTCACGATCGAGGGATGTTGGGCGCCGGGCTCCTTGCGGACGTGCGCCCCGCCGGCGGCGATCGAGCGGGAGACGAGCTCGGGAAGCGCGAAGTGGCGCTCGAGATAGCGCCTCCGGTGGCGTCCGACGATGTCGTCGGCGTAGATGAAGCCCATGCCGGGTATGGTCCTGCTCCGCCCGGTTGAGTCGCTTCCGCACACCGGGACGAGATGCCTCTCGCCGGCGGCCCGCACCGCCTCGGCCATCTTGCGCTCGGGGCTTGAGACGTCGTGGCCGGCGAGGAAGGGTCGCAGGAGCTCGAGCTCGCCCGAGTTCAGGGCGTTGACGAAGCCCGTGAAGCGAAGGATGTCGTCTATCGAGCGGTTGATGCTGTCGTACATGTTGTAGATCTCGATGAAGTCGATCCACGGATGGGCGGCGAGCAGCAGCTCGTAGACGCGATCGAGCCCGTGCTCGAGCGGGTGTATGACCTTGATCTTTCCTCCGGTTGCCTGGAGGCGGCGCCCGACGCTCGCAAAGTCGGAAAAGACCGTGGGATAGTCGGCAAGGTCCGGATTGGAGAAGTACTTGGCGCGCAGGCTCTCGGCGTTGAGCTCGACGTAGCTCTGCCGCAGCCCGGCGTAGCGGGAGGAGATGTTGCCCGAGTCCCACTCCGAGATCTCGCCCCGGAGGAGCTCGTCGGCGGCGGCCTGACGCAGGCTCTTCGCAAGGAGAACCCGCTTGAGGAGCACCGGCTTCAGGGCGCGGAAGAGGAGCTCCCCGAGGTGAAGGCGGTTGAGCACGTCGAGGGGGGCTATCTCGTCGACCTCGCTCAAGTCGAGCGGCGGAAGGTAGTAGACGCTCGACTCCGGGTAGCCCCGGTTGAGATCGGGCAAAAAGACTGTGTTGAAGTTGCGCACCAGCAGGCGAACCGCCCGCAGCCGACTTCGCTGCGTCGCGGCGAGCCCCTCGGCAAACCACTTCATGGTCTCGCGGTTGCGGTCCACGAACTCGGAAAACTCCCGCGTGTCGCGCGTCGGCGGAAGCAGGAACATGAAGTGGAAGCGTCGATCGGCGGCCACGGCGCTGAACTCTACCCCAATGTTCACCCGCACCCCCAGGATCGCCCCTGCCTCGAGCACCTCCTCGATGGAGGCGCGGTTTGATAGGACGCTGAACGCTACGGTGATCTCGGAAATCCCCTTGATGAAGGCATCGATCACGAGCTGCGAAGGGGTCTTCCTCCCGAAGGAGGAATTGTCGTGAACGTGAAGGTCCCATCCCATGCCCATCTCGGAGAGCGGGAGGCCGGTCTCGGGAAGCTCGATGATTCCGAGCTCCTCGAGGTACCCTCGAATCACCGAGGGCTGGCCGTAGGCGGAGATGGTGAAGTCTTCGAGAAGCTCGAGCTGCCGCCGTGGGTTTTCGCGATTCTTGATCGCTTCCTTGATCAGGGCGAGCTGCACTCGGGCGGTGTTGATCGGCATCGTGAGATTCTTTGCGTGCGAGGTCTGCTCTCGCAGAAGGCGCAGGGCGTTGATTCGCTCTCGGTGGTGCTCGGACTCCAGGTATCGCAGGATAATGAGGTAGGACTCGACGATCGTGATTCGCCGCTTCTTGAGCTCCCGAATGAAGCCGCCCGGATGGGAGGCGGGCAACTCGGCGATCGTTTCGGGACTGTCGATGCGGCTGTTCAGGAGGCGCAGGAGCTTGTGATACTCTGGCCCGAAGCTCAAGCCGTTGACGAGCCGATTGTAGAACGGGACGAGGCTTCCGACCATGACGATCAACTCTTGTTCGAGCCCTCCGCCCGGGAACGCCTCCTGCGGCTCCGACGCTGCGAGCTGCCCTTCCGGCGCGACGCTTCAGGCCCGCCGCGCCTCCCGTGAGTGACCTCTGGCGGCGCGACGCCACGGATCCATCGCGCCGCCGCGTTTGCCGCCGGTCCCTGCACGCCGCGCATCCCGCGAGGCGCGGGATGCGCTATACCTCGGCGACCTTCACGGGGCGGTGCTGCTCGTAGGAGAGCCGCGCCGCTTTGCCGATCATGACCGGCATCTTCCCGTCGATGCCGGTGACCGGAGGCTCGCTGCCCTCTGCGACCGCATGAATGAACTCTCGCATCTCGCCCACGTAGGAGTCAACGTAGCGCTCCATGAAGAAGTTCAGGGGCAGATCCTCGCAGACCGCCTCCGCCCCGCTCAAGCGG
>DAHVAK010000031.1 GCA_027314665.1 Spirochaetales bacterium
GCGTTAATCGACATGGGACAACCTGCACCCAGGAAAAGGCCGAGCGGCTTCTTGTCGGTAGAGAGACATTGTTGAAGGTAATTAATCTGTCTGTAGGGATCCTGGACGTTCATTTTACCTCCCTTGTAAAGTCACTGTAGGCCATTCAATCCACCACCACCGGCCCGTCATGGAGCGCCGCGAGCAGGCTTTGCCGCGCCGCCGCGAGCCACGCCTCGACCTCCTCGGGCGAGCGCAGCGTGGCACTCGAAAGTTTCACGGCCTCAGTTTTCGGCTCGAGAAGTCTCGCCGCCTGAAGGTGCGCCTCCGCGAAAAGATGCGGCAGCGCCGCCGCCCTGGTTGCCCAGCCCTCGAGGGAGATCCGATCCAGCGATGAAAGCACCTCCTCCTCGGTGCCGAGCGAGCCCGGCTCCTGCTTCCGCAATCCCAGACGGGTGAAAATCCCCTGCCGATCCGGCTCGCCGATCTTCCGCCAGCTCTCGCTTGTAGTGAGCTTTTCCTTTTCCGCCTCGAAGGTCGCCCCGTATTCCGCGCACCGGTGGCCGATCTCCCGGCGCAGCCCCTCCACCAACGCCTTTGTCACGCCGGGGAGCGGGTTCGGATCGGCCAGCAGGCTGCGCTGGGAAAGCAGCGCCTCGAACTGCGGTTGGATCTCTACCGCGAAATCCTGCCCCTCGGCGTGCCCCATCAGAGCGCGGAGGCGCTCGAACGCAGGCAGGCGCTTCGCCCCCCGCTCACTTGCCGCGCCCCACTGCTCTATATTGGATTCCAGCACCGACCGCTTCTCGAGAATAGCGAGGAGCTGCTCGTTTCCCGCAAGAGACTGGAGCTCACGCAGGTGCGAAGTATCGGGCTTCGCCGGCAACGGCGGCTCGCCCCCCGCCGCCTCGGCCAACCTCTGCAACCTCGCAAGGAGCGGAGCCGCGGCCGCCGCCTCCTCGTTCGGCTTGCAGTCCACCTCCGCGAGCTGATAGAGCTTGCGCAGCTCGAGGCGCTGGCGGGCCGAGATCGTGGCCGTTTCCGCCCGGAAATCGGTCTGGGATATCCTCGTCTGGTCCAGCTCCCCCGGCTTCACGGCAGCACCGTTCACACTGGCGCGCAGGTGCCCGGCCGAGAACAGGGTGATCAGGGCGCCGTCGACCGCGTCCCTCGGCCAGCCTTGTGGCGGGGCGGAGAAGCGATCCCGAACCTCCTTGCCCCTTTTTCCTGCGCCGACGAAGGAGAGCACCGCGGAACACACGGGATGCTCCTCCACCTTGCCTTGAAAATCGATCGCCGCGAGAGGATTTTCCGCCCCCTGGCGCGCCCTCTTGACGACCTCGCTCCAGCGGGCGTCGTCGGCGTCTTTGAACTCGTAAAAGAGACGGGCTAGCGACGCCTCTGCGGCCGCGCGAACCTTCTCGACAAGCGTCGCCTCGAGGCGCTCGTTGCCGCCGCCCTGATAGACCCTTGCCCCATCGATGATCTCGGCGACCAGCGCCTTGCGATTGCGCTCCGCCTCGGTCAGGCGAGTCTCCATCGCCCGCCGGGCCTCCTTGCCCGGATCGCCGGTCGGCACCCCCTTGAAATCGAGCGTTTCCCGCGCCGCGCTCTCCTCTGCGATAGCCTTGCGCAGCGCATCCGCCTGCGCCTTCGGGACGAACACCGACACCAGAGCGCTGCCCGCGCCTGCCGCCCGTGCGTCCGCCGCCACCGACTTCCCTTCGACGCTCCATTCGTCGCGAACCCAGACGGGGATCTCCTGCACCGCCTCGGCCGGAGGCTCCGAGCCGAAGAAAAGCGACAACTTGCGCGGCTCCTTGCTCGCGCCATGGCTGAGCTTGATCGATCCGACGAGCTCCTGGACCGCGGAGGAGAGGAGCTGGCCGCGTTTGGAGCTCAGGCGCACCGCATCATTGGATAGCTGGTCGCGGCGGCTGCGAAACTCCTGCTCCCACTCGGCGCTCTCCCGAGTCTGCAAGTTGTACTCGTCGTCGATCTTGATGAGCGTACCGACGGCCGCGAGGTCGTCCAACACCTGCGCCACCCGGGCGCGTAGGGCTCCGCTTCCTCCGCGAAGATCGGTGACCAAAAGATCACACAGCATCTCCGCGGTCGCGCGCACGCCCGAGTCCGCGCTTGCCTCGCGCGGGAGCTTGCGAATCAAAAACACGAGCGAGCAGAGCCGCGATTTGAGGCGCCCCTGGTCGCTCCCATCGTCGAGCCTGCGGATGATCTCGTCGACCTCGCGCAGGAGGACGCCTGATTGGAGGAGGTTCGCGCCGATCTCGTCGAACAGGAAGTCCGCGGGAACGACCGTGCCCAGCGGAGCGTCGGCGGTCTCGCGGATCGCGTCGTAGACGATACGCAGTTGAGTGCGGAGCTGACCGGTGGTGCCCGCCCTGTCCACGGCGCGCAAGGATTGTTCCCAGAATCGGCGCCGGACCGGGAGCAGGGGATAGTCTTCGACGAGAACGGCCCTATCCTCCGGCGTAGGCCCCACCCGAGTGCCCGAAAGCTGGCGATCGATCTCCCCCGAACAGGCCTCGAGGACCTTCTTGACGTCGGCTATCCGATCGCTGCGTTTCGCGAGAACCACCCGACGGGTGACCGTTTCCACATCATGGTCGGACAGCTCCACGTTGACGGTGAAGCGCCCCTGCAGGCGCTGCAGCGCGGGAGTGCCCGAGAGGGCGGTCTGGCCTGTGCCCACGAAAAGCAGCCGGTCCCCGAAGCGCTTGCTGCACGCCTCGACCACCTCCTGGACGACGTAGGATCGCGACGAATCGTCACCTATGTATTGTTGAACTTCGTCGAGGATCAGAACCGTACAGGGCAGCTTGCCCGCGGGGGCCAGAGCGTCCTGCACGGCATCGACGAACTCGTCGTTCGTGAGCTCTTTTGGCTTGGGAAACTGCGCCCGAAGGGCTGCCTTGGCCTCCTGCTCGTTCGCCGCGAAGGACGGATCCGCCTGAAGCAGGGCTTTCGCGATGAGCGGGCTTACGTAGAGGTCGTTGAGCTCTTTCGCGAAGGTGCGCCCCTTGCCCTCAACCGAGGCGGCAACCGAATCGTAGATGCCGTTCTTTTTGAGCCAGATACAGA
The DNA here is from genome assembly GCA_027314665.1 of Spirochaetales bacterium. Classification (GTDB taxonomy): domain Bacteria; phylum Spirochaetota; class Spirochaetia; order DAHUYW01; family DAHUYW01; genus DAHUYW01. Next base: position 3,082 of record DAHVAK010000031.1, read on the forward strand.
AGCGCGCCTGGGGATAGCTCTCCGGTAGGCCTGCCCCCTTGAACACGATCCCGATAAGCGCAAGGCGAACGCCTTCCCCCGCCCCCGCGCCGAGCGTTCCCGCCGCAGCCGAAAGACCGCCTAGCCGTTTGCCGAGGGTGGAAAGCTCTTTGAGAAGGTCTTGAACGTCGTCGGGAAGAGGAGCGAGACCTCGTGCGCTCGCCCCGTCCTCCGGAAAGAGCCAATCGACCCAGAGATAGCGAAGCATCTTCACGAGATGCGACTTACCGCTTCCGAAGAAGCCGCTTACCCAGGCCACCGGTTGCTCGGGCTGTCCGATGTTGCTCACGTAGGAGTCCAGGATGCGAACGAGCCCCCGGCGGTACTCGCCTTCACAGACGAAATGTTGCAGCTCGAAGCGGAGGGTTCGCCGTTCATCGTCCGTAAGCGCGTTGGTGACGGAGGCGACGCCGTTGTTCAACAGGGTGATCTGATCGGGGTCCCGCTGAAAGATGTCCCGGTTCTTCATGCTTCGTAGGCCCCCTTGTCCGCGGTGATGGGCACCGCCATGTAGTTCCATCCATCTCGCGCGTCCAGCAGGCGATAGTTGTTGCTGTCGTATTCGCCGGGGAAAAAGAGCACGATCCTCCCCCTGATGAGCGGCTCGACGTCCCTCATCAGGTTCGAGACGTGGGCAAAGCCGAACAGCGAGGCGACCCCGAACACTGCAACCACGGTGTGGTCGTCGACGTCCTCCGCGGTAAGCACCCGTTTGACCCGTTCAGCGAGCGCCTCTCGAAACTCCTTTTCCAGTTTCAGGTCGAGATCCTCCGGCCTTCGAAAGTATTCTTCCCGGTACTCCGTCGCCGCCATCCACTCGGCAAAGGCCCGCGTCAGGTCCACCTCCCGCCATTCGTGGCCTGCCTCTTTCGTCGCAAGCGCGAACCGCTCTTTTCGAGCGAGTAAGCGACGCTCATCCGTTTTGTCGTACACGACAAAGATCGCCCTTTGGGCTCCCGCGAGATCGGTTCGCCAGGGAAGCTCGATGTGGCTCTTATAGCGCTCGACGAGCTGCGCGATCCGTGTCATGCGCCGCCTCCATTTCGAAGCGTTCCGGTTGCGTGGGGAAAGCTCACCTCGACTATGGAACCGGACTGCTTCAAATCCAACAGACCCAGCCGCTTGGCCTCGAAGGCGAGGTCGATGATTCGCTCCGCCG
>DAHVAK010000050.1 GCA_027314665.1 Spirochaetales bacterium
GAGGAAATTAGACAGCTCGAAAAAACTGCAGTTGGTTCAAGAAGGACGCCGATTCGTCGACGGGGAGCTCCAAGAGGAACCAGCAGCGTAATCGAAGGATCGGAGGGTATGTCCCCATCCACCAAGATTGACAATATCTCCCGGAGCTGTCCGCAGAACGCCAGAACGATGAAAGCCGGTCCGGTCAAAGACGCTGCAATCCGACTCAATAAACTCTATAGAGAACGAAAGGAACCCGTCTTCTTTCTGTAGGTTGAGCTTTTTATCCGCAGAGAAATCGCGCTTGCGACAGGTATCTCCTTCCTTTAAGATTGATTCGAAAGGCACCAACACGTGTACAGCGAAGCCGACACCTGCCGAAAACTCGTTACTCCGAAGCTCCTCGATGCGGGCTGGGATGCGGAGCCGCATTCAATAGCCGAGCAGCGCAGCATCACCGACGGGCGCATCATTCCGGTCGGAAAGGGCTTCGTTCGAAAAGCCCCGAAGCGGGTCGACTATCTCCTCAAGTACCGCCGTGATTTTCCAATGGCGGTGGTTGAGGCCAAGGCGATCAACAAGAGAGCCGCCGACGGACTTCAGCAAGCCAAGCAGTACGCCGAGATGCTCGGGCTCCTCTTCGCCTACTCCACGAACGGCGAGGAAATCGTCGAGTTCGACTACTCAACCGGACGGGAGAGTCGAATCGCGACTTTTCCTGCTCCCGACGAACTGTGGCGCCGGTGGCGTGAGGCGCGTGGAATCGCCGGGGCCGAGAGCGAAAAGCGCCTTCTTCAACCGTCGAACCAGGCGACCGGAAAAAGCGAGCGGTACTATCAGCAGATTGCGGTCAACCGCGCGATCGAGGCGATCGTCAAGGACCAACGTCGGATCCTCATCACCATGGCGACGGGGACCGGTAAGACGATTGTGGCGTTTCAAATCTGCTGGAAGCTTTGGAGCTCGCGCTGGAATCGGAACCGCGAGCATCGACGCCCGCGAATCCTCTATCTTGCCGACCGCAACGTCCTCATCGATCAGCCGATGGACGGGATCTTCGCGGTATTCGGCGACGCGCGCTACAAGATCGAATCGGGAAAGGTCGTGAAGAGCCGCGAGGTCTACTTTGCCCTCTACCAAGCCCTCGCCGAAGACGAGCGGCGCGAGGGGCTTTTCAAGGCCTACTCGAAAGACTTCTTCGACCTCGTCATCGTCGACGAGTGCCACCGCGGGAGCGCACGCGACGATAGCTCCTGGCGAATCATCCTCGAGCACTTCGCGCCAGCCTATCAGCTCGGGATGACCGCGACCCCGCTGCGCGACGATAACCGCGACACCTACCTCTACTTCGGAAACCCGATCTACCAGTACAGCCTTCGCCAGGGGATCGAAGACGGCTTCCTCGCGCCCTACCGCGTGCATAGGGTCATAACCGAGTGGGACGCGGCTGGGTGGCGCCCCAGCAAGGACGAGCTGGACCGCTACGGGCGGCCCATTCCCGACGAAGAGTACGAGACTAAGGACTTCGAGCGTGTCGTTGCCCTTCGGGCGAGGACTCGCGCCATTGCGCGGCATCTGACTGAGTTCCTCAAGCGGAGCGATCGCTTCGCGAAGACGATCGTCTTTTGCGTCGATCAGGAACACGCAAGCGATATGCGTGAGGAGCTTACGAACGCGAACAGCGATCTCGTCGCGCGCTTGCCTGACTACGTCTGCCGCGTGACCTCCGACGAGGGGGATATCGGGCGGGGACACCTGAGCCGATTCTCGGACGTCGAGACCCAGGTCCCTGCCATTCTCACGACCTCACAGCTCCTCACCACCGGGATCGATGCCCCGACCTGCAAGAATATCGTCATCGCACGGGTGGTGGGATCGATGAGCGAGTTCAAGCAGATAATCGGACGGGGGACGAGGGTCCGCGACGACTACGGCAAGCTCTGGTTCAACATCATCGACTACACTGGCTCGGCGACGCGGCTCTTCGCGGATCCCGCCTTCGACGGCGATCCCGTTCTCGTCACCGAGGAGGAGATCGCAACAGGTATCGAACGGGTTATTGACGAGTTGGTTGTGGAAGAGCAGGATCCCACGCTTGGGGCGGGCGAAGATCCAGCGGTGATCGAGCCCGAACCGGCGGAGCGAAAGAAATACTACTATGACGACGGCCATGTCGAGATCGCTGCGCATCTCGTCTACGAGCTCGACTCCGAGGGCAAGCAGCTGCGCGTGGTTCGCTATACCGACTACGCGGTCGAGCGCGTTCGCAGCATTTGCCCCACGGCCCGCGACCTTCGCGCCCGGTGGAGCGTTCCTGAACGGCGTACCGAGATCATCCAGCTTCTTCAGGAACGCGGAATTGGCTTCGAGGAGCTTGCCGAGGCCGCCCACCTCCCCGAGGCGGACCCCTTCGACCTCCTCTGCCATCTTGCCTTCAACGCTCCACTGCGCACCCGCCGCGAACGCGCCCAAGCGGTGAGGGAGAGCCGAAAGGAGTTCTTCGCGCGCTTCGCGCCCGAAGCGCGCGCCATCCTCGAGGAGCTTCTCGAGAAGTACGCACAGTTCGGGAACGGCGAGTTGGCCCTGCCTGACGCACTCAAGATTCCGCCAATCTCGCAACACGGGCAGGTGGACGCGATCATCAAGCTCTTCGGAGGGCCGGAAAAGCTTCGCGCAGCTGTACAACAGATGGAAGGGTATCTCTATGCCTCGTAAGTCAACCGCGACCGCTACCGTGACCCCGACCAGCGCGCAGTCACTCGCCGCCACCATCAAGTCGGCGCGGGACATCATGCGCAAGGACAAGGGCTTAAGCGGCGATCTCGACCGCCTCCCGATGCTCACGTGGATCATGTTTCTCAAGTTTCTCGACGACCTCGAGATGGCGCGCGAACGGGAGGATTCCCTTGCGGGCAAACGGTTCAAGGCGGCAATCGAGCCGCCCTACCGCTGGCGCGATTGGGCAGCGAATCCCCAAGGAATGACGGGAGAAGAGCTCCTCGCCTTCATCGGCCAGGACGAGGCGATCGGACCCGACGGCAAGCACGGCGCGGGACTGTTCGCGTACCTGCGAGGCCTCACAAGCGCGAACGGCGACACCAGGCGGGACGTGATCGCCCGGGTTTTCGACGGGGTCGACAACCGAATGCGCTCCGGCTATCTCCTGCGCGACGTCATCAACCGCGTTGCGGAGATCCACTTCACTTCGACCGAGGAGCTGCACGTCCTCGGAGCGCTCTACGAGTCGATGCTCCGCGAGATGCGCGATGCGGCGGGCGACTCGGGCGAGTTCTACACCCCGCGGCCGGTCATCCGGTTCATGGTCAAGGTGACGGATCCGCGTCTCGGCGAAACGGTGCTCGACCCGGCCTGCGGCACCGGAGGCTTCCTCGTGGAGTCCTTCCTCCATCTGGACGAGCAGGTGCACACCGTCGAGGAGCGCCGGATGCTGCAGCAGAGATCGCTCTCGGGCGGCGAAGCGAAACCCCTGCCCTATCTGCTCTGCCAGATGAACCTCCTCCTCCACGGGCTCGATGCGCCCAGGATCGATCCGGAAAACTCGCTTCGCTTCAAGCTCACCGAGATCGGCGAGCGAGACCGAGTGGACATCATCCTGACCAATCCGCCCTTCGGAGGAGAGGAAGAGCGGGGGATCCAGGCGAACTTCCCGGACGACCGCCAGAGCTCGGAGACCGCGCTCCTGTTCCTCCAGCTCATCATGCGGAAGCTCAAGAAGCACGAGACCGCCGCTGGGCGCCCCGCGCGGGCCGCGGTCGTCGTGCCAAACGGGGCGCTTTTCGGGGACGGCGTCTGCGCCCGCATCAAAGAGGAGCTCCTTCGGGACTTCAACCTGCACACGATCGTTCGCCTTCCCAACGGCGTGTTTGCCCCCTATACATCGATCCCCACGAATCTGCTCTTCTTCGATCGCAGCGGCCCAACGAAGCAGGTCTGGTACTACGAGCACCCCCTCCCCGAAGGGCGGAAGAACTACACCAAGACTCAGCCGCTTCAGTTCGAGGAGTTGCTCCCGTGCATCGCGTGGTGGAACAAACGGAAGGAGAATGACCGAGCGTGGAAGGTGAGCGCGGAAGAGCTTCTCTCGTCCGGCTGCAACCTGGACCGCAAGAACCCTCGCGCCAAGGAGGATATCGCCCACCGACCGCCCGAAGAGCTGGTCGCAAGCATCCTCGAGAAGGAGAAGCAGATCATCGAGATCGTCGGCAGGATCCAGGAGATGCTTGCCAGGAAGGAAGAGTGAGCGGCTCGAATAACCGACGCCCCGCCCGGCAGAAAGAGGGTGCTCAGCACGAACGCGCCGCTCGCGAAAACTCCGCCGCCGCCAAGTCGAAGTGGCCGATGGTGAGGCTGGGGGAGGTGCTGACTAGGAGCGATGAGACTGTCGAGATCGATCCCCAAGCCGCGTACCGCCAAATCACCGTGCGACTGTGGGGAAAGGGAGTAGTCGAACGCGGGAGAGTCGTAGGTGGAGAAATAGCCGGCTCCCGAAGGTTTGTCGCTCGACGATCACATTTCATCCTGTCCCGGATCGATGCACGGAATGGAGCCGTAGGGATCGTACCACAAGATTTGGACGGCGCCATCGTGACGAACGACTTCCCTGTTTTCAACGTGAGCTCGTCACGCTTGTTGCCGTCATTTCTTGAATGGATGAGCAGAACGGCAGAATTCGTTGATCTGTGTCGCAGAGCGAGCGAAGGTACCACCAATCGAGTACGACTCCAGGAAGAACGATTCCTGCAAGCTCAGATTCCCCTTCCGCCACTCCCCGAGCAGCGGCGGATTGTCGAAAGAATCGAGAACCTGACAGGAGAGGTCGAAGTTGCGCTGTTGTTCAATCTTCAAGCACAGGCGGACTCCGACACATTAATGAAGGGCACAACGGACCGAATGTTCAAGACTCTTTTTGAGCGCTTCCCCACTACCCGCCTTGAAAAGGTCACTGGTCGTATAACAAAAGGCGAATCCCCAGAGTGGCAGGGCTTCAGCTATGAGGAGATATTGTCAATCTTGGTGGATGGGGACATACCCTCCGATCCTTCGATTACGCTGCTGGTTCCTCTTGGAGCTCCCCGTCGACGAATCGGCGTCCTTCTTGAACCAACTGCAGTTTTTTCGAGCTGTCTAATTTCCTC
>DAHVAK010000051.1 GCA_027314665.1 Spirochaetales bacterium
GCGAGGCCTCCACGCCTGCGCGAGCGAGGAGCGCGGCGAGGTGGGCTGCGGCTGCTCGCGCGGAAGCGTCCGCTTGGATCGCGACGCCCCCCGAGATTCGGAGGCTGCCCTCGCCGGGGGTCACGCGCTGCGGAAGGGGGATGAGGGCGATCGGTTGTTCCATCACCTGCTCCTTTCCCGCATTCTAACAGATGCCGGAAGGGCAGGAGCCGGGCGTGGGGGCCGCTCCGCATGAGGAGACGCCCGTCCTGACGCCCGGAAGCCGCCGGAGCCTCAGCTCCAGGTGTAGGTCGTGCCGTTGACCGAGTAGGTGCCCGAATAGGTGAAGGTACTGCTTGCGCTGACGTAGGTGAAGGCGATGTTCCAGGTGAGGTTGTAGGTCGTACCCTGGTAGATGGCGTTGAAGGTCCCGGTTTCGGTCGCGGAGATGCTGGTCGACGAAACGGTCTCCACGATGGTGGCGCTGCCCGAGACGAGCGTTACCGATCCGGAGGTGAAGCTGCTGAAGGCAATTGTCGCGTCGACGACGGTCGGAGGTCCGGATGTCACCGTATAGGTTAGGGTATATCCGGGCCCGCTAAAGGTGCTGTCTTGCCGGGCCGACGGGCCTGCGGCAAGGCTCCTCGCTGCGCTCGCGGAAACCCCTTGAAGGCTCCCGTAGCCGGTATTCGATACCGCCGAGCCCATCGCGCCCGCGACCGCCGAGGCGATGTTCTGGGCCGTGGCGCTCGACACGCCGCTTCCCGGCGTCGAGCAGCCGAACAAGACTATGAGCACGCCGGCGAGGAGCGCCGTCACACCTGCGGCTGCGCCCGATCGCCCGCGAGGAATCGAGCAAGATTCGCGATTGAACATTCAAATCCTCCTTTTGCCGTGATGGCGATGTGAATGTAGCAATTGTAGCGCAGCCGTCGGCGAAAGCAAGCGGCAAATTCCTTAAAAAAAAACGGGCCTCCCGTGCAGGAGGCCCGAGCTTCCGGTTGAATGCGCCTGCCGGCGCAATCATTTTTAGTTCGAAGGGTTGATGACGATGGAGAGCTGCGGGCTCACCACGTAGAGCTGGCCGGGGCTGAAGTAGTAGGTGCTCTGCACCGACAGGCCCCCCGAGCCGAAGCGGATCGTGTGGTTTCCCGCCGCCACCTGGATATCCCCGCGCCCGACCCGCCTTCCGTCGATCCAGACCCCAATGTCGCGCTCGGCGCGTCCCCGGTCCCAGTCGGGATTGAAGAAGCTTCCCGGAAGGACGATCCGCAAGGTGGCGAAGTTGGCCTGGAGCTGGGCGTTGATGGTCGTATCCTGGCTCACCTGGACCTGGGTGCTGAAGGGCTGGTAGCCGCTCGCGCTCACCTGGATGGTGTAGAGCCCCGGCTGCGCCGCGAGGGTAAGCGGGGTCTGCCCGCTCGCCTGGCCGTTCACGATCACCTGCGCCCCTTGGACGTTCGAGACGACGGAGAGGTTGACCGTGAATCCTGCAAGATAGGCATTCAGGTTGATGGGGCCGGACACCTGCAGGGTGGTCACGTAGTCCCGATAGCCGGGGGCGCGAACGATGAGGGCATAGACCCCTGGCGCGAGATAGCCGCTGTAGGGCGTGCTCCCGCTCACCGTGCCGTTGATGTAGACCGTGGCCCCCGCTACGTTCGAGACGACGGAGATGGGATAGCCCCCGCCGCCCGGGTAGCCCCCGCGTCCGCCCGAGACCTGGGCCCATGCGCCGGTCGATCCGACGGCCGCAACGAAGAGCGCAAGGGCCGCAAGGCGCGCGCCTCGTCTGCTGGTCATGCTCATTCGTCTCCTCTCCACGCCCCTATTTGCGGGAGACGTTGATGATCTGCGGGGTCGCCTTCGTCCCGCTTACCGAGCGGAAGCCTCCGGAGGCGACCGCCTCGAAGTCGGGGACGATCTGAAACGCGGTGTCCAGGATGTTGATGCGCAGGATGCTCACGGTCTCGGTCGAAAGGACCGCTCCGGTCTGCCCGCTCGAGTCCTGATTGATCGCGTAGGCCCCCAAGGGGGTAACGCTCCCTCCGTACTTGCCGACCCGTACGACGTAGACCACCGCGTTCCCGAGGCTCGCGAGGCTCGTCGTTGGGCTGTCGATGTAGAGCTCGGCGACGCCGGCAAACTGAGAGGTTCCCGCGGGAAACTGGTTAAGCGAGTCGGGTGAGATGTAATACCCGGTAGCAATAGCAAGGTTACCAACGAGGTCGATCGTCACTGGTCCGCCTCCCTGAACGTTGGAGATCATCGCCAGCGTTCCGGTCCCGTAGGGGTCGGGGTTACTTGCGTTGCAGTCAAGGCGTGGTGAAAGAACGTTAGCAGAAAGATTCGGGCCGAAGCCGCTGTTCCAGTAACCTGTGTCCGCTGATGTCGAAGGCAGCCAATTGGGTGACTCTATGGGGGTTGCCGGAGTTCCACCTGGATAGGTTAGGGAAGGTACTACGTTTGCTTGGGGCGCGGTCATGTGCAGATTGAGCGGCGAGGGCGTTCCGTTCCACACGAGGATGAAGAGGTAGCTCGCGTACGAGGTCCCCGAGTAGGTCGCGCTCGAGATTCCCGCGACGGTCTGGGCGGTGACGCTCGAGCCGTTGGTGTAGACGACCGAGTAGACGGGCGTGGTGAAGTAGAAGCCGTTGCCCGACACCGATACGGAGTAGGTCCCCTGTTTCGGGCTGCCGACGAACCACTTGCCGCTTGTATTCGTGCTCGTGGTGTAGCTGTCGCCGATGTTGTCGCTGATGGTCACGCTGGCGTTTGCGATCGGATTGCCCGAGGAGGCGTCGAAGACGTACCCGCTTACGCCCGGACCGCCGAACAGGAAGCAGCCGCTCAGGCTGGCCGCTACGAAGAGCGCCCCCACGAGCGCACCGAGAGAGAGAACTGCCCGTTTCGTCATGCCTTTCCTCCGCATCGAACCTACTCTACAGTCTTCGCTTGAGAGAGAGTATACCTCCCGTCGCGTGAAAATCAACTTCACGGTATGGATATTATCTCCATTGACTCCATATTGGCGAGAGCAATCGGGAGTCAGCCTCGCTCGGCGCCGCTGAGGGTGAAACACCGCGCCCGCTTGGAGCTGTCACCCGCGCGGCCGATGCGCGCCGCCCACGCGCGCGGCAGATGTGCGCGGCGGGCCGGCAGACCAAGCCTCAGCCCAGCGCCTGCGCGAGCGCCGCTTCGATCAGCTCGGCGGGAGGCACCCCGCGCGCCTCGCCGTTGTGCCGGTAGAGCCGGCAGCCGAAAAAGGGCGAATCTTCGCGCCGCTGTTCCTCGATGTCGATGCCGTTTATCTGGACGGTCGGCGAGCCGAGAAACTTGAGCCTCGCGGCCTGGTCAGGATCGTCGACCTGAACCGGCTCGACCGCGACCGCGATCCCTCGCCGGGCGAGGATCGACTGAATCAGCTCGATCGTGGGCTGAGCGTTGGGGCACCCTTCGAAAAAAAGCACTCTGATGCCGGGGGTCACCATATCACCTCCTCTCAGGAAGGTACTACCGGAGGGCCGGCTCGTCGAGCCACATCGGAATCGGATCAGGATCGTTCGTCCACGAGCGCGTCGAGGGCGGCGATGACCTCGGGGAAGAGAGCTCGAGCGTATTCCCGGAACGTTTTACGGCGTCGGAGCAGACTCTCGGGGCGGTCGACCGTGACGACGCTTCTTCGCCCCCTTTTCATCCGAGCAGCTCCGCGAGGCGCCGCACCCCGGCTTCGATCTCCTCCTCCGAGAGGTTGCCGTAGCCGATGACGATCTGGCCGCGATGGCCCCCCTTCCGGACGGCGGACTCCTCGACCCAATCGATCTCCAATCCTGCGGAGCGAAGGCGCTCGATCGTTGCCCCGTCGAGCTCCCGCGCGGTGAGCTCGAGGAGCAGATGGAGCCCGGCGCTCTGCCCAAGCACCCGCGCGCTCGCGCCGAAGCAGGCCTCGACGGCCCGCACCACCCGCTCCCGCTTGCGGCGGTAGAGCCGTTTCATCCGGTAGACGTGGGCGTCGTAGCGCCCCGAGGTGATCCATTCGGCAAGGGCCGCCTGCTCGATGGTGGGCGAGAAGAGATTGAGGCCCTTCTTGACCTCGACGAGGGGCGACAGGAGCTCCTCGGGCAGGACGAGATAGGCGAGGCGGAGGGCGGGAAACATCGTTTTGCTGAAGGTGCCGAAATAGACGACGCGCTCGGGGGCGAGGAGCTGGAGCGGCTCGACGGGAGCCCCCTGGTAGCGGAACTCCGAGTCGTAGTCGTCCTCGAGGATCCACACCCCCTTCCGGCGAGCGAACTCGACGAGGGCTGCCCGCCGTTGGACAGGGAGGATCCCGCCGAGCGGGTACTGGTGGGAAGGCACCACGCAGACGAAGCGGGCCCGGCTCTCGGCGGGAAGCTCCGCGGTGCGCAGCCCCGCCTCGTCGACCGCAACGGGACGAAGGCGATAGCCGTTGAGGATGAAGGCGCGCTGCACGAACTCAAGCGAGGGATCCTCGACGATCGCCTCGCGCCGGTCGTCGGGAGGGAAGCCCTTCGCGAGGAGGTCGACCGCTTGGGTGATGCCCGAGACGATGAGAATGAGTCGGGGATCGCAGCGGATCCCGCGCTGCCGCAGGAGGCAGCCCGAGAGCGCCTCGCGAAGCTCGCGCAGCCCCATGATCGAGCGGTAGCCGAGATCCCGCTCCCGCGAGCGCAGGGCCGCCCTCTTCAGGCTGTCCGCCCACGCCCCGACCGGAAAGCTGCGAAGGTCAGGGTTGCCGGCGTTGAAGCGGAGGGAGGGGGTTGGAAGGGGCCGGGGGGGGCCGACCCTTCGCTCCGCAGGGCGGGCGACGATCGAAAGGCTCGCTTGGAGCCCCGGCGCGACGTAGCTCCCCGAGCCCACCCGTGCCTCGAGGTAACCCTCGGCAGCGAGCTGATCGTAGGCCTCAGCGACGACGTTCCGCGATACCCCGAGCGCCGCCGCGCCCTCGCGGGTCGAAGGAAGCCGATCGCCCTCGACGAGGCGTCCGGCGCGGATGAGGCGCCGGATCCCCTCGATGAGCTGGCTCGTCAGGGTGGCGCGGGTGTGACGCCGCAGCGCGATCTCGACCGCGAGGTCTACCATCCCTTCCTCCGGGCTCCCGTCCGGGCTCGGGCCGGGTGGAGCCTTCCCTTTCCGGGCCGAGTGGCCCTGTGATTCGCCGCCTTTTGATCTGATGCTTTCATCATAGCGCACTGAACCGATTTCGAGGAGGGATGACGATGAGCGATGTTCTCCTTATCCTGAACTGCGTGTACTACAGCTACCACGCGCGGGAGATGTGGCGTTTGGAGCCGGGTCGCCTGCCGCGGGCGCCCCACGAGAAGCCGAGGAAGCGAAAACGGTCGGCGGAAGGCGCCTCAGCGCCGCTGCTCTCGCCTGAGCCGACGGCGATCAGGCCGCCGCTTGAGCCGACCGTACCCGCGCAACACCGGGAGCCGCCGCCTACGGGGCAGCGGCAGCCGACTGCGCCCGAGCCGGCGAATCCATCCCTTTCGGCTCTAGAAGTTCTCCTTGCGGAAGGCGAAGCCTGAGCGGCGCGCCGCGCGGTGGACTGCCGCTGCGAGCGGGTAGGGGCCGCAGAAGAAGACCGCCACTGAGCGCGCCCCGTGCTCGCGCGAAATCTCCTCGAAGAGCTTGCCCCAGTTGGGCCGCCCGAAGTGGGTGACGCTCTGCAGCCCGGTGGTGACGTCGCGCCTGGTCTGGCGCTGGATGAGCTCCATCCCGATCTTCACGAGGCCGCTTGCGGCGTTCACCTCGGCGTTGGTCATGTAGATGTTGATGTCGAAGAGGTCGCGCAGCTTGCGCGCCTCGAGATCGGAGAGCAGGTCGGCGAACCACTCGAAGGAGCGCTGGCCTCGGTTCAGCCAGAAGAAATGCACGCGCTCGAGCTTCATCGGCTCCTTCGCGAGGCGGCGGTGGAGGATGCTCCGCAGGATCGAGGCGAAGGGGGTCACCCCGATCCCCGCCCCGATCAGGATCGCGTGTTTCGCCTTGAAGATGCGGTTGCTCGGGGTGCCGTAGGGTCCGACGAACATCACCGGGATGCGCCGCTCGCTGCCTTTCAACTCGTCTGAAAAGAGGCGGCTCACCGCCTTGGTCCAGTTGCCGAGGGTGCGGATGTGGACGCTCAGGTACTCCATCTCCTCGGGGGTGCTCGAGATCGTGAAGGGATGGGTCTCCATCCTGCTTACCCGCGGGATGCGCAGGTAGAGGTAGTCGCCGGGCTGGAAGGTGAAGCCTGTCGGGCGATGAAAGCGCAGCTCGATGGTGCCGCCGGGCAGCGGGCTCGCCTTCTCGACGAAGGAAATGTGGCGCTTCACGAAGCGCTTCACGATGAGCTCGATGGCGAACCCGGCGATGGACCAGATCCCCCAGAGCCAGAAGCTCTTCGCGTGGACCAGCATGAAGGCGAACCACCCGATGTAGAGCAGGTGGCTCAAGTAGAAGAGCTCGAAGCCCTTGCCCCTGCGGATGCCCTTGCGCGCGAAGACCCAGATGAGCACGAAGATCCCGAGGAGGATGACCCCGGTGAGCCCAATGGAGGTGTGGAAGAGCTGCCGCGCGATGTCCATCCGGCTCGTCTCGTAGTTCATGAGGTGGGCGCCCGTGTGGAGCAGGGCGAAGCCGAACATCACCTCGCCGAGGAGCTTGTGGATCTCGATGTGATGGTCCGCCGGGACGACCCGCGCGAAGGGGGTGCGCCGGAGGCGCCCGAGGAGGCTGCGCATCATGGGCACGAGGATGAGCGCGCCGTTTAGGTTGATGCAGGCCGCCGCCCCGTGGGCGATCTGCAGGTAGATGTTGGCGCCGCCCGCGGCGAAGCGCTCGGCGGTCATCCAGAAGAGGTAGGCGTTGAGCGCGATGTAGAGGGCGAGGAGCAGCCACTTATAGACGAAGGAGGGGACGGTCGTGACGAAGATGCGCACGAGGGCCCCAAAGTGCAGGCGCCCCCGCTCGGCGGGGAGCCCCTCCTCGCCGGTGAACCACGCGGTGACGCTTCGGATCGTCTCGGCCTGGACCTCCGGGTAGGCGCGAAGGAGGCGCTTGAAAGAGGTGAAGTCGATCCGCCGCCCGCTGCCGGCAGCCTTCTTGAAGATCACACGGAGCAGATCGGCTTTCTCCGTGGTGCTGATGGCGATCTCGTTCTGGCGCAGGGAGGCGTCGAGCATGCGCTTCAGCTCCGCGCGGCCGATGTAGCCGTCGCCGTTCTGATCGTGCAGGTCGAACAGGAAGCGGAGCTTGGCCTCCTCCTCGCCGAGGATGAGGCTGACGATCTTTCCGAGGGTCTCGTTCTTGTCGAGGCTGCGTTTTCCGTTCCCGCCGAACAGGGAGAAAACCCGCGAGGCGACGTAGCCGTCCCCGACTCGCAGGAGCTTTTTCAGCTCCCCTGAGGTGATGCGCTGTGAGCCGTCGCGATCCAGAAGACCGCGAATGTGGGCGAGGTAGCGCTCGTCCTCCGCGCTCAGCTCTTTGCGGTTCTTGCGCCGCTCAGCCGTCCGATCTGTCGCCATTGTACCCCCTTTTTACGCGGACCGTCCGGCCGCAAGCACATGGCGGGAAACCGAAGCAAGGAGTAGAATATTACGGTTTCACTCAGATTACCAGCTTTTTTTGTCGCTCGGGCGCGGCCTCCCTCGCCTTGCGGAGAAGGCGGTCCGCCGATAGAATGGCCGAGCGAGGACACCATGCAAGAAAGCGCACCCAGCGACCCGCGCGAGACCGCGATTCTCCTCTTGTCGTGCAAGGACACGCGGGGAATCGTCGCCGAGATCTCGCACTTCATCTTCACCTATGACGGAAACATCCTTCACTCCGACCAGCACTACGACGGGGAAACCAACACCTTCTTCATGCGCGTCGAGTGGGACCTCGTCGGTTTTGCCATTCCGCGCGAGCGGATCGGCGCGGCCTTCGAGCCGATCGCGCTGAAGTTCGGGATGGACTGGCGCCTGGAGTTCCCAAGCAAGCGGGCGCGAATCGCCATTCTCGTCTCGAGCTTCGATCACTGCCTCTACGAGCTTCTCATCCGCAACAAGTCCGGCGAGCTCGCGGCGGAGATTCCGCTCATCATCGGCAATCACGCCACCGCGGAGCCCATCGCCCGCTACTTCGAGGTCCCCTTCCATCTCTACAAGCTGACCAAGGAGACGAAGGCGGAGGTCGAGGAGCAGGAGATCGCACTTCTGAAGGAGAGCCGCATCGACCTCGTCGTCCGTGCCCGCTACATGCAGATCTTGAGCCCGCGCTTCGTGAGCGAGTTCCGAAACCGCATCATCAACATCCATCATTCCTTTCTGCCGGCCTTCGTCGGGGCAAAGCCCTACCACCAGGCCCACTCCCGCGGGGTGAAGATCATCGGGGCGACGAGCCACTACGTCACCGCCGACCTCGACCAGGGGCCGATCATCGAGCAGGACGTGGCCCGCATCACCCACCGCGACTCGGTCGAGGATCTCGTCGTGAAGGGCAAGAACCTCGAGAAGCTCGTGCTCTCGCGCGCGGTGAAGCTGCACCTCGACCACAAGGTGCTCGTCTTCGGGAACAAGACCGTCATCTTCGACTGAGGCGTGGCAAGGGGCGTGCGGCTCAGGGGGAGCAATGATCGAGGTTGAGCTGAAGGCATGGATCGACGATCCGCCCGCCGTGCAAGCGGCGATCGCGGCGCGCTTTCGCTTCGCCGGCGACTACCGCAAGGAGGACCTCTACTTTCGGCTAGCGTCTCCGGCTGCGCGGAAGGCGGGCGCTCCGATCGAGTTTCGCCTGCGAATCGAAAACGGGGCGGCGATCGTGACCTCCAAGGAAAAGCGGATCGACGGCGGCATCGAGGTCAATCGCGAGACCGAGTTCGAGGTCTCCGACCCGCTCGCCTTCGAGGCCTTCGCGCGCTACCTCGGCGCGCGCCCCTTCGTGCGCAAGGTCAAGGTGGGCCGCCTCTACGAGGCCGCCGCCGGGCAGATGCCCGGCGGGAGCCGTCCCGTGCATCTCGAGCTCTCTGCGGTCGAACGCCTTGGGACCTTCCTCGAGATCGAGAAGCTCATCGACAGCGAAGAACCTGCGGCGATCGCCGCCGCGCGCGCAGAGATTCGCGCTCTGCTCGCGAGCCTCGGGATCGGC
>DAHVAK010000058.1 GCA_027314665.1 Spirochaetales bacterium
GGGATCGATCGCCTCATACGGAGATGGTTGCGCGGCGGGCTGGGCGGGAGCGATCAGGACGAGCGGTGCGCCGAGGCGGCGCCGAGCAGAGAGTGTAGTGGAGGATGGGGGATTCGAACCCCCGACCTATAGATTGCGAACCTATCGCTCTACCAACTGAGCTAATCCCCCGCTCGGTTCCCATCTTATATACATGACAGCGACTCCTCTGTCAACGGAGGGCGGGCCGGGCGCGACACGGCGCCGCCATCGCGACGGAGCCCGCTACTTGAAGCTCAGCAGCTCAAGGTTGAACACGAGGTAGCTGTCGGGGGGAATCCGGCCCGGAACCCCGTTGTCGCCGTAGGCAAGCTGAGGGGGGACGATCACCAGGCGTCTTTCGCCCTTGTGCATCGTGAGGAGCATCTCGTTGAGCCCGCGAATGGTCTGCCCGAGCCGGAAGGTGAGGGGCTTGCCGTCCTGGGTCGTGCTCGCGAACTGTTTTCCGTCGAGCAGCTCGCCGACGTAGCTGATGGTGACCTCGGATCCGGGGCGAGGGGTCAGGGCTCCGCTTCCGCGGCGCTCGATGATGTAGCGCACCCCGTCGGAGCTCTCGACGGCCCCGGGCCATTTCGCCTTGATGACGGCGAGGTCGGCCGCCTCCCTGGCGGCAGAGGCCTCGCGAAGGTGCTCGAGCGCCGCTTCGCGTAGCCGGTCGAAGGAGGCTTGGTCGACCGTGAAGGCCTTCGCCTCGCTGCCGACCCGGATGATCCGCACCTGTTTCAGAACATCGCCCTGCACGATGGACCGGACGACATCCATGCCGTGAACGACCCGACCGAAGATCGTGTAGTGCCCGTCGAGCCACGGAGCCGGTTCAAGGGTGATGTAGAACTGGCTGCCGTTGGTGTTGGGGCCGCGATTCGCCATCGCCACGATCCCGGGAGCGTCGTGCCGCAGGGAGGGCACGATCTCATCCGGGAAGGTATAGCCGGGCCCGCCCGACCCGGTGCCGGTGGGGTCGCCGGTCTGGATGATGAAGCCCTTCACGACCCGATGAAAGGTGAGCCCGTTGTAGAAGGGCTTGCCGCCCGCCGTGGAGGAAATCTTGCCCTCGGCGAGCCCCACGAAGTTCGTCACCGCCAGCGGGGCGAGCTTGTAGTCGAGGGAGATGGTGATCGTGCCCTTCGTCGTCTGAAGCTCCGCGTACAGCCCGTCCGGAAGCCGGGGGCCGAAGCAGGAGACGACGAGCAGAGCAGCCGCGGCGCCCGCAAGCAGCTTCGCTGCGGCAAAAAACAGGCTTCTCGTGCTCTTCATCGTAGCCACCCCGAGAGGCTCGCCCGCAGGGCGATCACCTCATCCTGATCACGCGCGCCATGATGATGCCTTCGATCTTCATCACCTGGTCGGAGAAATCATCGGGCACGTCGCTTTCCAGATCGATGATGTTGTAGGCGAAGTCGCCCTTGTGACGGTTCAGCATTTCGGAGATGTTGATCTTCCTGCTTGCTAGGAGGGTCGTGATTTGGCCGACCATGTTCGGGATGTTGCGGTTGGCGATCAAGACGCGCGTGCTGCCGTTCGTCGCCATCTCGCAGTCGGGAAAGTTGACCGAGTTCTTGATGTTCCCGCGCTCCAGGAAGTCCTTCAGCTGCTGCGCCGCCATGATCGCGCAGTTGTCTTCGGCCTCCGGCGTAGAGGCGCCGAGGTGCGGAAAGGCGATGACGCGATCGCTGTGCAGCAGCGCCTCTTCGGGAAAATCCGTCGCGTACTGCTCGACGATCCCATCCTCGATGGCCTTGAGGATGTCAGGGGTGGAGACGAGCTCCGCCCGGGCGAAGTTGAGCAGCCGAACGCCGCGCTTCATCTTCGCGATGCGCTGCTTGTTCAGGAGGCTCGCGGTGGTCTCGGTCAAGGGGACGTGAATCGTGATGTAGTCCGACGAGGAGACGAGGGTATCGATGTCCGGAGCGCGCTTGACGGAGCGAGAGAGCCCCCATGCCGACTCCACCGAGATGTAGGGGTCGTATCCCATGACCTCCATGCCGAGCGCCGCCGCGTCATTCGCAACGAGGACGCCCACCGCGCCGAGGCCGACCACCCCGAGGCGTTTGCCCCGTATCTCCGGACCGACGAAGTTCGCCTTGTCCTTCTCGACGAGGGCGGGGACCTCCTCGCCGCGCCCGGCAAGGCCCCGGACCCAGCCTATTCCGGGAATGATCTTGCGGGAGGTAATCAACAGGGCCGTGATCACAAGCTCCTTCACGCTGTTGGCGTTCGCGCCGGGGGTGTTGAACACGGGAATGCCTCGCGAGCTGCATTTTTCGATCGGGATATTGTTGACCCCCGCTCCCGCGCGCGCAATCGCCTTGAGGGAGGGGGGCAGCTCCATGTCGTGCATCTTCGCGCTGCGCACGAGGATCCCGTCGGGCGAGTCGACCTTCGAGGCCACCTGGAAGTGCTCTTTGTCGAGGATCTCGAGACCCTTCGTGGAAATGTTGTTCAGGGTTTGAATCTTGTACATCTGTTACTCCTTCGGGGGAAGCAGTCGAATGTGAAGCTCCTCGAGCTGACGCCCGTCGACCTCGGAGGGCGAGCCGTCCATCGGGGAGATTCCCAGCGTATTCTTGGGAAAGGCGATCACCTCACGGATGGTTGACTGGCCAAGCATGATCGTCAGAAGGCGGTCGAGCCCGGGAGCGATCCCGCCGTGAGGCGGCGGACCGTACCGGAAGGCCTCAAGGAGAAAGCCGAAGCGGCGCTCCGCCTCCGCCTCGGTGAAGCCGACGATGTTGAAGATTCGCTTCTGGAGCCCCGGCTCATAGATTCGAAGCGATCCGGAGGCGAGCTCCATCCCGTTGCACACCAGATCGTAGAGATCTCCCTTCACGGAGCCGGGATCGCTTTCGAGGGTCTCGAGGAAGCGCTCCTGGGGCATGGTGAACATGTGATGGGCGGGATCCCATTTCTTCTCCTCGTCGTTCCATTCGAAAAGGGGGAAATCGACGATCCAGGCAAAGTGGAAGCCCTTTCCCTCCGTCAGCTTCAGGTCCGCTCCGAGGCGGGTGCGTACGGCGCCGAGCGAGGTGCAGGCGGTCTTCCACGAGTCGGCCACCATGAGGATGAGGTCGCCCTCTCCGGCGCCGAGCTCGTCGACGACGGCCTCCCGCTGGGGCTCGAAGAACTTCGCGACGCCCCCTTCTATGCCCCCGCCTGAAACCTTCATCCAGGCGAGCCCCTTGGCCCCGTAGGTCTTGGCGACCTCCTCGAGCTCGGCTATCTGCTTGCGGGAGTAGGAGGCGCAGCCCGGCGCCACGAGAGCCTTGACGACTCCTCCCGCCTTGAGGATGTCCTTGAAGAGCTGGAAGTCGCTCTTTGCGGCCGGGGCGGAGAAATCGATCATCTCCAGGGCAAAGCGAAGATCCGGTTTGTCGCTTCCGAAGCGATTGAGGGCCTCGTCGTAGGCTATCCGTTTGAAGGGGGTCTCTATCCCGACGCCGATGGTCGATTGGAAGACCGAAACGAGCAATCCCTCGAGAAGGGCGAAGATGTCCTCCTTCGCGACGAAGCTCATTTCGATGTCGATCTGGGTGTGCTCGAGCTGCCGATCGCCCCGGGCATCCTCGTCGCGGAAGCAATGGGCGATCTGGAAGTACTTGTCGAAGCCCGAAACCATCAGGATCTGCTTGAACAGCTGCGGCGACTGGGGGAGGGCGTAGAACCTACCGGCGTGGATGCGCGAGGGGACGAGGAAGTCACGCGCGCCCTCGGGCGTTGATTTGATGAGAGTCGGAGTCTCGATCTCATAGAAGCCCTGCCCGGAAAGGTATTGCCGCACGGCAAGGGTCAGCTCGTGGCGGAGGCGCATGCGGCGCTGCATGGCGGGGGTGCGCAAATCGAGGTAGCGGTACCGCAGGCGCAGCTCCTCCTTCGCGTCCGCCGCCTCATCAATCATGAAGGGAAGGGTATCCGAGCTCGAAAGGATCAGGAGCTCCTGGGCAGCAACCTCGATCTCACCGGTGGCGAGGTCGTTTTTGACCATCGCGTCGGGGCGGCGCCGCACCTTCCCGCTCACGGCGACGCAGTATTCGAACTTGAGGCTGCGGACCTGCTCGCGAAGGGAGGGCGAGGCGTCGGCGTCGACCACCACCTGCGTGAGTCCGTACCGATCGCGCAGATCGACGAAGTGAATACCGCCGTGGTCGCGGACGCGGTGGACCCAACCGTTGAGGGTAACGGTCTGCCCGACGCGAGAGACGCGCAATTCACCGCACGTCGCGCTTCTCTTCATTTTCTCCATGATCAGCGACTCTACCATCGAAGATGAGGTCGATTCAAGTCGATCCTTTTGATTTGACATACCAAGGAAAGTAATGTTTACTTTTGCCGATGGATAAAGTGCTTCGCACGCCGCGACCGTAGACGCATGGCAGACAGTGAAAAGGTTTCGCTTCTCAAAAACGTGAGTCTCTTTTCGAAGCTCAAAGACCACGAGCTCGAGACGGTCGCCCGCTACAGCGGTTACCACTCCTTTTCGGAAGGCGCCAGCATCTTTCGCGAAGGAAGCGTCCGCGAGGAGCTCTACATCATCCGCAGCGGTGAGGTCGTGATCTCCAAGCGGGCCGGGGACGAGGCCAAGCTCGTCGACATCGCCCGATTCGTCGAGGGGGACTGCTTCGGAGAGCTCGGGATGCTCGACAGCAAGCCGCGCAACGAGAGCGCAGTGGCGACCCGAGATACCACCCTTCTGATCTTTCCCGACCGCGCCGTCAGGTTTCGCGACTTGATCGCAGAGGAGCCCGCGGTCTTCGCCCAGATACTCTACAAGCTGCTCGCCATCATTGCGGGGCGAATCCGGACCACCAACAACCTCGTATCGGAGAAGTCGCCGTGGATGCAGGACCTTCGCCGTCAGCTTCTCGGCGACGAGCTGACCGGGCTCTACAACCGTCTGTTCCTCGACGAGGAGCTTGCGACGCTGCTGCCGGGCTACGGCGCGCAGACCAGCCTCCTCATGATCAAGCCCGACAACTTCAAGCTCATCAACGACACCTATGGCCACGAAGCGGGCGACCAGGTCTTGAGGCAGCTCGCGGAGACGATCAGCTCCTCCCTGCGCCCGGGCGACATCCCGGTGCGCTACCGCGGCAACGAGATTGGCGCCCTGCTTCCGGGCACGTCGACCGAGGTTGCCCTGAAGGTTGCGGAGGCGGTTCGCGGGGTGGTGCCCACCATGGACATCTCGGCGGCGACGGGCGGCGAGCGGGTCGCCGTCACCGTGAGTGTCGGGATAGCCACCTACCCGATTCACGCCGACGGCCACAAGCGCCTTGTCGATCTTGCCTTCGAGAAGATGTTCGAGGCGCGCGAGCGGGGGGGGGACCGAGTCCACGTCGCGGCGAGCGACTCGGGCGAAGGCTCCTTGGGAGGAGGGTCGTGACCCCCTCGGTGACCAGTGAGTTTCTGAAGAGCGTCGCCATCTTCTCGCTCCTAGAGCCCGAGGAGACCGAGAAGATCGCAGCCGCCCTGCGTCGCGTCGAGGCGCCCGCGGGCTCGGTCCTCTTTCGCCAGGGAGACGACGGCGACGAGCTCTACATCGTCCAACGGGGGGCGATCGCGAGCTCCATCGAGCTGCCCGACGGAGCCTCGCGGGAGATTGCGCTCTTCCATGCGGGGGATTTCTTCGGAGAGATGTCGATCTTCGAGGAAGCCCCCCGCTCGGCCACCTGTCAGGCGAAAGAGGATAGCGTCGTCTTGAGCCTTCGAGACGAGGAGTTCTTCGCGTTCATCTCAGCCCATCCCCAGATTGCCATCAAGGTGATGTACCGGATGCTTAATATCGTCACCCAGCGGCTCGAAAAGACCGGAGCCTTCCTCGCCGACATGGTCACCTGGGGCGAGAAGGCGCGCAAACGCGCTATCACCGATGAGCTCACCGGGGTCTACAATCGTCGCTTCCTCGAGGACGTCATGCCGGACTACCTGCGCACCGCCCAGGGCACCAACAGCCCGCTCACGCTCATCATGGTCGATCTCGACCGCTTCCGCGAAATCAATGAGGCCTACGGCAACCAGATGGGAGATCGGGCGATCCTCGAAGCGGTCTCGGCCTTCCGGCGGCATCTGTCCGAAAAGGATATTATCGCGCGCTACGGGGGAGACGAGTTCACGGTTCTGCTCCCGCAGACGGGCCTGGAGCGGGCCGCTGAGATCGCGGAGGCGATCTGCCGTGAGGTCCGCGAGCTGACCTTCCTGAGGGACGCGGGGGGCGCGATCACTCGAGTGACAACCAGTCAGGGGATCGCGAGCTATCCGGACTGCGCCACCGATTTGAGGTCGCTGCGCCTCGCGGCGGATGAGGCGCTCTACAGGGCAAAGGATACTGGAAAGGATCGCGTCGTGTGCGCAAAACCAGAACGTGAGTAGGTGCGGAGCTCATGGGATCATCTCAGAAGAAGAATATCGAGACGATCGCGGGCAAGAACCGAGTCATTGACAACATCATTGAAGCGATAGTCACGCGCGAGCACTTTCTGCTGCTCGGCCACAGGAACCCGGACGAGGACTGCATCGCCTCGCTCGTTGGATTGGCGATCATCCTCAGCAAGTTCGCGAAGTCGACCACGATCTACATCGGGGCCGTGATAGCGCGACAGTACCAATACCTCCTGAACATCTGCAAGTTCAACTCAATTACCGTCGTCAACAGCTTCTCCCCGCAAACGGATCCGGTGGACGTGATTGCGATCGTCGACACCCCCAAGCCTTCGATGATTGACGCCGCACCGGAGGTTCTTTCGCTTCTCGACGATCCGCGGATCATCAAGGTCGAGATCGACCATCACATCGGTGCCGACAGCGCGTACTGCGGGGATGAGGCCTACTCCCTCGTCACCGATGCCTCATCGGCCGCCGAGCTCATCGGGCATCTCGCGTTGAAGCTGCACAACAAACGCGAGCTCCTTGCCTCCCACCAGATCGTCGAGCTGTTTTCCCGGAATCTCGTACTTTCCCTTCTTACCGGAATCATCGGCGACTCGAACATGGGACAATTCCTCAAGTCGAGCCGCGAGAAGCGGTACTATCGGATCTTCTCGGGCATGTTCAACGCAATGTTGGCGAAGGAGACGACGAAGGACACCAACTTCGCGAACATGGACGACATCCACAAGGAGCTCACCACCCTCTCCGGCCAGGAGGAAGGATGCTACAAGTACATGATCGGGCGCAGGCATGTCTCCTCCTCGATCGGCTACGTCGTGCTGACGAGGCAGGATATGCGCAGGCTCTACGCCCGATACGACAACGACATGATCGTCGCCGTATCGCGGACGGTGGTAGATGCCCTGGCGGAGGAAAGCGGAAGGCTGGGGCTTCTCGCCTACTACGACAACCCGAAGCTCTCAGACCTCGTGCAGTTTCGACTTCGCAGGAGCCACCTTTTCAAGGAGCTCGATCTTCGAGCAGTGCTCGCTCACCTTTCGATAGAGAATGGGGGAGGACACGAGGGGGCGGTAGGCTTCCGATTTCCCTCCTCGCAGGTTCCCGACATCCGCCGCTACGTAGGGGGACTCCTCCCGAAGATCGAAGAGATGCTCGTCGACCTGCACGAGACCCCCCGCGTGCCGTAGCAGGGTGCTGACAAACTCAAAGGTGCCTGCCAACACGGCGCTTTCTCGAACCAAATTGGGGCAAGAGGCTCAACCGGAAACGCCGTTTTGGCAGCGGGTCAATCACGTTGTCAGCACCCTGTTAGGGGAGAGCTATCGGACCGTGCGGCATTCCGTGCAGCCAAGAATCCGAAGGTGCTTGGCCCCGTTTTTTTCCCGCATCCGTCCCACGAGATAGCCGTCGGGCGAGAGCTCCCGTTTGCAGGCGGGACAGCTCCTGCGCGCCCTTCGGGGGAAGCTCTTCGCGGAAGGTTCTCCGCCTCCGCCCTTCGGCATGCAGTGCGGGCAGCCGTACACCTCGACAAAGGATTCTCCCGGCCCGGCATAGACGACCGAGCGGACCCGCTCGCCTGCGCGAAGGGGGGTGTTGCACAGCGGGCAGGGCTTGCCGGATTCCGGGCGGTCGGATCCCGCAATAGGGCGCTTCCCCCCGGCCCTCTCACGATTCGCCTGTACCAGGACCTTCAGCAGCCAGCCGATGAGAATTGCCAGGAGCAGCAGGACGACGACTTGAATGGAGACCTCCGCGAACGTGCGCTGCGGGCAGCGTACCTCCCGACGCCGCGATTGGCAAGGCGCCGCTTTCGGTCTAAAGTCAGGCGGTGAGCACGCTCTATGTCGTGGCGACTCCCATCGGCAACCTCAAGGATATCACCCTGCGTGCCCTCGAGGTTCTTCAGAGCGTCGACCTGATCGCCTGCGAGGATACCCGTCACACCCTCAAGCTCCTGAACGCCCACAATATCAAGAAGCGCCTGATCAGCTGCCGGGCCGACAACGAGGCGCAGTCTGCGGCGGGGATTTGCCGTCTCCTCGCGGAGGGCCGGACCGTTGCCTACGCAAGCGACGCCGGAACCCCGTCCGTGAGCGATCCGGGGGCTCTCCTGGTGCATGCGGTTCGGGAGGCGGGCTTCCCGGTGGTTCCGATCCCCGGCGTCTCCGCCCTGTCGACCATCCTCAGCGTCGCCGGGCTGCGGGAGCGCAGCGTCACTTTTGAAGGGTTTCTCTCTCCGAAAGTCGGCAAAAGGCGCGCGCGCCTCACGGAGCTGCTCGCGCGGGGGGAGGCCTTCGTGGTGTATGAGTCGCCCTTTCGTCTCCTCAAGCTATTAGGCGATCTTGCCGATCTTTCAGCTGAGAGGGAAATCTTCGTTGGGAGGGAGATGACCAAAGTCCACGAGGAGTACAGGGCAGCGACCGCCAAGGAGCTCCTTTCCGAGTATGCTGCACGCGGGAAAGTCCTTGGCGAGGTTTCGGTACTTGTTTTGGGGAAGAAAAGGGCTTAAAATGAGGTTGCGAAGAGTCGAGAATCTTCCCCATGGACGAAAAGGTAGGGTTCTGGAATGACAATTGACAGACTTGGTCCTATCGATCCAGCTTCCCAGTTCAATAACGCCAGCAAGGGATCCAAAGCCGTCAGGAAAGAGACCTCCGACACCATCTCCGTCTCCTCAGAGGCCAAGGCCATGGGGGAGATCTACCAAGTCGCCGAGAACGTGAAGAAGGCGCCCGACATTCGCATGGACCGAGTGGAAGAGGCCAAGCGCAAGCTTCAAGATCCAGCCTACCTCAACGACAAGGTGATTGAGGCTGTCGCCAATAAGGTGATGGAACTCTTCGATCTCTAGCCGCCATACCCCGCCTTTCCCCCCTTTTAGCATGGATGAGCCCTTCTTCTACCTACCGAGCCGCGTCCTTTTCGGCATGGGGGTCTTTGCGCGGGCGGGGCAGACCGCCGCTGCGCTCGGCTCGCGCGCCCTCCTGGTGACCGACGCCATTCTTCGTGAGGAACGGGTCACCTCGGGGGTGGAGGAGTGTCTGGAGCGGGCGGGGGTGAGCACGATCGTCTTCGATGAGCTCGGCCCCGAGTCGACGAGCTCGGCACTCGAGCGAGCCATCGAGCTCGGAAGGGCGAGCCGAGCGCAGATGGTCGTGGGCCTTGGGGGGATCCGGAGTCTTTCGGCGGCAAAATGCGTCGCGCGGATGGTCCCCGCCGCAGAACCGCTCGACGACTATCTTTCCGGCGGCGGCGACAGCGGAGCCTCGCTGCCCTACCTCGAGATTCCGACTACCTGCCGAAATCCGCTCATGTTCACGGACCGCTCTCTCATCGTCGACGCTCGCAATCGCAGGACTCACGTGCTTCGGACCGGCAAGCGGGCGGACTGGGTGATCGTCGATCCCGAGCTGACCCTCTCGCTTTCGGCTCGCTACACCGTCACAACGCTGATGGACACCCTCCTTACCGCGATCGAGGCCTACTTTTCGCCCAGGAGCACCTTTTTTTCCGAGACCCTCTGCCTCCGCGCAATTGGAATCATCACCTCTATCATCGACGAGCTTTCCGATGAGCCGCAAAACCGAGAGCTGCGGATTCGAGCCGCCGAGGCCGGCTTCCTCACGGGGGTGAGCCTGACCATGAGCGCTCAAGGGCTCGGAAGCGCAGTCGCCTACGCGCTCAACGGCTGGCGCATGGTGCCCAAGTCGATGGTGGCCGGGGTCATGCTTCCCCACGTGCTCGATCTGGCCGTTCAGAGCCAGCCGAAGAAGATTGAACGCATCGGCAACGTCCTCGGCGAGGAGATCTACGGCAAGCCGCTGAAGGAGTTCTCCGTTCGCGTGGCCGACGCGGTCCGCCAGCGGATGAGCCTGCTCCGGCTGCCGATGCGATTGAAGGACTTCGATCTCGGGCTCGAGGACGTCGCGGAGGTCGCCTCCATCGCCTTCTCGCTTCTCGCAGACGGGCTCGCCTCGGAGCCGACGAGCGTCGAACAGATCGCGGACCTGGTGAAGGAAGCCCTCTAGGCAGGGTGCTGACAACGTGATTGACCCGCCGCCAAGACGGCGTTTTCTCCGGCCACTTGCCCCAAATTGGTTCGAGAAAACGCCGTCTTGGCAGGCACCTTCGAGTTTGTCGGCACCCTGCAGGAGCGCTCGCCCAATGAGGAGAAGCGCGCGATGATCGCTCCCCGCAAGCTCGCCCGCCTCCCGCGGGAGTCCCGGCTTCACAAGATTGCCCTGCTTCTGCAGAGGTACGAGCTCGATCTGCGCTCGAGCCGCTCGATCGACCTCGACTACCTCGCCGCGATTGTGCGACTTCTCTCCACGGACGATCAGCTTCCCGAGCGGGTCCGGTTGGGCCTCGGCGGGCCCTCCCTTCCCGCGGCGGCGGGGGAGCTCCTCCGCCGCTGCAATGAGCTGCGCCATGCGCTCCTCGCGCACCTGGGCGCGGCCCCGGCGGAATGGGATCTACTCTGCCCCGCGACCGGCGAGCTCGACCCGGGAGGGGGCATCCGGCTGCCCATGCGCGTCTATCTCGACTCCGTGCGCTCGCCCTTCAACATCGGAGCGCTTCTTCGCAGCGCCGAGGCCTTTGGCGTGGAAAGAGTCTACCTCTCGCCGAGCTCGCCCCTCCCCTCCCATCCGAGGGCTCGGCGTGCCTCGATGGGGAGCGCCGAGGTGGTGCCGTGGGAGATTGCGGAGCCCGAGGTGCTATCCGGCGAGCCCGGGCTCTTCGCGCTGGAGACCGGCGGAGCCCCCCTCGAAGAGTTCGCTTTTCCCCCGAGCGGGACGGTCATCGTAGGCTCCGAGGAGTTGGGAGTCAGTCCGGAGCTGCTCCGCAGGGCCGACGCCGCTCTGGGCCGGGTGAGCATCCCCCTCCTCGGCTCGAAGCGCTCTCTGAACGTGGCTGCGGCCTTCACGGTTCTCGTCTACCGATGGGCGAGCTTCCTCACGAAGGCGCGGTAGCTGCGGCGGTCCGATAGCCCCGGTCGCCGCTCGCGCAGCTTTTCTTGAACAAAGTGGGCATACCCTCTATACTGCCCGCTACCGGAAAGACAACGGAAGGAGATAGGAATGGCAGAAGTTTCGGTGGTCGGCTATCCTCGTATTGGCGCCGACCGCGAGCTCAAGAAGGTGACCGAGCAGTATTTCAAAGGGGCGGTTTCCGCCGAAGAGCTTACGAAGGCAGCCGCCGAGCTGCGCAAGGCGCATTGGCGCGTTCAAGCCGACAAGGGGGTTCGCTACATCCCCTCGAACGACTTCTCGTTCTATGACAACCTCCTCGACATGGCGCTCACCCTCGATGCCGTTCCGACCCGATACCGGGAGCTCGGGCTGCCGCCCCTGGACGTCTATTTCGCAATGGCGCGCGGCTACCAGAAGGGCGGCCGGGACGTCAAGGCCCTTCCGATGAAGAAGTGGTTCAACACGAACTACCACTACATGGTGCCGGAGATCGAGGAGGGCACCCGCCTTCGGCTCGCCAACACCAAGGTCTTGGACGAGTACGCCGAGGCGAAGGCCCTCGGGATCGAGACTCGGCCCGTTGTCCCCGGCCCGCTGACCTTCCTGAAGCTCTCCCGCCTTCCCGCCGGGAAGGGACTCGGCGACTACCAGGAGGAGATCGCACAGGCGTACGTCGATCTCATCTCGCGCCTCGCCGCCAAGGGAGTCGCGATGCTGCAGCTGGACGAGCCGATCCTCGTCACCGACTTGAGCTCCTTCGAGATCGGGATCTTCACCGCCATCTACAGCCGACTGCTGGCGGAGCGGAGCGGGATGAAGATCCTTCTCCAGACTTACTTCGGGGATGTGCACGATTCCTTCGACGCCATCGCAAAGCTCGACTTCGACGCCGTCGGATTGGATTTCGTAGAGGGCCGGGACAACCTGCGTCTTCTCAAGGAAACGGGTTTCCCTGACGGGCGCCTCCTGTTCGCCGGCGTCGTCAACGGACGAAACATCTGGCGGAACGACTACCGAAAGACCCTCGAGCTTCTCGATGAGATCCGCCGAGTCGTTGAGACCCCCCCGGTCATCGGCACCTCCTGCTCCCTGCTGTTTGCTCCCTATTCGGTGCGCTACGAGAAGGGGATGGACGAGAGCTACCGGCGCCATCTCGCCTTCGCCGAGGAGAAGCTCGACGAGCTGCGGGAGCTGGCGGGTCTCTTCGACCTGTCGGATCGAAGCCGCGATGAGCGCTTCGCGCGAAATCAAGCCCTCTTGCACGAGAAGAGCGAATCACAGAGCTTCTCCTTCAAAGAGGTTCGGCAGCGCGTGGCCGCGCTCACGGAGAGGGACTTCGTTCGAACCCCCTCCTTCGAGGAGCGCTATCGTCTGCAGAAAAACGAGCTCAGGCTTCCCCTCTTCCCGACTACCACGATCGGCTCTTTTCCCCAGACCGGCGATGTGCGGAAGCTGCGCAAGTCCCTCCACGACGGCGAGATCTCCGAGCAGGAATACGTCGAGCGGATTCGCTCCAAGATTCGCGACCTCATCAAGCTCCAGGAGGAGATCGGTCTCGATGTCCTCGTGCACGGGGAGTACGAGCGCAGCGACATGGTGGAGTACTTCGGAGAGAACCTTCCCGGCTTCCTGTTCACCCAGAACGGGTGGGTTCAGTCCTACGGGACCCGATGCGTCCGCCCTCCGATCATCTTCGGCGACGTCAAACGCGCGAAGCCCTTCACCGTCGCATGGATCACCTACGCGCAGAGCCTGACGAAGCGCCCCGTGAAGGGCATGCTCACCGGCCCCATCACGATCCTCAACTGGTCATTCCCCCGCGAGGACCTTCCCCTGCGGGAGATCGCCTACCAAATCGCCCTCGCGATCAGGGACGAGGTCCTCGACCTGGAGAAGGCCGGGATACGGGTCATCCAGATCGACGAGCCGGCCCTCCGCGAGAAGCTCCCCTTGCGCAAGGCCAACTGGAAGAAGGACTACCTCGACTGGGCGGTACGCGCCTTCCGGCTCGTGCACTCGGGGGTGAAGCCGGAGACGCAGATTCACACCCACATGTGCTACAGCGAGTTCGCGGACATCATCAAGGAGATCGAGGAGATGGATGCCGACGTCATCTCGATCGAGGCGGCTCGCTCGGATCTGACGATGCTGAACGTCCTTCGGGAGAACAACTACAGCCATCAGGTAGGGCCCGGGGTCTACGACATCCATTCTCCGCGGGTTCCACCGGAGAAAGAGATCCGCGACACCCTGGTGAGAATGAAGGAACGCCTCGACGTAGGCAAGATCTGGGTCAATCCGGACTGCGGCCTGAAGACGCGATCGATGGAGGAGACCGTGCCGAGCCTGAAGAATCTCGTCGAGGCGGCTCGCTCGATGCGATGAGGGGGCTACGCCCGGTAGGGCTCCGGCTCGCGGCCTTTGCGGACGACGCAGTAGTACAGGAATAGCTCGAGGAGAAGGGGCTGCAGGTCAGTGCGCACGGCGCGAAGCCGGGCGTCATAGTGGGCGATGAGGATGAGGATCCCCTCGAGCTGCCCGAGGGTGTAGTTCGAGAGCCCCGCCGCGTAGCTTCGCTGGCTTCGCTTGCTGCGAATCCCGAGCTTCGTCCACACCTCATCCGGCCGCAGGCGCGCGGCCTCCAGGCTCTTCGCAGCAAGCAGCCGCCGAAACTGCCAAAGGAGCCCCGCGATCAGCTGCACCCCGCTCCCTTCGCCCGAGAGGAGGATGGAACGCAGGGTTGCCAGGGACGCGGCGAAATCGGCGTCGGCGATCCGGTCGAAAAGAGTGAAGACGTTCTCCTCTTTGCTGTGGTAAATGTAGGCTTCGACGTCGGTGACCTCGATCCTCTTCCCCTTGCCGAAGAACAGTGACAGCCGTTCGCACTCCACCCGCATGTCGCGGGTGTTGTTTTCGACGAGGTCGAGGAGAAGGTCCACGGCGTCGGGGCTGATGGCGAGCCCCGCTTGGGCGAGGTAGCTCGAGATCCAGCTTCGTTTGCGGTTTTCGAACATCTCCCAGAAGACCTTGGTCGCCGCCTGAGGGATCGCCTTGGCAATTCGTTTGTCGACCTGAGTCTCTTCGCTCACGAGAAGGAGGGTTGCCTCCTGCGCCGGCGAGGCGAGGTAGTCGAGAAGGAGGCTCACCTCCTCCTTGCGCTTGATCTCGTGGGCGTCTCGGTAGCTCACTATCCGATGTCGGGCAAAGAGCGAGCCGTTGCGCAGGAGCGCAACCACCTCTCCGATCGGAGTTTCGAACGGATAGAAGATCTGGACCTCGGGCGGCTCGCCGCACCGTTCGGCAATCTTGTCTCTGAGCGAGTCGATGAAGGCACCCTTTTCGCCGACCTCGGGCCCGAGCAGCAGATAGGCTCGGGGCTCAGTCATAGCTGCGCATGATGCATTCGAGCTTCCCGAGAATCTTCACGTTCTGGCTGTAGATGGGCGGATAGATCGGATTCTCCGCCTTGAGCTTGATGCGATGCTTCTCGCGAAAGAAGCGCTTGAGGGTGTAGGCCTCTTCGTTGATCATGGCAACCACGATGTCGCCGTTGTTCGCGGTCGGCTTCTGCACGAAGACCGCTGTGTCGCCGTCGAGGATACCCGCGTCCTGCATGCTGTCGCCCTTGACGTTCAGGGCGAAGTGCTTCCCCTTCGAGAGCGTTTCCCCCGGAAGGCGGATGTAGCGCTCGAGATTCTCCTCCGAGAAGAGCGGAATGCCCGCGGCCACGCTGCCGAGCACCGGGATCTTGACGAAATCTTCCTTCTCGGTCGCCGGCTTCAAGACCTCGATGGCTCGAGAGCGATTGAGGTCGCATCGGATGTGATGCTTTTTTTCTAGGGCTTTGACGTGGTCGTAGGCGCCCTTCACCGAGATGCCGAACTCGCTCGCAATCTCCCTGATCGTCGGCGGGTACTTGTGATTCGCGATGAACGCCTCGATGAAATGGAGAATCTCCTGCTGGCGCTTGGTGAGGGTCTTCACTTCTTTACCTGAATCCCGAACTTTTTGATCTTGCCGTGGAGATTGCTGGGATAGACGCCGAGGCTCTGAGCGGTTTGTGTGATATTGAAGTCGTTTTCCTCGAGCTTCCGGACAATGAATTTCTTCTCAAATTCATCGCGCGCCTCGCCCAGCTTCATGCCGCTGAAATCCCGCAGCGACGCCGACTCCCCGTTCACCCTCTGCTCTCCGAGGTAGAATCTGACCGTCTCCGGGGAGATCACCTGCTCATCTGCCATGATGTTAATACGCTGTACGAAATTCTTCAACTCCCGAACGTTGCCCGGCCAGGGATAGCCTTCGAGCAGCTTGATCCCCTCCGGAGAGATGGTTTTCGGCTCGGGGGCGTCGGGCTCCTTGAACTTTCGCATGAAGTAGGTGACAAGAGCCGAGAGGTCTTCGATGCGCTCTCGAAGCGGCGGAACGAAGATAGGGATCACGTTCAGCCGGAAGTAGAGATCCTCGCGAAATCTCCGGTTTGCGGTCTCCTCGTGGATATCCTTGTTCGTGGCGGAGATGATCCTGACGTCCACCGTGATCGATTTCTCTCCCCCGATGCGCTCGAACTTGAGCTCTTGGATCACGCGCAGAAGCTTGGCCTGAGCGCTCGCCGAAAGATCCGCGACCTCGTCGAGGAAGATGGTCCCCCCGCTGGCCGCTTCGAACTTGCCCTTTCGCCGCGCAACGGCGCCCGTGAAGGCGCCCTTCTCGTGGCCGAAAAGCTCGCTCTCGATGAGGGTGTCCGGGATGGCGGCGCAGTTCACCTCGACGAAGGGCCCGCCGGCGCGCGGGCTCTGCCGATGGATCTCGCGGGCGACGAGCTCCTTGCCCGTGCCGTTCTCCCCGAGGATCATTATCTTCGCCTCCGAGGAGGCGCTCTGGCGGATGAGCTCGACGACCTCCTGCATCGGCTTGCTCTGTCCGATCAGCTCGTCGTCCATGAAGAGC
This sequence comes from Spirochaetales bacterium, assembly GCA_027314665.1. Lineage (GTDB taxonomy): Bacteria > Spirochaetota > Spirochaetia > DAHUYW01 > DAHUYW01 > DAHUYW01. The sequence continues at coordinate 16,344 of DAHVAK010000058.1, forward strand.
GAGCTCTTCAGCGTGCGGTTCTCGCGCTTCAGGTCCTCGAGGGTCAGCGCGTTGCGCACGAGGGTCGTCACCTTTTCGAGAGAAAGGGGCTTCTCCAGGAAATCGTAGGCGCCGAGCTTGACGGCCCGTACCGCGAGATCGATATTGGCGTGGCCCGAGATGATGATGACCTCGATCTCCGGGTACTCCTGCTTGATCTCCTTCAGGACGTCGATCCCTCCGAGGTTGGGCAGCCAGACGTCCAGGATGACGAGGTCGATCGGTTCCTGCTTGAGGATGGCGAGCCCGGCGAAGCCGTCCGCCGCCGCGAAGACCACGTGCTTTTCGTCTTGGAGGATATCGGTAAGAACGCTGCGAATCCCGGGTTCGTCGTCAACGACGAGCACTCTTCCCATTCACGTCTCCATCGGCAAGTCGAAAAAGAAGGTAGTGCCGCTACCAACTTGGGTCTCAAACCATATCTGTCCCTTGTGGTCAAAGACGATGCGCTCGACGATGGGGAGACCCAGTCCCGTGCCCGAGCCCTTGGTCGTGAAGTAGGGATTGAATACCTGGTTGTGGTACTCCTCTTCGATGCCGCTGCCGGTGTCCTGGACCTGGACCCTACAGTACTGATTGTTCCCCTTTCTGACAAGGTCGGCTCGAATCCAGACCGTTCCCTCTCCCTGGGTCGCCTCGGAGGCGTTCTTAAAGAGGTTCGTGAAGACCTGCTTCAGTTGGTCGCGATCGACGCGGAGGGTCATGGCCTCCGGGAGCCCGTCGAGGTTGAAGGTCACGTTTCGGAAGGTCGGCTCATGCATCGTCAGGACCTCCCGCACGAGCTCCTTGAGATTCACGTTGGATAGCTGGGGAGCGGGCAGCTTGGAGAAGTCGCGAAACTCCTTGAGCATCCTGTCGAGATTTTCGACCTCGGTAATGATGGATCGGACCGCCGGCTCAAGGATTCGATCGAGCTCTTCACGGCTCTCCTCGGCCTTCTTCAGGATCCGCTGAGCCGACAGCTTGATCGGGGTGAGAGGATTCTTGATCTCGTGCGCAAGACGCTGAGCGATCTCCTGCCAGGCGGTCACCTTTTCGGTCTGCATGATCTTGAGCCTTGATCGCTCGAGCTCCGAGACCATCTTGTTGAAGGAGTCGACCAGAAGCGCCAGCTCGTCCCCCGAGCGTCCGAGGATGCGATACGAATAGTCGCCTTGCGTGACCCTACGCGTCGCCTCCTCGAGATTCACGATGGGGCGCATGATCTCCTCGCTCAGGAGAAAGCTCACTAGGATCGAGAGCAAGAGCATGGGCAGCGAGAAGAACGAAAAGAAGAGAACCAGCACGATTCGGAAAACCGCACCGTAGCGATCGAGCTGAGTGAAGATCTCCCGGCTTGCGGTCAAGGCCTGAGCCTTCTGGTCGAATCCGGCGGGAAGGATGGTGCTCAAGACGACTGCGTAGCGCTCCTGATCGACGCGATAGATTCGGAGGAACCGAAGGATGCTCAGATCGCCGTTGGATTCCTTCGGGAGCATCCCCTCCTCCCGATTGCTCATGAAGGGCCCCTTCATGCGGGCCTGCGCGTTTCCGCGAAAGAAGAGCTCGCTCCCGTTGTCGCGAAAGACCTGGATTGCCGATATCGAGGGGTTCGCCTCGTGGACCTCGGTCCAGAGGCGATCCGGCGACCGCTCGATGTCGCGAAGCATGGATGAGAGGGCCGAGCTGTCGCTGAAGGAGGCGAGATTCGTGAGCTTGTCGTTGATGAACTCGAGGGCTATGTCCACCCCGCCCTGGAGGGCGCCGCGCGTCGGTGTCGAGAACCAGGAGTTCATCGTCGTATTGATGAAGCTTATCGAAAGGACCCCTTGCGGGATCGAAGAGAGAAAGGCGATGAAGGTGAAGAAGACGATCATCCGAATCTTGAGCCGAACCCCGGGCTGACCGGTTCTTCGCTCGCGCACCAGGCGGAGGATGTTGACGATGAGGGTCCCCACGATGAAGACCGGAAGAATTACCGCGAGGGGGAGCACGATGAAATTCGATAGGGTGCTCTCCTTGGAGATATCCTGAAGCACCTCGTTCGAGAAGAACAGGATGAGAACGATGAGGAGGATGTAGATCAGGACGAGGCTCACGAGCCCCGCGACGCTCGAGCCGGGGGATCGGGGCAGTTTCATCCCAAGCCTCCTAAAACTCGAGGCGAGTTCGTTCCCACGCCGTCGTGTGCCGGTCGAGCGGCACGAGCAGCGAGATCATGTTGAGAGGCGGCGCGAGCTTCGTCGCATCCACCTCGATGCTGGTGAGCATGTAGTAACCGCGATCCGTCGCGAGTCGGATGGCTGTCGGGTAGTACGACAGCGAGAAGAAGAAGGCCACGAAGGCCCGCGCTGTCGCGAAGCGATAGGTGTGATGGTTGTCCGTCGTCACGACGAACTGGTTGCTGAACTCGTCCCATTGCGCTTCGTAGGCCGGATGGCACTCGCCGATGAGCTTATCCCCCAGGAAACGGAAAATCCCCGTCGTCTTCTGGTAGACCCGCACATCAAAACGAATCTCGGACTTCAGCCCATCCTTGAGCCGCTCAAGTATCTCTCTCGCGGGCGGGTTATGCAATGAGAGGGAAACGATGAGCTGTCCGCCGGTGACCGCATAGCGGGGACCGCTGAGGCTCTCGGCCCAGGCCGGCTGCCCTGCGACGAGGAGCATCGCCGCGGTGAGGGAGAGGGCGGCTCGGTGGAGGCATCTCGTGGCTCAACCCTCCTCGAACTTGTTCTCGAAGAGCTTCACGATCGCTTCCACCGCGGCGAGCTCATCCTTTCCGTCGGCGATAACCGTCAGGGAGGTATTGAAGGCGGCGCCCAGGGTGATGATTCCCATGATCGATTTCCCGTTGATGCGATTTGAGTCCTTTTCAAAGAAGATCTGCGACGCGAATTGATTGGCGGTTTGCACGATCAGGGCGGCGGGACGGGCGTGGATTCCCGCGCGGTTTTTGATGGTGACGACCTTCGAGATCATGGGGGGTATTCAGTAGCTGTCTTTTTCTTGGAAGTAGACGGCGCGGGCGTTCTCGCTCTCGAGCCACTTGAGCACGTTCTGGTCGAACTCATAGGCGGAATAGTACCCCATCTTCTTCAGCCGCTCGTTCATCGCTGCGGTCTCGATGATGATAGGGATGTTGCGGCCCGGCTTCACGGGAACGATCAGCCTGGGGATCGACACCCCAAGGATCGCGACCTCGTTGTCCCCCGCGCCCATGCGGTCGTACACCTTCTGCGAGTCCCATTCTTCGAGCTGGACGATGAGCTGAACCTGCTTTCGATCGCGAATTGCGCCGACGCCGAAAAGATGCGCGATGTTGATGATCCCCAGCCCGCGGATCTCCATGTGGTGTCCCACGGCGACGTTCTTGCCCCCTCCCATCAGGATGTTCCCGTTGATGCACTTCAGCTCCACGGCGTCGTCGCAGATGAGGCGATGGCCCCGCTCGATGAGCTCGAGGGCGGACTCGCTCTTTCCGACGCCGCTGTCTCCCGTTATGAGGACGCCGATCCCGAAGACCTCCACGAAGACCCCATGGATGGTCTGCCGCGGGGCAAAGATGTTGCTCAAGGCTCGAATCAGGCGCACCGAGAAATCGGAGGTCGGTAAACCGCTCTGGAGGATCGGACATTCCGCCTCTTCGGCGGTCTCCACGAACCTGGCGGTGGGCGTGATGCCGTGGGTGAAGATGCAGCAGGGAATAGGATAGGTGAAGAGCTTGCGAATAATGGCGGTTTCGTTCTCCCGATCCAGCTTGTCAAGGTAGGCGCTTTCACCCCTTCCGAAGACCTGCACCCGCTGATAGGCGAAGTTGTCGAAAAAGCCGCTCAAGGTGAGCCCAGGGCGGTTGATATCCGGCTCCTCGATGGTACGGGCGAGGCCGGAGCGGGCTCCGATGCACTTGAGATCGAGGGCATCATGCTCCTTGAGGTCCAAGTCGAGGAGATCGAGAACTGTGATCTTTTCCATGCATCATCCTCACAGCGCGCCCATCGAGTATAGCACAAAAGCCCGCGCCCCCGCCGAGCTCCGGCCGCGAGGCCCCGGTCAGGACGGGAATGGGCGGGTGAAGCGTCGGCTCGCCTACTCCTCGGCGGCTTCGTGGGTGCGCGATGAGTGCTCCTGGATCTTTTCCTTTTCCTTATGGACCTTCTGGGCGAGCTTGTCAAACAGAATATCCAATCCTTCCATTAATCCCACTGTATCGACGCCGACGTGAGCAGAGGTACCCCACCGAAAGTTGGTCGTGCATTCGACCTTGTAGCCGTTCTTTGTCTTTGTAAGGGTGAAGAGCTGATCGACGATGAGATCCTTGGCAAAATCGATCCTCTTCAGCTTTTTGTCGATCGTGTCGCGAATATGATCGGAAACCTCGAAGTGAACGCCTTTGACCTCAAGATTCATACTACGCCTCCCCGAATGGCTTATTTAGAAACTCACGTAAGCCCTGAGCCGTTCGCGCTGTGGTCTGGTCTCACGCTCTCGCCGCCGCCGGAAGGCGACGGCTTCCCTCGACGGTCACCTGCTGTAGGACGAGAGGATGTCGAGCTCCTTGCGGTACTTGGCTACGGTGCGGCGGGCGAGATTGATGCCCCTTCCCTTCAGAAGGTCGGCGATCTTCTGATCGGAGAGGTGCTTCGCCGATCCGCTCGCTTCGACGATCTCTTTGATTGTCTGTTTGACTCCCTCCTTCGAGAAACGCGAACCCGTGGAGCCGGCTCCCGATATCGAGTTCGAAAAGAAGAACTTGAGCTCAAAGATGCCCCATTCCGTCTGAACGTACTTGGCGTTGGCGATGCGCGAGACCGTTGTCTCGTGGACAGAAACCTCGTTCGCGATATCCTTAAGGGTGAGGGGCACGAGGTATTTCGGCCCGCGCAGGAAAAAGTCGCGCTGAAACTCCACGA
>DAHVAK010000059.1 GCA_027314665.1 Spirochaetales bacterium
GAGCTTGAGCCCGGAGCCTACGACCTCATTGTCGCGGCTGCGGTCTTTCATCATCTGCGCGAGGATGAGGAGTGGTCGCGTGTTTTTCGAAAGTGCTACGCGGCGCTCCGTCCGGGAGGCTCCATCTGGATCTCGGATCTCGTGACCCACTCGAGCCGGGAGGTCCAACGGACTATGTGGCAGCGCTACGGCGCCTATCTCGAGCAGCTCGGCGGTTCGGCCTATCGCGAGAAGGTCTTTGCCTATATCGAGGGGGAGGATACCCCGAGATCGGTCACCTTCCAGCTCGATCTCCTCAAGACCGTAGGCTTCCGCGAGACCGAGGTCCTTCACAAGAATGGCTGCTTCGCGGCCTTCGGCGCCGTGAAGTAGGGCCTGGGCCTCCGCGCCGCCCAAGCGACGTCGGCAGGCTCGACAAGGAGGTCGACCGCAATGAGAATCACATCCGTCGCCCTCGTGGTGCGATCCTACGACGAGGCCATCGCCTACTACACAGGGAAGCTCGGCTTCGCCCTGATCGAGGACACCCCCCTCGGCGGGGGGAAGCGTTGGGTCCTCGTCGCGCCTCCCGGCCCGAGCGGAACGCGCCTGCTCCTCGCCGAAGCCGCAACCGAGGAGCTGGCGACGCGGGTCGGAAACCAAACAGGCGGGAGGGTGTTCCTCTTCCTTGAGACCGACGACTTCAAGCGCGACTACCGCGCGCTGCGCTCGCGCGGCGTCGAGTTTCTCGAGGAGCCGCGCGAGGAGCCCTACGGCACCGTCGCGGTCTTCCGCGATCTCTACGGCAATAAGTGGGATTTCATCGAGCGGCGCGCGGTTTGAGACCGTCGCGGCTCCCCTGGCGGATTTGATAACGAGAGCAGACCGGTATATAATGGCCACTCTGGCGCGGGCCGCTTTCGGCTTGCGGACGGGGAATTGCACAATGAGCAGCGAGAATGAAAAGGGCCTGGAAGCGGATATCCTGGCGGCGACCCTGCAGAGCGGGCTCGAGGAATCTCAGGACCTCCTTGAGTTTCTTGCCCGCAAGTTCGAGGGCCCGCTGTCGCACCTGATGACGATCCGCCGAAAGGGCGGGCTGCTTTCGAAGGGTCGCGCCATCGAAGAGATCACCTTTCGCTTTGAGGATCGCCACTTTCAGATAAGCCGGGACGCCCGCGGGTTCGTGGCAGCCAAGGTCCTGAAAGAGGTGCGCGGGATCGTGCTCAAGACCAATCCGGTTGAGGTCGATGCCTGGCTTCGCGAGCTCGCGATGGAGCTGGCCCGACAGGCGGAGCGCTCGGCCGCGCTCCGCGCCGCCCTCTCGCGCTTCATACTTGAATAGCCCATTGGAGGAGCCCGTGGCCCTGTGGAAACGAGAATCGACGGACGAAAAGGCGGCTCGTGAGAAAGCCGCTCAGGATCAGACCGAGAGCCTCTCGGCGCTCGAGGCGGGCCGCCTGCCGGTGCAGGCTGAGCGCAGGCTGCGCGACCAGGCAGGCAAGGGCGGCTTCTTTTCGAGCGATCTCTCGACGAACGAGCACCTCCTCACGCGACAGGCGGGCTTCGAGCCGGTTGGGCAGGTGATGGGCAGCTCCTTCTTCCGGATAGGCTACCGCGGCTACTACTCGAGCCTCTATCAGCCCACCGGGGAGCTCGTCCCCCTCTCCCGCGCCCACCTTGCGAACCGCGCCCTTGCAATTTCCCGGCTCAAGCAGGAGGCGGCCCTCCTTGGCGCTCACGGGGTGATCGGCGTGCGCATGGAGGGGAGGGTCAAGGACTGGGGCGATCGACTCATCGAGCTCACTGCAGTGGGAACTGCGATACGATTGAAGGGCGCGGCCGACTCCGTTGCCGGCGAGCCCTTCACGAGCGCGCTTTCCGGTCAGGAGTTCTGGAAGCTCCACGAGAGCGGATACCTCCCCCGGGAGATCGCCTTCGGGGTCTGCTCCTACTACATCCACGCCGACTATCAGGCCACCGTGGCCCTGAACAACCTCTGGGGAGCGGGCATGGCGAACCAGGAGCTCGGGGCCTATACCTACGGCTTCCAGGAGGCTCGGGATATCGCAATGGAGCGCTTCGCCAATGAGGTGAAGCGCGCCGGAGCCGAGGGTGCCGTCGGCGTCGGCGTCGATTGGGACTATGAAGGGATCGAGTACGAGGTGAACGAGGTCGAATACACCGACCTCGTCGTTCACTTCGCCGCCGTCGGCACCGCGATTGTCGCCCGAAAGGATGCCCCCGCCTCCTCAGGGTCGACCGTGACCTTCCATGACCTGAAGGATCACACCTCATTCAAACTTTCCCCGAAGGAGTAACTCATGGCCTCTGATCTGTCACCCCGCGCGCTTGAGCGCCTCAATTCCATGAAGAGTGAAAAGGGGCACGCCCCCTTCTTCACGAGCGACCTGACGGTGAACGAGTTTCTCCTCGTCAAAGAGGCGGGATTCGAGCCAGTCGGGATGGTGCTCGGAAGCTCGATCTACCACATCGGGTATCAGCAGCGCAGCTGGAGCCAGAACCAGGAGATGACGGTTCTCACCCAGGCGATGTACCACGACCGCGAGCTCGCCATGACCCGGATGGAGGAGGAGGCCGACGCCCTGGGGGCCGAGGGGATCATCGGAGTTCGGCTCTATATCAAGCTTCTCGAGTGGGGGGAGAGCCTCGCCGAGTTCGTCGCGATCGGAACCGCGGTCTCGCCGAGGGATCGCTCCGCGAGCTACAAGACGGTCGCCGGCAAACCCTTCACGAGCGACCTCTCCGGCCAAGACTTCTGGACACTCCTGCGCTCGGGCTACCGCCCCGTCGGGCTGGTCATGGGCAACTGCGTCTACCATATCGCCCACCAGAGCCTCGCTCAGATGATGCGAAACGCCGGCCAGAACGTCGAGATGGTGAACTTCACCCAGGCCCTCTACGACTCTCGCGAGCTCGCGATGGAGAGGATGCAGGAGGAGGCCCTGCAGCTGAAAGCGGACGGCATTGTCGGAGTTCAGATCGAGGAGGGGAGCTTCGGCTGGAGCAGCCACGTCATCGAGTTCAACGCCCTCGGGACGGCCGTGGTCTCCATGCGGAGCGACCACGTTATCCCCGCGCCTCAGCTCATGCTGACCCTCGACAGCTGAGGGCCAAAGGCGCGCCCGCGGATCCTTGAGGCCCCATGAAAGAGGAGCACCTCGAAGCGCTCGGCGACGGGGTGATCGCAATTCTCATCACCATCATGGTCCTAGGGCTGGCGATCCCTCGCGGCCGGACCCGGACAGCCGGTGTCTCAGGGTCCTACCCCGGAAGCTCGCCGGGGAAGACCCGATCGACGACCCGCAGCGCGAAGCGGGCGGACACGGTAGCCGGGCCTCCGCCCATTTCGATCCCGACCTCGACCGCCTCAAGGATCTCCCGCAGGCTCGCCCCGCACCTGGCCGCCTGTTCGATGTGCCACTGCATGCACGACTCGCAGTGCATAGGGACCGAAATGCCGATTGCGATCAGCTCTTTGGTCTTCCTCGGGAGGGCGCCGTCGGAGTAGGTCGCCCGCTCCATCTCGAGAAAGGCTGCATAGACTCTGGACCTAAGCGCCGCGAGCTTCCGATTCGCGGCGTCCCTCTCCTGCGCGATCTCTTCGAGCCTGTCCATTCGATTCCTCCCCGAGCTCGATGCGGTAGACGCAGCTCGGATCCCCCCGGAGCACCGAGCGGATGACGGTCGCGCGCGCCGCCTTCCCGGTGACTGCGGAGAACATCCGCTCGGCGAAGCCCTCCGAACAGTGGCAGAGGAGCGGCGACAACCGCGCGCCGCCCCGAGCGAGGGGGCAGACGCAGGAGCTCTTGTTCTCGTCGGCGAGGATGATCCCTGCGGAAGGGTCGTAGCTGATCTTCCAGTTCCAGCTCTGCGAGAGGTGCTCAAGGAACCGCTCGAGATCGCCCGCGAAGGGCGCGACCGTTTCCGGCATTCGCGCGCTGCGGTAGTGGGCTGCCGCACACCCTTTCAGGAGCCTCACCTTCGCCCGAGCATCGAGGCTTCGGTCGGCAACCTCGAGCATGCCAGCAACCCACGCGGAGGGAAAGCCCTCCTGCGGGCCGGAGGCCTGATCCGGGCCGCTTTCGTCCGGGGTCGAATCCGTTTGGTTTGACATCGCTATACGGCGATTATAGCACGGCGCGCGTGAGCTCCGCTTGGCTCATGACGTGATCGACCGCCTGGGCGACAAGGCCTATCCTCGGATCGGGGGAGGAAAGGAGAGCCCGGTGTGCACCCCCTGGACGTAGGCCCCCTCCGGCTCGACGACGAAGTGAACGCTCGGAGAGAAATGACTCTCCCTCCCGTTAGGTTCCACTCCACGACCCGGCAGCGCTCGATGAGCGCGGCAAGGGCTTCCGAGGGGCTGCAGCGGCTGGGCGCGACCTTTTTCCATGCGTGGCCGGGTAGAGAATCTCTTTCGGGCCGTCGGACTTGCGCTCTGCCGCTCGGATCGCCCTCCGAAAATGGGAGGGTCTAGAAGTCGGCGCTCCCCTGAGCGGCGAGGCGTGCAAGGACACTGGGAGCCATTCCCGACTTGAGCATCGCGGTTTCGAACTGAGCCTCGACCGCGCTCTGGTAGTTGAGAATCGTCGAGATGTAGTCGAGGGTCTCGCGCGGGGTCCCGTTCTCGACGACCCGAGCCATCCCCGCGTTGTACATGGCGAGCCCCACAATCTCGTTGCCGCCTTCCTTGAGGCACTCGCTCAGGTAGCTAAGCCCCTTTTCGGCGTTGGTGCTCGGATCGAAGAAGGCATCTGGCGCCAGATTCGGAAACGACAGCGAGTTCAACTGATAGAGCCCTCGATCCACCGACCCCCCGTTGTAGTTGACGGCCGAGGGTGAGAAGTTGCTCTCTTTCCACGCAAGCGCGAAGGCGAGCGACAGGGGAACGTCGACCTTGTTCGCCACCTTGATGATGGTGGTTGCCAGCTCCGGCGAGCCGGCAAGGTCGGCATAGAAGCCGACGACTCGGTCCTGGGTCTTGGGATTGCGGTAGAGGGTGAGCCCCACGTCCGCGCCGGGAGGAAGCTGCCTCGGCTCGATGCCTCGCCGGGAGAATAGGGCAATGAGGTTGACGCTGCGAAATAGCCCGACCTGTGCGGCGAACAGGCCCCCGCCTGCCCCGAGGGGTATGAGAAGGGCGAGCGCTATGAGAAGCCCGCGATGACTTTGAAGAAACTCTCCTATCTTCCCGTTTCGTATTCCTCGGCGCGTCCGAGAGGCTCCGCGCGGCGAGGAGAGTGTAGGACTCCTGATGGTAGCACCTCCGCGTATATGACGATGGGATCGCTTGTCATACACACGAATCGGCAAAAAAATCAAGGGCCTTTCGGTGGAGACGATTCGGAAGTCAGCCTTCCCGGGCCTGATCGAGGGAGATTTGATCACTTTCGAGCCCTATTGCTCGAAACCTGCCCCGGGAAACGCATAAACAATCAAACGTGTGCATTGACAATCACCGAGATTGGGGGCCTAATAGCTGATAAAAGGAGTAATCAATGTACGACGTGTGCATCATCGGTGCAGGCGTTGTCGGATGCGCCATCGCGCGAGAGCTCTCGCGCTACGAGCTGCGAACCCTCCTCATCGATCGAGCGGGGGACGTCAGTCAGGGGGCCTCCAAAGCGAACAGCGGGATCGTTCATGGAGGGTACGCCGCGCCGAGCGGAACCCTGAAGGCGGAGCTCTGCGCGGAGGGCAATCGACGCTTCTCCCAGCTCGAAGCCGAGCTGCATTTCGGGTTCCGGCGCTGCGGCTCGCTCGTGCTCGGCTTTGCGGAGGAAGAGCGCGCCGCGGTCGAGCGACTCTACGAGAACGGGATCGCCAACGGGAGCGAGGGGCTCTCGATCCTCGAGGGCTCCGAGATCCATCGCCTCGAGCCGAACGTGAGCCTCGAGGCCCGCTTCGCCCTGCGGTGCGCTTCGGTCGGGGTCGCCTCCCCCTACGAGCTCACGATCGCGCTTGCGGAAAACGCAGTTGCCAACGGGGTCGAGCTGCGCCTCTTCTCCGAGGTGCTCGCTATCGAGGAACGCGGCGGCTTCAGCATAGAGACGGCCCGCGGCCCGGTCGAGGCGGCCTTCGTCGTGAATGCCGCCGGCGTGGCCGCCGACCGCATCGCCGCGATGGTCGGGGCCTGCAACTTCTCGATCTCGCCCCGCAAGGGAGAGTACCTCCTGTTCCAGAAGGGGTACGGCAGCATCCTCAGCCACGTCGTTTTCCAGGTCCCGACCGACAGGGGAAAGGGGGTCCTGGTCACCAGCACCTACCACGGCAACCTCCTCATCGGCCCGAACGTCGAGGAGGCGGCCTCGCCGGAGGACGTCGACACCTCGCCTGAAGCGCTCCTCTCGATCATCGAGACCGCCCGCAGGTCCGTGCCGGGCTTCGAGCTCTCGAAGCTCCTCACCTCCTTTTCGGGGGTCAGGGCGGTCCCGGACCGAAAGGACTTCATCATCGAAGAGAGCGAGATTCCCGGCTTCATCAATGTGGCGGGGATCGAGTCGCCTGGGCTCACCTCGGCTCCGGCAATTGCGGAGCGGGTGGTGCGGATCCTGCGGGATGCGGGGCTCTCCCTGAGGGCGAGGGGCGGCTTTGCGTCCCGCCGAAAGCCCATCATCGTGCCGAAGAGCCTCTCCGACGAGGAGGTTTCGCAGCGGGTGAAGCTCGATTCCTCACCCGAGCGCATCGTCTGCCGCTGCGAGCGGGTAAGCGAGGGCGAGATCCTCGATTGCATGGGCCGAGGGATACCGGTGGAGTCGGTCGACGCGGTGAAGCGGCGCACCCGCGCCGGGATGGGGAGCTGCCAGGGAACCTTCTGCCGCCCGCGGGTGACGGCCCTCCTCGCCCGCGAGCTTGGAATCGCCGCGGAGGCGGTGCGGGAGCGCAGCGACGAGCTCACCAAACCGGTCCGCGTCAAGCGCACCTTCTATCGGGAGGTCGCGCAGGGAGCACAGAGTGGCGGCTGATTACATTCCGGCCGAGCGACGGGAGCTCATCTCCAAGCTTCTCTCCGAGCGCGGGCTCGTCACGGTCGCGGAGCTCAAGACGCTCCTGAAGGTGTCGGAGATCACCGTCCGGCGCGACCTCGACCTCCTCGAGGGGCGGGGAGTCCTCGAGCGCACCCATGGGGGGGCCGTGAGCACTCGCCGTGTGAAGACCGAGCCGCTCTACGCCCAGAAGGATCAGCGCGAGCGCGAGGGGAAGATGGCGATCGGTCGGGCCGCGGCGGCCCTGATTCAGGAGGGGGATACGGTCCTCGTCAACAGCGGCTCGACCTCCCTCCAGGTCATTCGCCAGATTCGGGCTCCCCGCGTCCGGATCGTAACGAGCAACCTCGGCGCAGTCATCGAGGCGCGCGAGAGCGAGACCATACTTGTCGGGGGAGTCTACCGCCCGCAGTCCAATTCGCTGGTGGGCGGGTTTGCCGCGCTCACCCTCCAGCAGGTCTACGGCAGCAAGGCGATCATCGGGGTCGACGGAATCAGCTTCAAGCACGGGCTCACGACCCCGATCCACCAGGAGGCCGAGGTCGCAGCCGCCATGATCCAGCGCACCCGCGGGCAGGTCATCGTCGTCGCCGACCACACGAAGATCGGGGTGGTCTCCAACTTCGTGACTGCCCAGATCGACGTGGTGGACGTTCTCGTGACCGACGAGGACCTCGACCCCGAGTATCGCTCGGAGCTCGAGTCAGCCGGCGTCGAGATCGTGATCGCCTCTGCCGCTACCCCAGAAGCTGAGCAACGCCGCGAATGAGCATCTCGCCCGCGACGATCACCAGAATCGGAATGAAAACCTTGCGCACGGTCGCGTTGGTGAAGCGGGTGAGGATCTTGGCTCCCAGGGTAGCCCCCACGAGAACCCCTACCGCCACGGGCGCGGCATAGAGGGGGTTGATGTCCCCGCGCTGGAAGTAGATTCCTGCGCTCGCCGCCGCCGTCACCCCGATCATGAAGTTGCTCGTCGTCGTGGATACCTTCATGGGCAGCCGCATTGCGACGTCCATCGCGAGCACCTTGAAGGTCCCGCTTCCTATTCCGAGTAGCCCCGAAAGGACCCCCGCGATGCTCATGAGCCCGAATCCCGTGGGGACGTTGGTGACCTCGTAGTCGACCATGCGGGCGAGTGTCGCGTCGGGGTAGTGCGAGCCAAGCCTGAGGCTGCGAGCCCAGCGGTCGTTCTTTACCCCGACGGGCAGCTCTTCGCCGATCTTCACGATCAGCGGAATCGCGGAGATGAGCAGGACTGCTCCGAAGATGACGAAGAGATAGGCGGGCGCGATGATGATAGCGAGAAAGGCTCCGCCGATTGCGCCGATCGTGGTCGCAATCTCGAGGAACATCCCGACGCGCATATTGGTCATCTCGTCACGGACGTAGGCCGCGGCGGCGCCGCTTGAGGTCGCGATCACCGAGACGATCGAGACTCCCACCGCCACCTCGGGATAGACCCCAAAGACGAGGGTAAGCAGCGGGACAACGAGGAGCCCGCCGCCGAGCCCCACCAGAGACCCGATGAGCCCGGCGGCCACCGAGATCACGGCGATGATCCCGAAATCGCCGAGGCCGACCGGGCGCATCGTCTCGATGGGACCGTGGCCGAACAGGGAGCCGAGAATGAAGACGCTTCCGAGGAGAAGGGCAAGCACGACGGTCGTTATCGCGACGTAGCGCCAATCGCCCTCGAGAAGAAAAGCGACGATGGAGACCGCGACGCGAACGATCGGCGTCGCGAGCAGGATCAGCAGCCCGAGGGTGATGATCGCCTGAAAGTTGCCGGCCCGCAGCGCCGGAAGAACCTCGCCGAGGGTGTGGGGATAGCTCAAGGAAGCGACCCCGCCCGCGCCGGGAATCGCGTAGTAGAGCACCGCCCCCACCGCGATCACCGCCGCGCTCAGGAAGACTCCGATGCGCAGGACGTTGCTGATGACGATCTCCGCCTGCCGAACGAGGGAAAGCTGCCGGCTGTCCGCGGGGTTCCGGTTTTCGGGAATTTCCAAATTGGAGCTCATATACTAGCCTCATGGCCCGCAGAAGCGCAGGCTTCCCACACTATGTCCCCAGGAGGCCACTAGAGTCCATACCTACGCGACTGGGTTGTGCTATTTGCGAAAAGCGCATACGATGGAACCTCCTTACGCAGAAGACGACGGGATGGATAGATGAAGCGCCTTGTTCTTTTCACGATTGTCTCTGGCTTCGCCCTAGCGATCTCGACCACGCTTGCGGTCGCGCAGGACGAGAATGACAGCCTCCCGACCCAGCTCGTGGTCTCGATGGGAAAGTCGGATATCCAGCTCAATCCGGCTCTCGCTTTCTCGGCCACCGAAGCGCAGCTGTTCACCGCGATCTACGAGGGGCTCGTGACCTACGATCCGTTCACGCTCGAACCGGTGCCGGGAGTCGCAAAGTCATGGGACGTCTCCTCCGACGGGAAGACCTATACCTTCCATCTGCGACAGGACGCCCGCTATTGGGACGGCGCCGAGGTAACCGCGGAAGACTTCCGCAACGCCTGGCTCCATCTCCTGGACCCGGCGGTGAAGGCGCCCTACTCCTTTCTGCTCGACGTCGTGAAGGGGGCAAAGGCCTACCGCCTCGGCCAGTCCAAGGATCCGAGCAGCGTCGGCATCAAGGCGATCGACGCGACGACCCTCGAGGTCAAGCTTACCGAGCCGGCCAGCGATTTCCTCAAGATTCTCTGCCACTACGCCTTCGTTCCCGTGCCGAAACCCTTTCTGTCGGTCAAGGACTGGAGCGCGGAGCCGACCGTGCCGGGGAACGGTCCTTTCTATATATTGAAGCACAATTCCGACGAGATCGATCTCGCCAAGAACAAGCTCTACTGGGACGCCGACAACGTCCACCTCTCGAGCATCAAGATCCTCCTCACCAACGACGCCGACAAGGTGACGCGGCTGTTCAATGAGGGGAAGATCCAGTGGGCCGCCGGCGGGGCCAACTGGGAAAAGGTCAAGAACACCAAGGCAATCGTCGTTAACCCGATGTTCGCCACGAGCTACTTCTATTTCAACTGCCGCCAGGCCCCCTGGAACAACCCGGAGGTTCGCCGCGCCCTCGCCTTGCTCCTCCCGTGGGACAAGATTCGCATCCCGAATCAGCTCTACATCCCCGCCACGACGCTTGTGCCGAGGATCGCCTCCTATCCCGTGGTCAAGGGGATCGACAAGCAGGATGCCTCCGAAGCCATGGCGCTTCTCGCGAAGGCGGGCTTCGCCGGCGGCAAGGGGCTCCCGCCGGTGACGATCATCGTCCCGCAAGGCGACGAGAGCAAGACGGCCGACATCATGGCGGAGGCGTGGAAGAGCGCCATAGGGCTTACGGTCGAGGTGAAGAGATATCCCTATAACGCCTACTACCAAGCGATCCAGAAGGGGCCCTTCACCCTAGCGACCACCACCTGGATCGGCGACTTCGCCGATCCGCTCACCTTTCTCCAGATGTGGACCACCGACAGCAATCTGAACGACGCCGGCTACAGCAACCCCGCCTACGATCAGTTGATCAAGGAATCGATGGGTCAGCCCGAAAGCGAGCGCTACAAGACCATGGCCGAGGCGGAGACCCTGCTCCTCTCGCAGGCCGCGGTGCTCCCGATCGACCACACCCCGGCAGTCAACCTCATCAACCTGTCCCTCATTGAAGGTTGGTTTCCCAACCCCCTCGACATCCATCCCTTCAAGTACATGGAGTGGAGGACTCCGGAACCGATTCCGGGCGCGATCTAGCGAGGCGTCAACGTCGTCCGTAGAGCTCGGTCATCTCACGCAGGCGTCCAGCGGTCCAGGGGCCGATGTCTTCCGGCCCGAAGCGCCAGGTCCAGTTGCCGCCCACGGTCGAGGGCCGGTTCATCCTCGCGTCGCTGTCCAGATCGAGCAGATCCTGCAGAGGAATGATCGCGTAGCAGGCGACGGATGAGGAGGCAAGGCGGATGAGATCCCATACGATATCGCGGTCGTCGCGCGCGAGGTAGCGGCGCACCAGATCCTTTTCCCGGTCGGAGATGGACCGATACCAGCCGCGCGTCGTGTCGTTGTCGTGGGTTCCGGTGTAGACCACGGAGCTCGGAACGAAGTTGTGCGGCAGAAAGGGATTCGTCGCGTTCAGCCCGGAGCCGCCGGGCTCGAAGGCGAACTGCAGGACCTTCATTCCCGGGAAGCCGAAATGATCACGAAGGGCGACGACCTCGGGGGTGATGACCCCCAGATCCTCGGCCATGACCGGCAGCTCGCCGAGCTCCCGCTTCAAGACGGTGAAGAGCTCCATTCCCGGGGCTTTCACCCATCGTCCCTTCTCGGCGGTCTTGTTGGCCGCGGGCACCTCCCAGTAGGCCTCGAAGCCGCGGAAGTGATCGACCCGAACGATATCCACCAGCGCGAGCACGCTCTTCATGCGCCGGGTCCACCAAGCAAAGCCTTCGGCGTGGATTGCCTCCCAATTGTAGAGCGGATTTCCCCAAAGCTGACCCGTTGCGCTGAAGTAGTCCGGCGGCACCCCGGCCACGACGGTCGGCTTGCCGCGCTCGTCGAGATGGAAGAGCCTGCGATCCGCCCAGACATCGACGCTGTCGGGAGCGACGAAGATCGGGATATCCCCGATGAGTCGCACCCCGCGGTCGTTGGCGTAGGCGCGAAGCGCGCTCCACTGGGAAAAAAAGTAGAACTGCAGGACCTTCTGGACGTCGATCTTCTCGCGCCGTTCTCCGCTCCACCGTGTGATCGCCTCGGGCTCGCGCAGGGCGATATCCGCGTCCCAATAGTTGTTCCACATCGCCCCGCCGACCTTCGCCGCTCGCGCTCGGGCATCGAACTCCTCTTTCACGGCCATGAACAGGGCATAGTCGGCAAGCCAATGCTCGCCCTCGGCGCAGAAGCGCTCATAGGCCGTCCGGCGGTCCCCTGCCGCCCTGGCGAGAAAGCGCCTCGCGGCCTTCTCGAGAAGGGGAAGCTTCCAGGAGTTCACCCAGCCGTAGTCGACGTATCGAGGCGGAAACGCCGGGACCTCCTTGAGATCCGAAGCCTCCAGGTCTCCTGCCGCTGCCAGGGCTTCGAGACTGATGAGAAGGGGATTGCCGGCGAAGCTCGAAAAGGAGGCATAGGGGGAATCGCCGTAGCCCGTCGGTCCCAGGGGCAGCACCTGCCACAGGGTCTGCTTTGCTGCGACCAGGAAATCGACGAAGCGCAGGGCGCCGTTTCCGAGATCTCCGATCCCGTGCGGCCCCGGGAGGGAGGTGGGGTGCAAGAGCACCCCGGAGGATCGCTTCGGTGTCATTTCTGTGTTCCTATTCCCGGCGGGATTCGTCGGGTTCCTGGGGGTTCTTCTTCGTGACGACGCGCTCCACGAAGCGGTGAAGCTGCTCCCGATAGAGCAGCCCGAGGACGAGAAGGATCGTTGCCGCGAGGACGACAAACCCTACCGTCAGCCACATCTGCCGTGCCACCGCGCCGCCGATCGCGGAGCTTCCCAGTATCCCGGGGAGGCGCCCGACGGTAGAGACGAGCAGAAACCATCCGAAGCGCAGCGAGGAGAGCCCCGCCACGTAGGAGAGGGCGTCCTTGGGAATTCCGGGGATGGCAAAGAGCAGAAAGAAGGCGGTGGTCGCTCGCTTGGAGGAAAGGATCGTTCCGAATCGCTTCAAACGCTCGGCTCCGAAGATCGCCTCTACGAAGGGGACGCCGAGCGTCCGCCCAAGGTAGAAGTTGACCGTCGAGCCGATCAGGATGCCGATCAGCGAGTAGAGGGTGCCAAGCCACATGCCGAAGAGGTAGCCGCCGGCAACCTGCGTAACCTCGCCCGGAATGACGAAGAGGACGACCTGGATAAACTGAAGCGCCATGAAAACAAGCGGCGCGACGAGCCCCCAGCCGAGCACCCAGTCCCGTACGGACTCCGCCGACGAGAAGATTCGATAAAACTGATCGCGGAAAATCCACAGAAGGAGGAAAATCGCTACGAGAAACAGGGGAAAAGCGACGTAGGCGAGGAGCTTCGCCCCCGCCGGCTTCGCCACCCTCTCGCCGGGAGCCTGCAGCTCCTCGGGCTTCGCGACCTCAGGAACAGGCGGCTTCGCTCTCTTCGCTTTCATCCCCCCCCTCCAACGCTTATTCTACACTGCTTTCTCTGCGAGACACAGTGGCGAATTGGGTTCCGACAAGAGTTGCGGTCCGTGGCCGATGGGGCCGACCCTTCGGTTTGGGGCTTCTTTACCTTTAGTGCGATTTTTGATATATTGGATGGCGTGAAAACCGCAAAACGGAATCCCCCGGCCACGACTTTCAAAGTCAATCAACAGGTCGTCTACCCCCTCCAGGGCGTTGGGACGGTCACCTCGATCGAAGAAAAGGTTTTCAAGAAAGAACCGGTTCTCTACTACGTCATCTACCTCGAAGTCTCCGACATGACCGTCATGGTTCCCGTCACCCAGGCGGAAGGGCTCGGCATTCGCTCCATCGTGAGCAGGAAGGAGTCCGAGAAGGCTCTCAAGATCATCTCCGAGGACTACGAGCCAATCACGGCCGACTGGAAGCTTCGCTACCAGATGAACCTGGACCTCTTGAAGGCTGGCGGCGTCACCGACATCGCCACGGTGGTGAGGACCCTCTACCATCGCAGCAAGGTGAAGGAGCTGCCGATCCTCGAACGGAAGCTGTTCGACAGCGCCTTGAAGCTCCTCGTCGACGAGATCTCCTTTTCCCTGAACAAGAGCAAAGACGACGTAGAACAGCTCATTTTCGGAAAGCTCGAAGCCGAATAGATCGATCACCTGCTGAACTGCGCGCCGCGCGCGCAAGCCTGCCTCGCACCTACGTCTTGTCCTCGGCGATCAGAAGGGTCTTCGGATCAAGCTTGAGGTGTAGATTCTCCGGGTTCAGCTTGTCGTGATCCTTGGCCAGCTGAAGGCGAACATGGTCTCCCTCGAACTGCAGCGAGATGAGAACATCGATGAGATCGGTGTAGGCCGCCAGCTCGTGGGGGATCCATCGCTCGTCGAAGAGGGGATCTGCCCCCTTCAGGGATGCGCTGAACCAGACCTCGAGGTCGACGCTCTTCGCGAACTTCTTGATGGACGCAAGGTCGGCCCGCCCCGAAACGGAAAGGTCGAAACCGTCGAAGATCACCAGGTCGGCGGGAAATTGCCCGTCGGTGATCATCGCCCCCAGGCTGCGGAGGACCTGCTCGGTCTGTATTCCTGCCTGGTTGAAGTTCATGATCACCCGGTTCTTGATGATCTCGTCGTGGATCTCCACCGCGGAGGATAGGTTCTTCCACTTTGAGATCTCTTTGAAGATATCGTCGTACCAGCTTACGATATGATCCACCCGAGCGGCGAACGAGACGTGGATGACCCGCTCCCCCCGAAGCAGCTTGTCGGTCGCAATGTGCACGAGGCAAGCCGTCTTGCCCACCCCCTTGCGCGAGGCGAGCACTCCGATGTTGCCCTTGCCGACCCCCCCATGTATGGACTTCTCCAGAATCCGCAGCGGACTCCTCTTCACGAGCTCTGCTTTGACCATCTCCCCTCTCCTCTCGATCGGCTTCGAGCCTTGCTCTACCGTACCACGACTTTCTGATTGCTATCCTGGAAGGTCCGCACGAGCTCTTCGGAGATGGAGGTCGGCACCCGCCCGTACTTTAAGAACTCCATGGAAAACTCGGCCTTGCCCTGGGTCATCGAGCGGAGGGCCGTGGAATAGCCGAACATCTCGCTCAAGGGTACCTCAGCTTCGACGCGGGAGAAGTTGCCGTCCTCGGTTGTGGCGACGATGATCCCCCGGCGTTGGTTGATGCTCGCGAAGACGTTGCCCTGGAACTCGGTGGGACCCTCGACGACCACCTTCATGATGGGCTCAAGAATCTGCGGCTTCGCCTTTGGATAGACCTGCCGGAAGGCCCCGATGGCTGCGAGCTGGAAGGCCATGTCGGAGGAGTCGACCGGATGAGAGGCGCCGTCGTTGATCGTAACGCGAACCCCCACGACGGGAAATCCGATGAGGGTCCCTTTCTCGACCGCCTTGCGAAAGCCCTTGTCGCAGGAAGAGATGTACTCGGTGGGGATCACGCCGCCCTTGATCGAGTTCACGAACTCATACTCGCCGCTCTCGATCGGCTCGATGAAGCCGGCGACGCGCCCGTATTGACCGGCGCCTCCGGTCTGCTTCTTGTGGACGTAGTCGAACTCCGCCCGCTGGCTGACCGCCTCGCGGTAGGCCACCTGCGGCTTGCCGGTATCCACCTCGGCGCGGTACTCGCGCTTCATGCGCTCGATGTAGACATCAAGGTGGAGCTCGCCCATCCCCTGGATGATCGTCTCGTTAGACTCTGGATCGACGAAGCTGCGGAAGGTGGGATCTTCCTTCGTGAAGCGGTTGAGGGCCTTCGCCATGTTGTCGGAGGACTTCTTGTCCTTCGGGGTTATGGCGAGCGAGATGACCGGATTGGGCACGAACATCGAGGTCATCGAATAGTTGAGCGATGAGTCGCAGAAGGTGTCGCCGCTGGCGCATTCAATGCCGAACAGGGCAACGATGTCCCCGCACTCCGATTCCGCGATGTCCTCCATGGCGTCGGCGTGCATTCGCACGAGTCGTCCCACCTTGAAGCGGCGCTTCGAGCGCGAGTTGTAGAGCTCGTCCCCCTTCTTGAGGGCCCCCTGGTAGACCCGGATATAGGTGAGCTGTCCGTACTGGCCGTCTTCGAGCTTGAAAGCAAGCGCAACGGTGGGCAGATTCGGATCTGCAACGAGGATTACCTCGGCCTCGTTCTTGTCGAGATCGAGGGCGATGTTCGTTACCTCGGACGGGTCGGGCAGGAAGCGAACGACCGCGTCGAGGAGGGGCTGGACCCCCTTGTTCTTGTAGGCGCTCCCGATGAAGACCGGACAGAGCTCCCGAGCGATGGTTCCCTTGCGAACGGCTGCGTATACCAGCTCGTCGGTCACCTTGCCTTCGAGAAAGGCTTCGGCGAGCTCGTCGGAGAACATCGACACGGCGTCGAGCATCTCCTCGCGCTTCTTCGTCGCCTCGCTCAGCAGGTCGGAGGGAACCTCCTCGATGCGGAGGTCCTCGCCGGCGTCCCCGTCGAAGTAGATCGCCTTCATGGTCGTCAGATCGACTACCCCCTGGAAGCGGTCCTCGATTCCGATGGGAATCTGCATGAGCACCGCGTTGAGGTTGAGCTTCTCCACGAGCTGCTCGCGCACCTTGTAGGGGTTTGCGCCGGTGCGGTCGGCCTTGTTGATGAAGGCGAGCCGGGGGACCTTGTAGCGCTTCAGCTGGCGGTCGACCGTGATTGACTGAGACTGCACCCCCTCCACTGCGCTCAAGACCAGGATTGCCCCGTCGAGGACGCGGAGGGATCGCTCGACCTCGATCGTGAAGTCGACGTGCCCGGGGGTGTCGATGATGTTGATGGGATGATTGTTCCAGGTGACGTTGGTGGCCGCCGAAGCAATCGTGATCCCTCGCTCACGCTCGAGATCCATCGAGTCCATCGTCGCCCCGACGCCATCCTTGCCGTGCACCTCGTGAATGGCGTGGATCTTCTTACAGTAAAAGAGGATGCGCTCGGTCAGCGTCGTCTTGCCGGAGTCGATGTGGGCGCTGATCCCGATATTTCGCATCCGTCTGATAGCCTCGTTACTCATCCGTCTCCAAACCTCTCGTTCTTTAGCATCTTGGTCGAATAATCTCGAGCGGGGATCGATACCTGCGAGAATAGCGGTGATTACTCAAGCCTGCTGAATTCGCGCCAAATATATATAAAACACCGAATTGTTTCAAGGGAGGGAGGGGCCGCCCGGCGTTGACCTCAGGGTTCGGAGAGAGTATTTTCAAGCAATGAACAAGCGGATCGGAGTAATGCTCGGGGGGGCTGTCGGAGCGGCAGTCATCGCCGCCGTGATAGTGCTTTTCGTCGTCGTCCTCCCCGCCTCGGCGCAAAGCCGGGAGGCCGCCCCTTCGGCGGCGAGTCTCGCCCCCCTCATCGAGAAGGCGGGCCTCCAGGCGGTGCGTCCTGGGGTCAAAATGATCGACTTCAATCTCGAGACCCCCGCCGGCTCCACCGTGAAGCTGAGCTCCTACGCCGGAAAGGTGGTTCTCCTGAACTTCTGGGCCACCTGGTGCCCCCCCTGCCGCAATGAAATCCCTTCGATCGAGGCGCTCTACGCGAAGTTCAAGGACAAGGGCTTCGTGGTGCTGGGGGTGGATCTCCAAGAGGACCCCGCGGCGGTGAGCGACTTCGTGAAGCGCTACGGGATTACCTATCCGGTAGTTCTCGACCAGACGGGGCAGGTGGGCAGCGAGTACGGCGCCCGCGGCATCCCCTTGAGCTTTCTCATCGACCGGAAGGGCCGAATCACCTCGGGCGCCATCGGAGGGCGGGAATGGTCCGGTCCCGCGACCGAGGCACTCATCGAGGCCCTGCTCCGCCGGTCCTAAGCAGGGAATAGGCGCATGGTGAGCGGCAGTCTCAACGTCGGCATTGCCTTCATCGCAGGGGTTGCCTCCTTTGTCTCGCCCTGTATCCTTCCCCTGATCCCGGCCTACCTCTCCCTCATGGGCGGAACCTCGCTTCAGAACCTCAAGGAGCAGCGATCCCTGCGGAGGGTCGCAGTGACCAATACGCTCTTCTTCATCGCCGGCTTCACGATCCTCTTCATCGCCCTCGGGGTTCTCTTCTCGAGCACCCTGGGCCTTCTCTCCGGCCTCACGACCGCGATCGACATCGCAGCGGGCATCATCGTGGTCATTCTCGGGCTGAACTTCATCTTCGACTTCGTCGGCTTCCTCAACTTCGAGCGCCGCTTTCAGCCCCAAGGACGGCCCTCGAGCAAGGTCGGCTCCCTCCTATTCGGAATGGCCTTCGGCGCGGGTTGGTCGCCCTGCGTCGGTCCGATCCTTGGCTCGATCCTGCTCCTTGCCGGAACCTCGAGCTCCGTCATCAAGGGAAGCCTCCTCCTTCTGGTCTATTCGCTCGGCCTCGGGGCGCCCTTTCTCCTGACGGGCCTCTTTCTCTCTCAGGCCCTCGACCAGCTCGCGCGGCTGCGCCGGCACATCGGCTCGGTGAAGATAGCAAGCGGCATCTTCCTGGTGGTGATCGGGCTCCTCATCACCCTGGGAAAGCTCAAGGGCTTCAACGCCTTCGTCTTCGGCCTGTCCCACTCCCTCGTCGCCTGGCAGAAGGCGAGCCCCCTCGCCACCCAGCTCACCCTGGGCGCCCTTTTTGCGGTGCCGGCCCTGCTCATCGCCCTGTTCTATGTGCTTCGCGTCCGCCGCGATCGGGCGCTCGGCTCCGCGAGCCGTTCTCAGGGCGCGCCAGGCGCGCCCCGGTCGGTTTCCACCAGCGCGGCGCTCCTGCGTCCGATTCGCATCGGCTTCTTTCTCGTGTTTGCCGCCATCGCGGCCCTTTCATTCGCGGGGATCGTGGATCTTCCGACCCTGCTCTCAGGCTGGCTCAAGTTTCAGGGGCTGTAGGCGGATGCCTACTGCAGCAGCCAGCTCGCCTTCTCGCGCTTCAAAAGGACATCGGCACGGTTGAGGAAGACCGCAGCGGCCTGATCCTCGGGGTTCTTCGTCACGATCGCGCGAAAGCGGGCGGCGGCCTCCTCGAACTTCCGCTTGGAGAACAGGAGGATTGCGGTCTCAAAGTCGGTCTTGGTCGTCGACTTCAGCTCCTTGTGGACCTCGTCCTCTCCGTCGAAGATCTCGAAGAGGGAGACCGTCTGGACCTTCCCCTTCACCTTAACCTTGCCAAGAAAGCGGAAATTGTACTCGGTCGGATTCTCCAGCCTGACGAAGGTGTCTTGGCTGATGATGACGCTCACGCCGTAGAGCTTGGTGACATCCTGGATGCGCGAGGCGAGGTTCACCGCATCCGAGATGACGGTCCCCTCCAATCGCTCGCTGTCTCCGATGATCCCGAGAATCAGGTTGCCCGTATGGATCCCGATTCCCACGTCGATGGGTCGGTAGCCTGACTTTGCCCGGTAGCCGTTGTACACGTTTAGGTACTCGATGATGCTCACCGCCGACCGGATCGCGTCCTCGGGTCGCCCCGGATAGAGCGCCATGACGGCGTCGCCGATGTACTTGTCGACGATTCCATTGTACTCGCGAATGAAGGGGGTTATCCGGCTCAGGTAGGAATTGATGAACTTGAAGTTCTCCTGCGGCGTCATCCGCTCCGAGAGGCTCGTGAAGGCGCGAATGTCGACGAAGAGGACCGTCATCTCCCTCTGGATCTGGTCCCCGAGCTCCGCCTCGGTGATGTTGCGGTGACCCAGCAGCTCCAGGAACTCGGTGGGAACGAAGCGGCTGTAGATTGAGGTCGTGCGCGCGAGGCTTGCCTGGGTGCCTACTCGGGCGAGAAACTCCTCCGGCACGAAGGGCCGCGAAATGAAGTCGTTTGCCCCCGCCTTCATGCCCCGCGTGATGCTCGCCGAATCGGAGCTCCGCGACACCAGGATGATCGGGAGGACGTTCGGCACCTGACGCTCCCGGATTCGCTCGCAGACCCGGAAGCCATCCTCGTTCGCGAGCTCCGCGGCGATCAGCACGACATCTGGAAGAGCCCGCTCGATCTGTTCGACGGCCTGCTGGCCGCCGCCGACCGCCGTCACGAGGTGTCCTGCGGATTCGAGCGTCCGCCTCATCTCGTCGCGCTCGGCGGCTTCCGTATCGACGACGAGGATGCGAGTCCGAGCGTTCGCCCCCGAGAGGGGCGGATCCGCCTGGACATCCTCCTCCGCAGCGGTAATCGGCAGCTCCTCTTCGATCAGGGTTGCCTCGGTGTCTTCGGCGCCTTCGGTCGAACCGGCAGCGCCGGCGGGAGATGTCATGACCCCAGTTTGCCCCTTTTTCGGGAGCAATTCAATAGCCTGCTCAGAATGCGTCGAAGTAGACGCCGAAGACCATCCGGATCGCGTTGTCCGAGATCTTGATTCCCTCCTTTGCGAGCTCGGCAGCGACCTGCGCGGGGGTCATCGAGGGATTCTGGGTCTTCAAGGCGACGACCCGATCAACCGCCTTCGTATCCACCGGGAAGATGGTTCCAAAAAAGCCGCGGTTGTTGAGGCTGACGAGACCGTGACTCATGACATTGAGCTGCTTGCGCAGGGCGTCGACGATCACCGTGAGGTCTTCAACCTTCGTCTCGAGCCCGCCGATCTGCTTCAAGAGGTATTCCGGGCTGTTGGTTTGCACGTAGAGGACAGGATTGTTCACGGCGTCGAGCAGGCGGTTCGCAAAGTCGGTTTCGCCGAAGACCTGGCCCTCGAGCCGCATGAAAAGGTTGTCCTTGTACATTCGGAAATCGTAGCCGAGGTAGCCGTCGTAAGAAAACTGCATACCGGAGGGCATATAGGTCGAAAGATCGACCCCTTTGTAGTCGAAGGACGTCGGTATGACGAGAATGTCGGCGTGATTGTTCACTGAGAAGACGATGCGGATGCGGGAGACCTTCAGATACTTCCAGTGCTCAAAGGTGGAGAGGATGATCCGCACGACCTGAATGTTGTCCTCGGTGAGCGGAGCGGCAGAGGCGACCGCGAAGGAGAGACCCGAGGCGTCCTTGGCGTCGTAGAAGGTGAGGCCGTTCTCGTTGTGCGTCCCGAGCACTTCGTATCCGTAGCTCGAGAGATCCAACGCGCGGACTCCGATCCCAAGACAAAGAAAGAGCGCACCGAAAATAAGAAGCCCCTTCTGCATTCCCGTCATCTCCTACTGCTTCACATCCAAGAGGATCTTGTCGAACGGCTTCATGGGCACCGTGCTCTTCGCGAGACTCACGAGCGACCCGGTTATCCCCGCCGGGGTTACGCTCAAACGGATCGTTCCGATGGGCTCGTCGTCCTTGCGAAAGACGAAGGCAGACTCCCCGTCCTTCACGGTATAGATGGGCGCAACGAAAACCACGATGCGCGAGGCGTCGCGGGGATCGATGATGTAGCCGTTTTCGCGGCTGCTGTTGATGAGAGAGCTCAGCGCATGGTTGTAGGCCCCGATGACCTGGCTCTCCTCGCTCACCGTTGCGGCGAGCCCATTGGCCATCAATTGATAGGTGGAGACGATCTCCTGGCTCAAGGCCTGCAGGTGGTCGAGGGCGACCGGAACGGAGTTCTTATACGGTATCTGCCGCAGACGAGCGAGCAGGGTCTCGAACTCCTGCATACGGCCCTCCATCTCGGAGAGGCCTCCGGCCTCCGCGATCCGATGCTCCACGACCACGCGGCTGAAGGAGTCGGGAACCTGCGGCGTCACGTCGATCGGGCGGTTCAGGATGTCGGCAATCTCCGGCGAGGTGAAGGTCGGATTGTAGGTCGCGATCAGATTGGAGACCTCGGTCGCGTGGCTTTGCTTCAGGGCGCTCACGAGCTGGCTATCGTTGTGGCGAATCGTCTGGATCTGATTGGTGAATTGGTCGGTGAGCTCTCGGATACGCTCCTCGTAGTAGCCCACTGTCTTGGTCATCTGCATGTCGAAGATCCGCTGCTGATTGTTGAGGATGGCCTCCTGTTTCCTCGCCTCCTCGACCTGCCGGGCGTCGTAGTGGTCCAGCTCCTTCTGAATCTCCTCGATCTTCTTTCGGGCGTCGCTGATCTGGCCGCCGAAGCGGACCCGAATCTCTCCCACCTGCGCCGCAAGCTGGCTGCGGATCGCATCTTCACGCTGGACCTTCTCGCTCGGAGCGAGGAGCTGCGCGTCGACTACTTGGATCTGCTGCTCGGCGTTGTTGCGTGCGTTGCGGATCTGCGCCGCTTCGGAGCTCTGCAGATCGCCGAGGGTCTGCCGCGCGGTACGCATCTGCAGATCGAGCTGCTTGGCGCGATCGAGGATATCTCGAAGGTTGACGTCCGCGAAGGCCGTGACGTTCACTGGGACCTCTTGGCTGCGCCGCTGGATCTCCGAGGTCACCGCCACCGCGACGACAACCATCACGCTCACGAAGACGAGCACGGAGAGCCAGACGATCGGCGAGCGGTTGTGCCGGGTTCGAGCAAACTCTTCGTCAAGGTTGTAGAGATCCTTCTTGGCAAGCTGTCGCTCGACGTCGCGGAGAAAGAGGCTGCGGCTGCGGGCCATCAGCTCCCTGGCTTCGCTGTCGGACGAGACGGCGCCCTCTTCCCTGCCGGCCGGCGCGCTCGAACGCAGGGTATGCCGGGGCGTCCGAGAGCTCCCGCTGGGAGGCACGCCCTTTATTTCATCGTCATTGCCCATACGCCGTCCCACCCTTTCGGAGAGGTGTTGTTCTTTGTTCGGTCCCTGAAGATGTCAGCGACGGGAAGCGCACTCTTGGCAAACATCTTGTACGCCGCGGGCCACTGTCCCTCGTAGTAGAGCGAGAGCCCCTCGCTGAAGAGCTTCGCGTCCTTCTCGAGGTCCTCGTCCATGTTCTTCTTCACGATCGGCCAGAATATCCGCTTTCCTTGCGTCTTGCCTTTGACCTGAACGCGATCGATCTCCATGAAGAAGAAGTCATCATGATCTCGCTCGACCTCCTCCTTCACGTATTCGGAGACTACCACCGGCAGTTTGTAGAACCTTGTGAGCCCTTCCAGCCGCGAGGCCGAATTGACGTTGTCGCCGATGACGGTGTTGGTCATGCGCTCGTGAGATCCGATGGTCCCGTAGAAGACCTCGCCGCCGTCGATACCCACCCCTACCTCCAGGAGGACCGCCCGGTAGACCCGTTCGTCGGTCGCCGACAGGGCGCCGTGCCTCCTCACGATCTCCTCCCGCCGCTTGGTCATGTCCTCGCGCAGCGCGGCCGCCACCTCCTGGACCTGGTAGGCCGACCTCACGGCCAGGTAGGATTTGTTGCCGCCGTAGCCGTCGAGCGTACCGAAGACCGCAAGGAGGGCGTCGCCGATGATGGAGCCGACGATCCCCCCGTTCTCCTGGATGTGGTGAATCGCCTGATCGTAGTGGAGATTCAGGAGCTTGATGATGTCGTTTCCGAGAGCCTCGGTCATGTAGGTGAAGCTTCGGATGTCGGTAAAGAGCACCGTCAGGTCGCGCTGGGCGCCCTCCAGTCGGATCTCGCGCTCGCGATAGGCCTTCTGGACCAAGTCGGTCGTCACGAACTTGCGGAAGATGTCCATGAGGTTGTCGATCGTGCTTGTCGTCGAGTTGAGGGCCACACCCAGAAAGGTTATGTCGTCGTTGGGCGCCCCCTTTAGATCGATGATGTCCATCGTCTGGCGCTTCTGCATGTCCATGATGCCCTGGGTGATGACCCGCACGTATCGCAGCATGTAGCGAATCAGGTAGACCCCGAGGACGGCGCAGACAAGGGTGAGAACGATGATGATGATCGAGGTTGTCCAAAAGATGTTCCACGAATCCTGATAGAATTCGCTCAGGTCCTCGGCGCGAACGATGAAAACGTTCCACTGCTCGCTGTACTTGAAGACCCCGATGTACTCCTTCCCGTCGAGAGAGAACAAGAGCGAGCCTTCGGGGGTCTTGGTGTCCTTCGCCTTGAGCATCTTCTCCAGCGCCGCCCCGTCGGTGAACCGATCGACGTGCACGGTCTTGGAGGCCTGGAAGAAGATGCTCCCGTCCGGCTTGACTCCAAGGGCAACGGAGCGCGCGCGCTGGAGGTTCTTCATGGCGCTCGCTTCGATGCTCTTGACGGCACCCTCGAGATCGTTGTTGAAGGTGTAGATCTGATGCTGATTCGACGCAAAGATGGAGAGCTCGGTGAGATCCTTGACCAAGAGCTCATTGGCGAGCTTCAGCAGCTGTCCCCGGTTCAGCATGAGGTTGATGTAGTTGGAGACGAAATTGGAGACGAGAAGCAGAACCGTGAAGATGACGACGATCTTCAGGACCAGGGGAACGACGCGGACACCTCTGATCCTCTGCCCGAAAATACGATCGATAAGGGTGCTCATTGATGGAAACGATCTCCTCTCATCCGCGTGTGGACAGGGTCGGGACAAACCGGCCCTATTATAACGGTCCCGCAACGGAAAGCGCAAGTATATTACAGACAAGGTCGCATATTGGGAGGGGGATTCGCGCGGCGGGGCTCGCCTTGACCCGCCCTATTCCACGGGGCATAGTGAGCGTCATGGCCGGCCCTTTCCTCGTGCTTCTCTTCGGCGCCTTCGCCGCGTCCACCTCGGTGATCTTCATAAAGGCAAGCACGATCGACCCGGTCCTCCTGTGCGCTCTCCGCCTGCTTCTGTCTGCCGCGCTGCTCACCCCCCTCTTCGCTCGCGAGCTGCGCCGTCACGGTGTTTCGCTCAACGCGCGCCTTCTAGCGCCGTCGATCGTGCCGGGGCTCGTCCTCGGCGTGCACTTCATGAGCTGGACAGTCGGCGCCCGATTGACTGCAGCGGCAAACAGCACCCTCATTGTCAACCTCGTCCCCGTGGTGATGCCCTTCTACGTCTACCTGCTCCTTCGCGAGACCCTCAATCGCCGCGAGGCCGTCGGAACAATCGTGGCCATGGCGGGGGTCGCGGTTCTCGGAATCTCCGACTTTCGCTTCGACCGGACCTATTTCCTCGGCGACATGATCTCCTTCGTCTCGATGCTCTTTTTCGCCCTCTACCTCGTGCTCGGACGGAGGAACAATGTACAGCGCAGTATCTGGCTCTACCTCGTTCCGCTGTACTCCACGGCAGGGCTCTTCTGCCTGGTCGTCGCTCTCTTCCGGGTCGACCCTTTCGCGGTCCCCTACTCGGCCGCGGACCTCGTTGCGGTGGCGGGACTGGCGGTAGTGGCCACGATCATCGGGCATTCGGCCCTGAACTATGCGATGAAGCTTCTCCGCCCGCAGATCACCTCGCTCGTCAATCTCGGGCAGTTCATCTTCGCAGGGGTGCTCGGCTATCTTTTTTTTCGGGAAATTCCGACCCTTTCCTTCTTTGTCGCCTCGCTTCTGATCATTGCGGGCGCCGCCTTCGTGATCATCGCCGCCGCGCGGAGGGAAAGGTCAGGCGCCGCAGTCTCGGACGACGGCTGAACGGTTGTCGCCAACCCCAAGGGCGCCTACCGCGGGGCGACGAGCCTCACCCAAGCTTGCCACGAGCCGCCGATTCCGGGATAATGGGCGCCACAGCCGCATTCGCCACGGGAGTATGTCATGCACATGGTCTGTCTGGATCTTGAGGGAGTCCTCGTTCCGGAGATTTGGATCGCCTTTGCGCAAGCGACCGGTGTCGACGAGCTCAAGCGAACGACCCGCGACGAGCCCGACTACGACAAGTTGATGAGAGAGCGCATCCGCATCCTCGCCGAGCGTGGCTACACCCTCAAGGACATCCAGGCAGTCATCGGGACGATTGCACCGCTTCCGGGGGCCAAGCCCTTTCTCGACGAGCTTCGCTCGCGCGGACAGGTCATCATCCTCTCCGACACCTTCGCCGAGTTCGCAGCCTCCCTCATGCGGATGCTCGGATGGCCTTCGCTTTTCTGCAACAGTCTCGTCGTCGCGGCAGACGGTACGATCACGGACTACCGCCTGCGCCAGCGCGAGGGCAAGCGGAAGGCCGTTGCGGCCTTCCGTTCGCTCGGCTTCTCGGTAATCGCCGCCGGCGACTCCTACAACGACATCGGGATGCTCCAGGAGGCCGACAGCGGCATTCTCTTCCGGGCTCCCGAAGCGATCCAGCGGGAGTTCCCCCAGTTTCCCGCAGTCGCTTCCTACGACGAGCTTCTCCGGGCGATCGGGGGCGCAGCGGCCCCGCGCCGGGAGGGAGCTGCCTGCTAGGCGCGGGCGCCCGGACGGTAGATATAGGCGGAGAGCAGGTCCGAGACCGGGTCGATCTCCTCTCCAGAGTAGCCCACGTGGAGATGGCGGCTCCATCCCTCCGCGAGGGCGAACCTCCGCGTTATCCCTCCTACCTTTCGCGCATCCTCCTCCATGTTGTCGGCGAGGGTCCGCGTCCCTTGGGTCGTGGAAAGCCACGTCTCCTGGCTCTTGTGGCAGGAGATCGCCTTCCTCTTTTCCTCGATGACGCTCGCGATATCGACGTAGAGCTCGGGGACCACCGGGCGCCTCATGCGGTCGCGCAGCGAATGCGGAAGGGCATGGTAGATGCAGACCGGGTTGGTCACCGCCTGGCGCGGCGGATCGGTGAGGTAGTGCGCCGAAGCCCGGATGAAGGCGGCGGAGCAGGCAAGGCGGGCCGCGTTCATGTGGTCCTCCATGTAGTCCTCAAGGGCGTGGGTGAGGATGATGTCGGGCGCGACCTCCCGCACGACGGCCGCAACCTTCCGTATTTGCTCCTGAACGTAGAGGATATCGAAGTCATCGACGATGCTCTCGTGAAAGCTCGCTCCGAGCACCGCGGCCCCGGCGCGCGCCTCCTCCCGCCGCACGGCGATGATCTCCTCGCGGGTGAGGGTCTCGGTCCCGTAGCAGCCGTTTGCCACGGTCATGTAGTGAAGCGCGCATCCCGCTTGCCGCAGGAGCAGAAGGGTTCCCCCCATTGCCCACTCGATGTCGTCGGGGTGAGCGGAAACCGCAAGAACCGTCATTCCCATCATGCCCTCCAGGGTCGGACGCGCCATCCGGTCTCCTGTTCGATGCCAAGGAGGCGGTTGTATTTGGACAGACGCTCCGACTGCGTGATCGAGCCGTTCTTGAACAGATCGGATTGGAAGCCGACGGCAAGGTCTGCCGCCCAGCTGTCCTCGGTCTCGCCGCTGCGCACGCTGACCGTGACCTGCCATCCGGCGGCTCGGGCGAGGCGCAGGGCGGAGGCCGCCTCGGTCAGGGTTCCGATCTGGTTGACCTTCAGGAGCAGCGCGTCGCAGGCGTCGGTGGTGACCGCCCGGCGGATCCGCGCCGGATTGGTGCAAAGGAGATCGTCGCCGAGAACCCGCGCCCGCCGATCGATCGCGCGCTCGAGGAGCGGCCAGTGGGTCCAGTCCTCCTCGGCGAGGCCGTCCTCCACGCTCAGGATCGGATAGCGCTCGATCCAGGCGACGATTCGATCGATCATCTCGCCGGGCTCCAGGACCTGCCCGTCCAGACGGTAGCGCTCCTCGTCGTCCCCCCCCTTCTCGTGGAAGTGGCTCGCCGCAACGTCGAGCGCGAGCGAGGCGTCGATCCCGGCCCGGTAGCCGGCGCGCTCGATCGCCTCGACCGCGCTCGCGATCATCGCCGTCGAGTCCGGAAAGGGCGGGGCAAGCCCTCCCTCATCCGCGGTCAACAGGCGCATGCCATAGTCCCGAAAGACCATCTCGGCCGCGGTCTGGTAGATGTCATACATCATGGCGAGCGAGCCGTCGATGCTCTGCGGAGCAAGCGGCACGATCAGCACGTCCTGGATCGAGACCTGCGAGCCGGCGTGCTTGCCGCCGCTGAAGAGGTTAATCGTGAGGCGCGGGAGCTGCGGCGGGCGCGAGGCCTCGGCGTGCAGGGACTGCCCCGCGATCCCCGCAAAGTGGCGATAGAGCGGCACGCGGATCGCGGCCGCCTGTGCGCGGGCAAAGGCGACCGAGACCGCGAGGATGGCGTTCGCTCCCAGGCGCGCCTTGTTCGGGGTGCCGTCGAGCTCGATGAGCCTGCGGTCGAGGGCGGCCTGGTCGCTCACCTCGCTGCCCCCAAGGGCCGCGGCGATCTCCCCGTTGACGTTCGCCACCGCCTTTCGGCAGCCCAGCCCCCGGTAGCGTCTTGGGTCGCCGTCGCGCAGCTCGAGGGCTTCAGCCTTGCCGGTGGAGCGGCCCGATGGGACCGAGGCCACGCCGACCGTTCCGCCCGCGAGGGTGCAGGCGGCCTCGACCGTCGGACGCCCTCGGCTGTCGAGAACCTCCCGCGCGCTTAGGCCGCTAATGATCGCCA
>DAHVAK010000064.1 GCA_027314665.1 Spirochaetales bacterium
GGGTACGCTTTGGTTGGGTCGCTGGCGTTTGCGAAGGCTGCGACGTCCTGGGTGCTGCCGGCCTCGATTGTGGACTTGGCGGTGTCGATCTGGATTTGATCGACGGAGTTGTTAGCGAGATCGAGCTGGACGTAGACCGGCTTCCCGGTTTGAGCGAGGACTTGAGGGCCTGAGACGACGAGAGTCTGGGGCGCGGTGGCGGTCTCTTTGGTGAGCGAGTAGGCGAGAGGCGCGGGCGGGATGGTCGCGCATGCGGCGAGGAGAACGAGAGCGCCGGCAGCGGCGCTCAAGGTCGCGAGGGGGCGGAATCTGGTCATGTCTTTGCTCCTTGTTCTTTCTTCCCGCGGGGGCGGGAGGTGGTGGGTTTCTCGTAGACGAAGGCTACGGTCTGGGTGGCTTTGTTGTAGACGAGGCACGCGGTAAAGGGCTCGCCGGTTTTCTTCGCGAGTTTCACGGGCTTGGTAGGTTTTCCGGCGAGGAGAGCTTGGAGGTCCGCCGGCGTGAGAGTGTGGTGGGCGATGCTTTTCCAAATTGTGAACTTGCATCCTTGGGCGTAGCTCGAGCAGTAGTAGCTCTTCGCGCTTTCGCGGATCGGCGCACCACACAGCGGGCAGCTTCCGAGCGCGCGGTTCTGGTATCGGGCGAGCTCGATGTCTTTCAGGGCAAGCAAATTCGTTTGCACAAATTCTTTGATGTCTCGGTAAAACGTGGCGGGGTCCGCGGCGAGTTTGTTCTCCCATAGTTCGGTCTCCTCCGGCGTCGTGAATCTCGAGAGAGCGGGGTTGTCCAACGACTCTATGGCAGCGATGAGATGCTCGGCTTTGTCCGTCGGTATGAGGTCTCGCCTCCTACGGATGCAATAGCTATCCACGATGAGCTTCTCTATGATCCCCGAGCGGGTGGCTTCCGTACCGAGGTTGTGCTTTTCCATCAGGGCGAGCGCGGAGGCCTCCGTGTGGGGCTTGGGCGGCCGGGTGGGCTTGGTCGCGATCACGGGGCTCGTGATCGTAACGGTCTCGCCCTGGGAGAGCGGAGGGATCGACTCCGTTACCGGGGCATCCTCGTCCTCGCGGTCCTGCGGTTCTTGTTCTTTCGGTTGGCTGTAAATCGCCTTCCAGCCTGGCGTTACGAGGCGGGAGGCGGTGGCCGTGAAGAGCCTGCCCACGCACGCGAGCGTGACAGTCTTGGCCTCGGTTTCGCTGACCGGCGAGAGCACGACGGCCATGCTTTTGACCACCAGGTCGTAGACGGCGCGCTCCTTAGTGCTGAGGCCGTCGGGTGGCGGAGCCAAGGCAATAAGGGCGTGGTGGTCTTGGAGCTTCGCGTCATCGAAGATACGGCGGTTCCTTAAGTCCACTGGACGGGCGGGAGCGAAGATGTCGGGGAAGAGCGGGCGAAGTTGGTCAACGATGCGGGTAAAGAGGTCTACCGACGAGCTTGCGAGTACACGGGACGGGGTGCGGGGGTAGGAGAGGCACTTGTGTGCCTCGTAGAGGTTTTGCGCGGCGGCGAGGGTCTGATCGGCGGTGAGGCCAAGGTGTTTGTTCGCCTGTCTCTGTAAAGTCGTGAGGTTGTAGAGCTGCGGAGGTGGTGTGCGGATGAGCTTTGTCTCGACGGCCTGCACGATGGCGGGAAGCGGCATCCGCGCGAGGTCGGAAGCGAGCTCGTCCAAGGCTTTGCGGTCCGGGAAAAGAGTCATCCCTCCGTCGGTGTAGAAGGCGCTAAAGGCGAGCTGGTCCTTGGTCGTAGCTGTGACAGACAGCTGGTAGCGATCGCGCGGGAGGAAGCCGACGATCGCGCGGTGGCGACGGACGAGAAGGGTGAGGAGCGCGGTCTGCACGCGTCCGAAGGGGAAGGTGGCATCCATTTTGAGGGAGAGGAGCCGACTCATGTTGTAGCCCGTGATCCAATCGGCGAGCTGGCGAAACATCCCGGCGCGGTAGAGCGCTTCGTAGTCTTTCGCGGGCTTGAGCTGCGTGAGGTTGCGCTTGATGACCTCTGGGGTGAGGGCCTCCGAGGACCAAAAGCGGAAGGCCCTGGAGAGGTCCGTTACCTTCGCGTGGGCGAGGATCGTACGCGCGATGAGCTCTCCTTCCCGACCGGCGTCGGTTGCGATAATCAGCCTGTCGGAGGGCTCCTCGAGGATCCTGGTGAGGATCTTTAGCTGGGCCGTGGTAGTCGCTCGCGGTTTGTAGCGGAATTTGGCCGGGATGATGGGGAGGGCTTCGAGGGTCCACTTTCTGTAGGCCGGGTCGTAGTCCTCAGGGTCGCAGAGCTCGAGCAGGTGTCCGATGGCGTAGGCGATGATCGTATCGCCTACGGCGTAGTATCCGGTCTGGCGGGTGGCACCGAGCGCGGCGGCGAAGTCCGCGGCGACGGAGGGCTTTTCGGTGAGGATGAGGGTTTTCACGGCGTGCCTCCGGCGTCGAGGAGCTTTTGGTTATGGATACGGGCGAGCTCCTGGCGGATGAGGAGGTGATTGGTATTGCGGTGGGAGATCGCGAAAAGCAGCGTCTCGAAAAAGTCCTCGTCGAGGTAGGGGATGAGCTCGGGGCGTTTGGCCTCGAGGTCTCGCAGGACCTCGAGTGCGCGGGTGGTTTGTTTTCTGGGTTTCAGCGTGATGTGGTGCTTAATGCCCTCGCGGCCGATCGAGAAGAGGTGCGACGGGAAGGCCTCTGGGTCAGGCTCGGGCTGATACAAAAAAACATATCGCGATCTGTGGGAGCCGGTTGCGATGTAGGCCCAGGGAAGATTGGGCAGCCTTCGGGGAGTTTGAGATCGCTTCATAGTGGTTACCACGTAATGAGCGGTACGACGGGCCGCAGGCCCGAGGTGGAGACGGGGCCAAAATAGCGGCTGTCGAAGCTCCGCGGGCTTTCGCCCAGAACGACGACCTGGTTGGCGGTGAGGATTCCTCTGTAATTGATGCCAATGGGGGCTACGCGGGGCGCGACGAGCTTGCCATCGGCAAAGAGGCCGGTCTTGTTCACAATGATCCGAGTTCCGGCGGTGTAGGCGATCTTCTTTAAGAGGAGCGGCGGCACCTCGAGCCCGCAGTGGTCGAGGTTCGCCGCAGGGACGAGGACGATGGTGCCGAGATCGAGCGGCCGTTTGGCGGCCAGGTACAGTCCCTCCGGCATGCTCGCGGTCCAGTTGCCGTACAGCAGTGGGTGGTGCACAACAAAGCAGGCGATGACAAAAGCGAGGACCGCGAGCGCGGGGAGAATGTGGGCGAAGGGTCGGATGGTGACGGTGCCGATGCGCATGGTTGATCCTTCCCCTCTCAGTGCTGCAAGGCGGTGAGGTTGTGGTCTCCGTGCCGGCAACGCCGGTCACTTCCTGCCGCGCCGAAGGGGCTGTCCTCTTCGTTCGCCTCGGTGGGTTCGTGGGCTAACGACTCTCGGGCAGTCAAAACTCCGCACGCTATCCTGGCCAACCCGGCCCTTCTGATTTTCTTCATGATTGACCATGCTCCCATTCAGTGTTGGGGCTGCAGCAGGTTGTTGCATCCTTCCCGGTGATTAAAGCCGGAAAATGCTACGGCGTCGCGCGTGAGCTTGGTCACGGCGGTGGCTTCGCTGGGTTCCTGGGCTGACGGCTCTCGGGCAGCCGAAACTCCGCAGGCTATCCGGGCTTGCACGGCCCTTTTCTTATTGATCATGGTGACGGAAAGAAGTGCTGTCAAGATTTGGGCGCGGTTTTCCGTGGGCCGAGGATAGCCACTTAGAAGCAGCCCTGCCGACTGACA
>DAHVAK010000069.1 GCA_027314665.1 Spirochaetales bacterium
TTGATTCTGTGACAGGCTCCTCCGCGCTGGTTTTCAGGTAGGCCTTGAGCGCATCGTTGATCATCGTTTGGTAGCCGGTGCCCTCCCGTTCGGCTCGAGCTCGGAAAGCGTCCAGGACAGCATCGTCCAGGTAGATCGTTATTCGGGTCTTGCCCTTCATCGGCAGGAGCGCGCCGCGCTTCCCTTTGGAAAAGTCGTATTCAGCCCTCATACTGTTTCACCTCCGAGCGACTCGGCCGCCGGGCCGAGATAAGGCGAACTTCATCGCCCCGCATCGTGTAGACAACGACCAAGATCACACCGGCGCTTCCCTCGCCCACCGCGACGTACCGCTCTTCGCCTTCCGCGTCGGGGTCCGGCGCGTGGACCGCGAGCGGGTCGTAGAAAACACCCTCGGCGTCGGCAAACGAGACGCCGTGCTTCCGAGCATTCGCGGCAGCCTTCACAGGATCAAACTGGAAGCCCACACCTTGAGTATATGTACGCTATACATACATTGCAAGCGGCCTGTCGCGTCGCTTCTCATGCGCCCAGGGTACCAAGCAGGGTACCAGTATTATCTCGCCAAACGTAACTATCCGTAGCAATCGGTATTGACGCAATCTCCGACCAGGCCTATAGTTGTACTTGCGAATAGCAAGGGGTAGCAGACGGTATGAAGGTCCGTACCAGCTTGAGGGGCTGGTGGGGGTTCCCCCGTGGAGGTTCAAGTCCTCTTCGCCGCACTTCGCGTGGCCCGCTCGACGGACCGAAGCACCCGACATTCTTATCTTGATCGCGCGGCCTCGTTGCGCACGACCCCTCCATCCTCAGGCCTCTGGAGCCCCTGGTCGCGCAAGGCCGTGCCGCCGATCATCTCACGCTCCATCACCGCCCTGCGGCAGCGAATGACGGCATGAAGCGCCTGCTCACGCGAGCGCAGCAGCGCGTCTTGGGCGCCGTAGAGGTCGACGAAACCGACCGCCCCTTTCTTGAAGCGGGACAACTCGGATAGCCCGGACTGTCGAGGCTCGTCAGGGAATCCCGGACCGCGTTCCCGAGGCCACTGCAGCCGCGACTCCCGGTCAGGTTCACCTCGGGGAGGATCCGGTCTTCCGCGCAGCCGACGAGAAGCCGCTCACAGACAGGGCCGCAGAAGGCTCTGCGGGCGCTCGACGTCGCCGCCGGTCTGCCCAAGGAGTCGGTGCCGCCCGTCTCCCGCAGTCAGCCGGCCGCGCTCGAGCGCGCCCAGAGGTTGATCCCCCCCTCCACCGCGTGCTTGTCGATGCGGGCGAGCTCCTCGCGGGAAAAGTCGAGCCTCGCCGGGGCGACTGCGTTCTCCTCGATCTGGCGGACGCTGCTGGCCCCGATGAGCGCCGAGGTGACCCGCTCGTCGCGCAGAACCCACGCGAGCGCCATCTGGGCAAGGCTCTGCCCCCGCTCCCGGGCTATCTCGTTGAGGGCCCGGATGTGCTCGAGGTTCTCTTTGGTGAGCAGCCGCTTGTCGAGGAAGCTCCCCGGGTTCGCCGCTCGCGATCCCGATGGGATCCCGTCGAGGTAGCGGTCCGACAGCATCCCCTGAGCGAGCGGAGAGAAGGCGATGCAGCCGATTCCCTCCTCATCGAGCACCTCGAGCAGCCCCTCCTCGACCCAGCGGTTCAGCATCGAATAGGAGGGCTGGTGGATGAGGCAGGGGGTGCCCAACGACCGCAGGATCGCCACGGCCTCTCGGGTCTTCGCCGCCGAGTAGGAGGAGATGCCGACATAGAGGGCTTTCCCCTGACGGACGGCGCTGTCGAGCGCCCCGAGCGTCTCCTCAAGGGGGGTATCCGGATCGAAGCGATGGGAATAGAAGATGTCGACGTAGTCGAGCCCCATGCGCCGCAGGCTCTGATCGAGGCTCGCGAGGAGGTACTTGCGGGAGCCCCATTCCCCGTAGGGTCCCGGCCACATGTAGTAGCCGGCCTTGGTCGAGACGATCAGCTCATCGCGATGCGCCGCCAGATGCTGGGCGAGAATCCTCCCGAAGTTCTCCTCCGCCGAGCCGGCGGCAGGCCCGTAGTTGTTGGCAAGATCGAAGTGGGTGATGCCCAGATCGAAGGCGCGAAAGATCATCTCCCGGGCGGGCTCCAGGGAGGTCGTGCTCCCGAAGTTGTGCCACAGCCCGAGCGAGATCGCCGGCAGCTTCAGTCCGCTGCGACCGCAGCGGCGGTAGGGCATCGTCTCATAGCGCTTTGTCGAGGGTAGATAGGCCATCGTAGGCTCCTTTTCGTAGAAGGCTTCGGCTCATTCTATGCCGCTCCCGCACCTGTTGTCGACGACCCCCTCAGCGCCGCGGGGGAAAAAAAGGCTCCCTCCGGAGGAGGGAGCCCTGCGTGCGGCCCGTTGCGGTTGCCTAGCTCACCTTGACGGTGATCGACTTCGGCTGCGCCTCGGGGAGCTTCGGGATGGAGAGCGCGAGTAGCCCGTTCTTGAAGCTCGCCTCGATCTTGTCGCGGTCGGCGTCCTTCGGAAGCACGAAGCTCCGCGAGAAGGAGGAATGGCGGCGCTCCTTGACGAGGTAGCCGTTCTTCTTCTCTTCGGTCTGCTCGGACTTCTTCGAAGAGATGGTGAGCAGGTTGTCCTGCACCTTGACGTCGACATCCTTCTCACTCAACCCCGTCAGCTCAGCCTCGAGGAGATACTTGTCGCTCTCCTCCCGAATGTCGACCGCGGGAGTCCGCGTCCAAGTCGGCTCCAGGTCGAAGAAGGAATTGAACATCCGATCGATGTCGTCGAACACCCCAAGGTAGCTCGGATCGTACTTTACAAGACTCTTCATGATATTGCCTCCTGACACTCTCATTCTCATTCTTACACCTACTATGTAGCAGGAAGCATGCCAACCCTACCGAATCTGTTAACTGTCTATCCCAAAAGGCTTTATCTCAGCACCCGTGCGCGCTGCCCGTTCGAACCTCGCGCGCGAATTGGGTTCTTTTGACACATCTTGAGAAAATGACACAGTGAGCGTGTCACTTCTACGCATCAGGCGAAAAGGAGCTCTCC
This sequence comes from Spirochaetales bacterium, assembly GCA_027314665.1. Classification (GTDB taxonomy): domain Bacteria; phylum Spirochaetota; class Spirochaetia; order DAHUYW01; family DAHUYW01; genus DAHUYW01. The sequence goes on from DAHVAK010000069.1 coordinate 3,028, forward strand.
AAAGAACTCGGGCCGATGGTAGTCCGGTCGGGGGCTCTCCACGCGATTCCAGCTCAAGTAGTGCGGGACCTCGAGCCGATCTCCGCACTTGTAGAGGTTGGCCTTCATCCGCCGCCCGTTCAAGGTCTTCGGGAAATTGCGGACAAAGAGCGAGACGGGAATAGCGGCGAAAAGCTCCCATCGGATGTCCCCCTTGCGCTCGACGGGAATCGGCTCGCTTCCGAGCGTCGCCCTTCGCCGGATCAGATCGATCTTCGCGGCAGGAAGGATCTCGCGCCCGTTGCGCTCGTGCCCGACCGCCGCGAGGCAGGTCCCGATGCAGTTGAACTCGAAGTTGTAGTAGCGCTCGTCCGGACCCGGCGCGAGGAAGAGCTCGACGCAGCTGTCCTCGCTCACCGGATCGTTGGTGTGGGTCCATCGGGCAAGAACCGCCTGTTCCCGCACCGAGAAGCGGAGGTAGATCGCCGCATCATCGTGGGCGATCGCAAAGCGGACCGACGGGTGGTAGGGAAAATCGCTCCACGGGCTCTCGGTAAGGAGATCGCCCGCGCAGGATCGATCGAACGCCTGCGTCAGCGAGAGCCACGACTCTCGGTGAGCCGTAGCGAGGCGGGGAACAATGAGTGATCTCACGCATCCCCTTATACCCCCTCGCCGGCGCGGCGGCAAGCACCCGAGGACCTGCGCGGAGGCGGCTCCCGCGACGCCTCGGCAGGAGAGCTCCGAGGCCTTGACAGCCCACGGAACCCTCCCCATAATCAAGTTAGCTCATCCGTCGAGTGAACTGGCAAAGATGAATCAACGAGACCAGAAGCACCAGAACCAGGAGACGATCCTGGACCTCCTCCAGTCCCTCCCCGCGATATCGCAGGCGGAGATCTCGGCGCGCACGGGGCTCCAGACCTCGACCGTCTCCTACATCGTTCGCGCCTTCAAGGCCCGCGGGATCGTTCACGCCACCGGCAAGGGGGACTCCGGTCCCGCGGGGGGCAAGAAGGCGGATCTTCTCGCCCTGCGTCCGGACTACGGGCTCGTCGGCGGGATCGTCGTGAAGAATGACGGCGTCCTCTCTTGCCTCACCGATTTCACCGGGCACATCGTGGAGCGGCGGGAGATCATCACCCGCGGGCTTTCCGACGACGGAATCCTTGATCGCGTCGTCGCTGCGATTCGCACCGACCGAGACAGCCACCCGACCTACCGCGGCACGGGAGTCGCGGTGACCTCGGTGGTAGACCTCTCCGGAAATCTCCTCGAGTCGACCTACTTCACCCACTCCATCCCTCGTTTCGTCGAGCGCCTTCGGGACGCGGCCCCGGAGCTGTCCCTCGTCGTGGAGAACGACGCAAACTGCGCGGCCTACTACGACCACATCTTCCAGCGGCGACGCTTCCGCAACCTCGTTCACCTCCACGTGCCGATGCGGCCGTTCACCATCGGCGCGGGCATCATCATCGACGGGGTGCTCTACCGCGGCGCAACCGGCGCCGCCGGCGAGATCCTCAAGGAGGCCCGGACGGGCCGGTTCGAATCCACGCTCGAGCGGGTGATCCTCTTCGTCGCCTCCCTGCTCGACACCGAGGCGATTTTCATTACCGGGGAGTTCGACGCGACGACCCTGCGCAGGGTGCAGGGGGTAATCCGCGCCCTGTCGGCCACGACCGCCCGAGCGATCGAGCTCGTCGAGAACCCCGAGCTTCCGATTCTCGGAGCATCACTCCAGGCCATTCGGCTGCATCTGCGCAGCGCGCTGGACTAGCCGGTAGGGAGTAGAGAGGAAGGCATGAGATGAAGGGAAATGCAGTAGTAGGCCAGTCGGGCGGACCGACCGCTGTCATCAACTCGAGCCTCTGCGGAGTCATCCAAGGAGCCCTCTCCTCGCCGAGGATCGGCGAGGTTTATGGGATGCGCTGGGGGATCGAGGGATTCCTCCAAGGCGAGATCGAGGATCTGGGCAAGGAGAGCCCCGCGGTCATCGAAGCCCTCCGCCGTACCCCCTCCTCGGCCCTCGGCTCCTGCCGCTACAAGCTGGTCGAAGAAGATCTGCCGCGAGTCCTCGAGCTCCTGAAGCGCCACGAAATTCGCTACCTCTTTCTGATCGGAGGAAACGACACGATGGACACCGTCCACCGCATCGAGGCCTATTGCCGCGGCCAGGGCTACGAGCTTTCCGGAATCGGCGTCCCAAAGACCGTCGACAACGATCTGCACGGCACCGACCACACCCCGGGCTACGGCTCGGCCGCCCGCTACGTGGCCCTCTCGGTTCAGCAGACTGGGCGTCTCGCCGACGACATGCAGAGGGTCGACCGGTTCGTCATTCATCAGACCGTCGGGCGCAACGTCGGCTGGCTTCCGGCGGCGGCCGCCCTCGCCAAGAGGAGGGAGGAGGAGGCTCCGCACCTCATCTATCTCCCGGAGCGTCCGCTTTCCCGCACGCGGGTCGTGGAGGAGGTGCGCGCCTGCATCGACGCCTACGGATGGGCCTCGATCGTCTGCGGGGAGGGCGTCGTCTGGCAGGACGGCTCGCCGGTGTCCGCCTCGACCTCCCAGGACCGATTCGCGAACATCGAGTTCGGTGCAATGGGGGGAACGAGCGCCGCGGTCGCCCTCCATCGCCTCATCGCGCAGGAGACGGGCTTTCGCGGAGAGTTTCAGATCACCGAGTCTCTGTCGATGTGCGCCATCGACCGGGCGAGCGCTAGCGATCTCGAAGAGGCCTACGCCTGCGGTCGCAAGGCGGTGGAGCTCGCCGAGAAGGGCGAGAGCGGGGTGATGGCGACGATCCTGCGCGGCGGTTCGGGACCCTACGCCGTGAGCTACGGGAGCGTTCCGCTCCGCGAGGTTGCCGAGCGCGCGAAGCCGCTTCCGGATGCCTTCATCGCCGCCTCGGGGAGCTTCGTCACCCCGGCCTTTCTGGACTACGCGCGACCGCTCGTCGGCGAGCTTCCTGAGTATCCGGTGCTTCGTCACCCCAAGAAGGGAGGAACGAGATGAATCTGAGCGATCCAAGGTATGCGCGTTTCGCGCTGGTGCGCGAGATGCTCGAGACGGCAAGCGTCGTACAGAATCTCAAGACGGAGGCGATCTTCGCCTTGGATGGATTCTTGAACAGGCCGCGAGTGCTCTTCACCGGCGAAGGCTCCTCGCGCATCTTTCCGGCGAAGAAGGCCCTCTCCGACGCGATGCGCTACGCCTACGAGGGCTGCTATGGTACGGAGGCCGCGACCCAGGCCCTGGAGTATTCCCTAGGCGATGCGAGCGTCTTCGTCGCATCCAACTCCGGCAAGACGAAGGAGGGGGTGCGCCTCATTCGCAAGCTGAAGGCGGAGGGGAACCGGGGGATCTGCGGGGTGATCGCAAACCCGGGCACGCCGATCCACACCGAGGCGGACGGCGCCTACCTGCTCTCCTGCGGTACGGAAGCCGCGGTGGCCGCCACCAAGAGCGTCGTCGAGCAGGCCCTCTTCTACGACCTGCTCCTGCGAAAGCGTCACGGAGCGCCGATGCCCGACCTCATGCTCCTCGGCGAGCTCCTCCGGCAGGCGATGGAGGCGCCCATCCCCGGAGAGATCGTCGATGCCCTGACGAAAGCGGAGACCCTCTACTGGGCGGGACGGAACAACGGGGTCGCCGAAGAGCTGACCCTCAAGACCAACGAGATCACCCACAAGCGGTCGGACTACCTGGAGGGCACCTACGCGGTCCACGGGATCGAGGAGGTGATGCGCAAGGGTGAGGCCGTGATCGTGGTCGACCCCTTCCCGCAGGAGGAGGAGAAGCTCCACGAGGTCCTCGAGATCGGGGTCGGACTCACGGTGGTCGCCCTCGCCGCAGGCG
>DAHVAK010000080.1 GCA_027314665.1 Spirochaetales bacterium
GAGACCGGTCACCACCTCGGCAAGCTCTCTCCTTCGAGCCGGATCGTTCGTCAGAAGGAGCTCGGCGGCCTTTCCCGGGACACCCATTCTTCCCGAAGCGTTGATCACCGGGGAAATCTGCCATCCCACGTCGGTGGTGGAAAGGCGTTTGCCGAGGAGATTCTGCATCGAGATCAGCTCGCGCAGCCCTTCGCGCTCGGTCGAGTTGAGGACCTCCATTCCGTTGCGCACAAGGACGCGGTTCTCGTTGCGCAGCGGCATGAGATCCGCGAGGGTTCCGAGGGCAACCAGGTCGAGAATGGGCCTGAAGTCCGCGAAGAGCCCAGGGCTGCGGACGTGCACCGCCGCAACATAGAGCTCCACGAAGAGATCAAGCTCGCTCAAGGTTGGGTCGTTGTAGCCGGAGCCCCGCTGCTGCTCGCGGATCTTCAGGAGGCTCTTGCCCGCCACCTCGGGCAGCGCCGCGGCCAATTGAGGGGCCGTGTCGGAGAGGCCGAACTCGACGCTCGGTCCGAAGAGCTCGCGCAGCATCCGCGCCTGCGGGGGAGCGTCATAGACCAGGATCTCGCAGCCGGCGAAGAAATCCACGAGCCGCGTCTGCTCGATGCGCACCAGTCCCGGAGCGAGGTTCTCGGCAATTCGATCGACCACGACGAGGTTGCGGAGCTTCACCGCCTCGATGACGAAGGTCCCGTTGCCCGGGCGCACGTTCATGAGGCAGAAGGTCTGTTTGTACAGCTCGCTCTGCGCGAAGCGCAGGGCCCACACCACCTTCGAGACGACCCCGCAGCCGGCGAGATCGCGGAAGGGGTAGCCGCAGTCCGGAAGCTTGGGGTCGATGACCGCAACCGCTTCCGGGAGCCCCTCCGGCGGGTTGTGGTGGTCCACGACGATCGTTTCCATTCCCCGCTCGGCCGCATGGGCGATCTCGCGCGCGTTTGAGATTCCGCAGTCGACCGTGATGAGGAGATTCCCCTCTCCCTGCTCGACAAACAAATCGACCGCTCGGATGGTGAGCCCGTAGGGATCATCCCCGTTGGGAAGCGCCCAGTCGACGTCCGCCCCCAGCTCTTCGAGAGTCGTGTACATGAGGACCGTCGAGGTGATCCCGTCGACGTCTCGGTCTCCGAAGATCTTGATCTTTTCGCCATCCTCGATTGCCGCGAGGATGCGGTCGACCGCGTCCTCCATTGCGCTGAAGAGGAAGGGATTGTGCGCGATGCGAAGGTCCTTCTCCAGGTAGAAGCGAACCTCCTCCGGCGTCGTGATCCCTCTGCGGGAGAGGATTGTCGCGGTGAGAAGATCGACCCCGAAGCGGGCGGCAATCTCTTTGACCTGGGTGGAATCGATCTCCTTCTTATGCCACGTCATGGTGCTCCATCCTATCGTATGAAATCGATCGCGCCCACCTCGCGGTAGACGGCTCCCTCCCGACGGAGGATGGACTCGAAAAGCACGCAGCGCTCGACCGCAAAGCGCGCCCCCGCCCCGTCGTAGGACTCGAGATCGGGAAGCTCACCCGGGCTCTTTACGCGCCCGAGGGTCACATGGGGGGTGTAGGGGCGCCGTTCCGGGGCGACGAGGCCCTCGGTGAGCGGGGCAAGCCTGCGATGGAAGGCGCGGCACTCCTCCGCCCCTTGGGCGAGGCGAGCGAAGATCACCCGCGGGCTTCCCCGCTCGGGGAAACGCCCAAGCCCCCCCAGCTCCACCGAAAAGGGCACCCCCGAGAGCGTGGGGTGGTGGATGAGCTCGAGCGCGCGGCTGACCCCCGACTCGTCGAGCTCGCCGAGAAAGACCAGGGTAACATGGAGCTGCCCGGCCCCCACCCAGGAGACTCCGCGCCCCGAGCGGCGCAGCGGCTCGAGCGCCTGCCACAGGCGCTCGCGAATCTCCTCGGGGATCGGAAAGGCGAAGAAGGCTCTCATCGCAGCTCGCCTCACTCCGGTGAGGGTCCGCCCTCAGGCTCCCCCCGAGTGCCTGAGGCCTCCGTGCGGACGCGCGGGGGAGTTTGCGCCGGGCGCCCTTCCATCCGCGAACGACGGGGCGCCCCCTTCCCGAGAGAGGCCGGGCCGGCCTGGAGGCTCAAGAGCGGAGCCTCGACGATCTCCTGGATGAGCCCATGGAGAAAGGCAAGGAGGTCAAGCTCCGAGCGGCGCTCGAGACCGATCGCGGCGGACTCGCGCAGGGAGAGGGCTTCGGTGTGGGCGAGGTAGCGCAGGCTGCCTGCGGAGAGCGCCACCGACTCCTCCTCGATTCCCTCGGAGAGGCTTTCGGCGCACTCCTCGCAGAGAAGCTCCTCTCCTCCACGGCGGTAGCGCGCCCCCCCCGGGAAGCTCCGCCCGCACGAGCTGCAGCTCTCGGTGTTCGGCCTGAAGCCGAGCAGCCCCACGAGCCTCCACAGATACTGGATCTCAACCCTCTCGGGGGGAGCCGCGGAGTCGAGCACCGTAAGCGAATCCTTCAGCAGTCGATAGACCTGATCGTAGCCCTCCCCGCCTCCATAGGACTTCAGGACCACCTCCGCCATGAGAGATGCCGTGTAGAAGCGGGTGAGATCCGTCCGGATCGAATCGAAGAAGGAGAGCGGCTCCATTTCGGTGATCTTGTAGCTCTTTTTCACCGGGTCGTAGTAGAGGTAGGCGGTCGAGCAGGTGAAGAGCTCGGTGGTCGCGCCCAGCTTCCCCTTGCCCTTGTAGGCCCCGTGAGCGATGGCCTGGATCACCCCAATGGTCGGCGACAGCAGATGGACGAGTTTGTGAAACTCCTGGAGCCGGGTGCTCTTCAGCACGATCACCTCTCCCTTGAGATTACGGCTCATATGGGTGCATGATATCAGCAAATCGAGGGGATTTGGTAGGGCCGTCGCTCCCGACCGGGTCGCGCACGCTCGGTTGCATTTTCGGTCGATTCCTAGTAATTTCTTACGGGCGACCCGGCCGCAGCATCGGTGCCGGGAAGAATCTCCACCGATCGAATACTCCAATCTCGAGGGACGTCAATGGCAGAATCAGAGAAAGAAATAATACCTGCGCACCTGATCCTCCCGAACAAGGTCATCATCATGCCGCTGCAGGGCAGACCGATCTTCCCCGGGATCTTCATCCCGATGATGATCGGCTCCCCGCAGGACATCCAGGTCGTCGAGCTTGCCCTCCAGGGCGACGCCATGATCGGGCTGCTCCTCGTCCGGCGCGAAGAGGCCGAGGTCTCCAAGGCCGACGACCTCTACACGGTGGGGACCATCGCCAAGATCGTGCGCAAGATCAACCTGCCCGATGGCGGGATGAACATCTTCATCTCGACCCTAAAGCGCTTCCACGTCAAGAAGTTCCTCAAGGAGGAGACGCCGATCACCGCGGCGGTGGAGTTCCTCGATGACGCGGGCGCCGACACCGACGAGGCGACCGCCCTCACCCGCTCCCTCATCTCGGAGATGAAGCAGATCTCCGAGAACAACCCCCTCTTCTCCGAGGAGATGCGCCTGAACATGGTCAACATCGACCAGCCGGGAAAGATCGCGGACTTCATCACCTCGATCCTCAACGTCGACCGCCACGCCCAGCAGAAGATCCTCGAGACCCTGAACATACGCGAGAGGATGGAGCAGGTGCTGGTCTTCATCAAGCGCGAGCAGGAGCTCCTGCGCATCCAGAAAAAGATCCAGACCCAGATCAACGACAAGATCGAGAAGAGCCAGCGCGAGTACTTCCTCAAAGAGGAGCTGAAGGCGATCAGGCAGGAGCTCGGGATGCCCGTCGATTCCAAGTCGGGGGAGTACCTGCGCTTCAAGGAGCAGATCGAGAAGCTTGCGCTCACCGGAGAGGCAAAGGAGCAGGTCGAGCAGGAGCTGGAGAAATTCGCGCTCATGGACCCGAACTCCTCCGAGTTCATCGTCACTCGCAACTACCTCGACACGATCGTCTCGCTTCCTTGGAGGGATCCCGAGCCGGAGAGCCTCGACCTCGAGCGCGCGCGAAAGGTCCTCGATGCGGATCACTACGGCCTCGAGGACGTCAAGGAGCGGATCCTGGAGTTTCTCGCGGTGCGCAAGCTTCGCAAGGACACCAAGGGCTCGATCCTCTGCTTCGTCGGCCCGCCCGGGGTGGGCAAGACTTCGATCGGGCGCTCGATCGCAAGCGCTCTCGGCAAGAAGTTCTTCCGATTCTCGGTCGGAGGGATGCGCGACGAGGCGGAGATCAAGGGCCATCGCCGCACCTACGTGGGCGCGATGTCGGGCAAGATCATCCAAGGCTTGAAGATCGTCAAGGCAAAGGACCCGGTCTTCATGATCGACGAGATCGACAAGATGGGAGTCTCCTTCCAGGGCGACCCTTCATCAGCGCTCCTCGAGGTTCTCGACCCCGAGCAGAACGTCTCTTTCCGCGACCACTATCTCGACCTGCCCTTCGATATCTCGCACGTCCTGTTCATAGCCACGGCGAACACCACCGAGACCATCCCTCAGCCGCTTCTCGACCGCATGGAGGTGATCCGCCTCTCCGGATACATAGACGAAGAGAAGATCGCCATCGCCCAGCGTTATCTCATCCCGAAGTCGCTTGAGCGCAGCGGGCTTGCGAAGAATCGGGTGAGATACCCCAAGGGCACCCTCCAGGCCATCGCCGCAGGCTACTCGCGCGACGCGGGGATGCGCAGCTACGAGAAGGCCCTCGATCGGATACACCGCAAGGTTGCCATGAAGGTGGTACTCGGAAACCTTAAGGTCGGGATCGCCCTGGCGCCGGAGAACCTCGAGGAGTACCTTGGCCAGCCCGTCTTCCGCGACGGGGAAACACGCTGGAAGCTGAAGCCGGGCATGGCGATCGGACTCGCCTATACGAGCTTCGGAGGCGACACCCTCCTCATCGAGGCCGTCTCGAACCCCGGCAAGGAGGGCTTCAAGCTGACCGGGCAGATGGGGCAGGTGATGCAGGAGTCGGCGAGCATCGCCTACACCTATGTCCGCCACATCTCGGACCGCTTCAAGGTCGACCGCTCCTTCTTCGAGGAGAACCAGATCCACCTCCACATCCCCGCCGGGGCCACTCCGAAGGACGGCCCATCGGCCGGGATCACCATGGCCTGCTGCCTGCTCTCGCTCGTAACCGGCAAGACCCTCCGCCCCAATCTCGCGATGACCGGCGAGCTCTCGCTAGCCGGAAACGTCCTTCCCATCGGCGGCCTGAAGGAAAAGACGATCGCGGCCCGTCGCCACGGGATCAAGACCATCCTCATGCCGAAGGAGAATCTCAAGGATCTCGAAGAGATCCCCGATCACGTCAAGAAGGGAATCACCTTCCACCCGGTCGAGAGCATGGAGGAGGTCATCGAGAAGGCCTTCGCCCGATAGCACCGCCCTCGCGGGGGACTGCCGCCGGGGAGCTATCGTCCCCGGCGCAGGCCCTTCCTACCCCTCCTCGGGGATCTCGCGGACCGCCCCACGATCCGCGGAGGTTACGTGTATCGCGTAGAGCCGAAGGGCCGGGCTCACCGCCCGCGCACGCGCAGGCGGCCTGAAGGCGAGCTTTCCCTTCGCCTCTTCCCGACGCCTTCGCGCGACGAGCTCCTCGCCGGTGATCTTCAGGTTCATGGCCCGATTGGGGATGTCGATCTCGATGGTGTCCCCGTCCTCGATGAGCGCAAGGGCGCCGCCGGCGGCGGCCTCCGGAGAGATGTGGCAGATCGAGAGGCCCGAGGTTCCGCCGGAGAAGCGCCCGTCGGTGATGAGGGCGCACTCTTTGCCGAGGTGCATGGCCTTGATGTAGGAGGTCGGATAGAGCATCTCCTGCATCCCCGGCCCGCCCTTCGGCCCCTCGTAGCGGATGACGACGACGTCCCCCGCCCTCACCTTCCCGCCGAGGATCCCTTCGCTCGCCTCATCCTGCGAGGAGAAGACCCGCGCGGTTCCCACGAAGTGGTAGATCGAGGGGTCAACCCCGGCGGTTTTCACGATACTCCCGCTCTCGGCGATATTGCCATAGAGGACCGCAAGCCCGCCATCCTTGTAGTAGGCGTGCTCGAAGTCGCGGATGCAGCCGCCCTCCCGATCCGTGTCGAGCTCGCGGAAGCTGCTCGCCTGCGAGGCCATGACGAGGTTGCGCTTTCCGGCCGGGGCGCTGCGGAAAAGCTCGATCGCCTCCTCGGTGGCGCTCGGGCGGCGGATGTCGTGCTGGTCGATCGCCTCCTTCAGGCTCAGACCGTCGGCGCGGCGCACGCTCGTGTCGATCGCCGCGATGCGCTCGAGCTCGCCCATGATGGAGAGGATCCCGCCCGCCCGATTCACGTCCTCGACGTGGTAGGCCGAGCTCGGGGCCACCTTGCAGAGGCAGGGGATGCGCTTAGAGAGGGCGTCGATGTCCTTCATGGTGAAATCGACCTCGCCCTCGTGCGCGATGGCGAGGAGGTGGAGCACGGTGTTCGTCGAGCCTCCCATCGCGATGTCGAGAGCCATGGCGTTCAGGAAGGCGGCCTTGGTCGCGATCCCGCGGGGGAGCACGCTCGTATCCCCCTCGTCGTAGTAGCGGCGGGCGTTGCGCACGATCTGGCGAGCAGCCCGCTCGAAGAGGCGCTTGCGGTTCGCATGAGTGGCAACCACCGTGCCGTTGCCGGGAAGGGCGAGACCGAGGGCCTCGTTCAGGCAGTTCATCGAGTTCGCCGTGAACATCCCCGAGCAGCTCCCGCAGGTCGGGCAGGCGGCCCGCTCGAGGGCGAGCACCTCCTCGTCGGAGACCGCCGCGTCGGCGCTCATGACCATGGCATCGACGAGGTCGTACTTCTTGCTTCCGACCACGCCGGCCTCCATCGGCCCGCCCGAGACGAAGATAGTGGGGATGTTCAGGCGCATCGCCGCCATGAGCATCCCGGGGGTGATCTTGTCGCAGTTGGAGATGCACACGAGGGCGTCCACCTTGTGGGCGTTGCACATGTACTCGACGCTGTCCGCGATGAGGTCCCGTGAGGGAAGCGAGTAGAGCATCCCGTCGTGCCCCATGGCGATTCCGTCGTCGACCGCGATCGTGTTGAACTCCACTCCGAAGCAGCCCTCCGAGTCGATCACCGACTTCACGTATTGTCCGATGTCGTGAAGGTGGGCGTGGCCGGGCACCATCTGGGTGAAGGAGTTGGCGACGGCGATGATCGGCTTGCCGAAGCCGCTCTCCTGCATGCCCACCGCCCGCCAAAGCGCCCGCGCTCCCGCCATGCGGCGACCCTCGGTTGTTGTCAGGCTTCGAAGAGGGATTTTCATCGGTCTCCTCCGGTTCTATGACTGTTGCGAGTAGATTAGCGACAAATTGCGCCGAACGCAAGAAGGGGCGGCGCTTCGCCCGCTGGGACGACCTTCACTTTGTGCTGCTCGCGCCTTGCCTCATGCTCGCCGCCGCTAGTCGGTCGCTGACGAGGAGTGCAGCGCCCATCCCCAGGAGGGCAAGGAGAGCCGAGACTGCAAAGGTCTCGTGGAAGGCTTCCCAGGCTCCCGCGACCGTCTGCGGGTTTCCCGCCGCCGCGTGGTGCGCCGCCATCCGCGAGGCCAGGGCCGTGGCAAGGAAGGCAACCCCTGCGCCCGCGCCGAGCTGTCCGACAGTGCCGAACAAGGACGTAGCGCGTCCCAACTGCTCGGGAGCGAGGCGAGCGTAGGCGGCGGCGCCCAGAGCGACCAACGCGATCCCAAACGCCCAGCCGCGTGGCAAAAGGAGCAGGCGTATCCCCCACTCGCTTGTGCCCGCGCTCACCAGGACGAAACCGAGCGAAGAAAGCATCGACAGGAACATGCTCGCAAGCAGAAGTCTCCGCGGGCCGACTCGGCGATACCAGCGCGCCGCGAGGGGAACCGCCATCCCGACCCCAATCGCCACGGGAAAGGCAACGAGCCCCGAATGGAAGGGCGACAGCCCCTTTTCGGACTGCAGCAGGAAGGGCAAGAGAAAAATGCCTCCGACGAAGAGGGCCTGAACGAAGAACATCGCAATCGTCCCCGCCGCAAAGAGGCGGTCGGCGAAGAGCCGCAAGGCAACCATCGGCTCGCGAGTCGTAAGCTCGCGGGCCACGAAGAGCGCGAGGAGCACCGCTCCGGCCCCCGCAGCGAGCCCTACCGAGTCATCCCCGAGCCCCCGCAACCCCACCTCCTGGAGGGCGTAGATCACGGCGCCGACTCCCGCGCTTCCCGTCAAGAAGCCAACCGCGTCAAAGCGGCCCTCTCGGTTTTGGACATCCTCTCTCAGGCCGATCCCTGCCATGAGGATCCCGAGGATGGCGAAGGGGAGGTTCACCAAAAAGATCCAGGTCCAACCGACATACTGCACGAGGTACCCGCCAACGACCGGGCCGAGGGCGGGTGCGATGACCGTGGGAACGGCGATGAGGGCGGTAACCTTCGCACGTTCCTCGGGCGGAAAGACTCGATAGAGCATCGTGGTCCCAACAGGGGTGAGGAGCCCGGCCCCCGCTCCCTGAAGGACCCGAAAGAGGATGAGCGTTTCGGCGCTCCACGAGGTCGCGCACAGGCCCGAGCCGAGGGCGAAGGTCACCAAGCCAAGAAGAAAGGTGCCCTTCGTCCCGATGCGGTCTCCCATCCATCCACTCAGGGGGATAAGCATGGCCAGGCTCAACAGATAGCCCGTAACGGTCCACCCCATCGTGGTCGAAGAAGCACGAAAGAAGCCTCCGATGGTCGGAAGGCCGACGTTGACAATGGTCGAGTCCATGTACTGCATGAACGAATTGAAGACCACCACAATGACGACGATCCACCGGTATTCCAGCCGCCTTCTCATTCTTCTGCTCCTTCAGACTTAGGTGTATATACACTTTATTGGCAAAAAAAGAGGACCTACCCGCGTCCCGCCGCACGACGAACCGCTGCGAGCTTCGCAAGGAGCACGCGGAAATCCCCCTCCCCCATCGCCCGGATGAACTGCGCCTGCGCCTCCTCCCAAAGTGCAAGGGCCCTTCCCAGGGTCCGCCTCCCCTTCTCGGTGATCGTCAAGAGACGGCTCCGGCGGTCCGCCCCGGGGCTCTCCGCGGTGAAGCCTTGACGCTCGAGGGGGCGCCAGTTCCTCGTGAGGGTCGTGCGGTCCATCTCGAGAAGGCGCGCGAGCCGCGTGAGCGGCATCGGCCCCCCCTGGTCGAGGGCAACCAGGATGGGTAGCTGCGTGGTGCGAATCCCGCTCGAGGCGAGGCGCTCGTTGTACAGCGCGGTGACCGCCCGCGAGGCCCTGCGGAGATTGAAGGAGACGCAGACTTCCGGATATTCCTTGCCCCGTGGAGCTCTCTTTCCCTTCCCGTCCGGATCCATAGTTAGGAGTATATACACCTTTTCGTGCGCCGTCAAGATGGGTCGCCGCCCATGTCGCTCCCCACTCGCCGTCTCTCTCCGGCCCGCCTGGCCCGAACCTCAGTCGCAAGGAGATTCTCGGCCGTGGAGGCTCCGAGGAGGAGCCCCAACCCGCACAGAGCGACCCACTCCAGCGTCCAGCGAAGGCCTGGCCTGAGCGGGAGGAGGGGGCCGGCGCTCATGAAGAGGAGGAGCATGTAGCAGGCGGCCCCGTCATGCCGCCCCAATCGCGTGTAGCGGACGCAGCCGGCCCTAGCGCCGCCGCCAAACCAGGAGGCGACGCAGACGACCGCGAGCCCTGGGAGGAGGAGATAACGGGCGTCGCTCACGCCGGCAGCGAGCCCCGCCGTGACGACCACCGCGGCGTCGCACCCGGCGTCCAGGAGCCGACCCCGCGGACCTTCCGTATGCAGACGGCGGGCGAGCGGGCCATCCACGAGGTCAGTCGCGACGATTGCGGCCATCACCGCAAGGGCCAGCCCGCTTCCGGCCGCGTAGAGCCCTACCCAGGGGACAAGGAGGAGAAGGCGCGAGAGGCTCACCCCATCCGCGAGTGTGAATCGCACGCCCAGCCCCTTAATCTGAAGCGAGGGTCGCATCGATGGAATCGCACAGCGAGCGAATCCTCGCCATGTTGTAGCCCGGAAGCCTGGTCGTCCCCACCTTGACCGCCGCGGTCAGCATGACTCCGGCCTGGCTGAGGCGCTTGGTGAGCATGGGGAGGTCATGACTCTCATAGAACCCCTTCGCGAACATCCCGGTGAGCACGACGAAAACGGGGACCGAAAAGGGGGCGTGCGTCGACACGAACTGGTCGACCGGCGGGCGGATCTCCCCGCCATAAACCGGCGAGACGAGAACGAGCGCATCGTAGCTCTTCGTGTCAAGGGGAAGATCAGGACTTGCGGTGTTCACCGTGACGACGTAGCCACGCCGGACCAGCTCCCTTCCCAGTCTCGCCACCGTGCGCTTGGGAAAGCCCGAGCCGCCGGGGTGATAGACGACCGCGACTCTCCCGGAGCCTCCCTCCTCCCCCATCACGACTGAGTCCTGGTGGACGGGAAGATCCCACGAGCTACAGCCTGCCATCGCGAGGCAGGCGATCGAGACCATGATGCGGTTGCCTATGCTGGACATCATTGCCTCCTTCGCCGTGATCCTGCGTGCTCATCTGCCCCAGCCGCCGGGGCCGGCGCCGCGCTCGGGTGGGGAGCGGCCGCGCGTGCAGGCGGAAAGCTTCGGCCCCCGAACGGCGCTCTTCTTCAGCGAACCCACGCCCGGGAAGGAACTGGGAGGTGATTCGTCTCGATAGAGTATATCCTATTCTTCGTTTCCCGCCCGCAGCCAGGCGACGTAATCGGCGACTCCGCGCTCGAGGTCGTACTCAGGCTCGTAGCCCGCATCCGCGCGGATGCGCGACAGGTCGAGCTCGATCGTCCTTCTCGGCCCCCTCGGATCGAACCCTGCCGGAGGCTCGACCTCTGCCCCCGGGATTACCGCCCGAACCGCCGCGGCGAACTCCCGGTTCGTAACCGCCCGCCCCATGCCGATGTTGTAGACCGCATGGTTGAGCTTCGTCGCGATCTGAAGCCTTGCGATGGCTCGCCCGCAATCCCTCACGTAGCAGTAGTCCGCTCCGTCCTCCGCGAAGGCGCGAGACTGAGGAGCCGAAAAGTCGAGCCGTACCCCCACAACGGCGGCGCGAACCATCTGGACGGGGATGTTCATGGGGCTCGGCGGATGGTGGGACAGGGGTCCCCAGGCGCCGTAGCGGAAGTGGATGACCTCCACGTCCGAGCCGCTCGCAACGGTCGGCGCGAGAAGCTCGGAGATCTTCATGAAGCTCGGTATTGGATGAAAGGCCGCCATCGGGAGGGGAAGCTCCTCACGCAGCGGCCCGTCGGACGCGACGCCGGCGTAGACTCCGATGGTGCTTGCGAGGGCGATCCGAGCGACCTTCCACTCCGCCGCCACTGCAAGCAGGTTGAAGAGCCTCTGGAGGGCCTCGGGATAACCATCGCCCCGAACCGCCCCGTTCGCCAGGTAGATGATCCCCGTGATCCGTCTCCGCCGACCGAGCTCGCGGAGCGACTCAAGATCGCCCGCATCCACCTGCTCGACGAACAGACGCCTGCCGATCTCGCCCTTGATGAAGCTCGGCTCCCGGACAATGCGGTATCGCGTGAGCACGCACTCCTGCCCGAGATCGAGCAGGGCCCGCGCAGTGTGCAGCCCGACGAAACCCATGCCGCCGATGATGAGCTGCATCTCCCTACCCTCGTCTCCCCTCGGTGGCGGCGCTTCCCCCCGTCACGAGAACCCTCTTTCCGTTCAACCCCAATTCCATCTCGATTCCTCCAATTGTGCTGACGATCGAGAAGATAGGGCTTCGCGAACGGTTTGGATTGTACGCGCGCGACATCCTGAGGCAAAACGCGCGAGAGCCCACGAGGCGGCCGGCCGGCTACCGGAGCGACTCCGACGGCCCGGTCGCCCGGAGGCGAGCCCCCGTCTCCCCCGCGGCCGGCTCCGCGCTCGCGCAGGCGGTGAAGGAGCTCGGCGTCATCGCCGCGAGTCGGCGGAACTCGCGCCCGAAGTGGGCCTGGTCATAGTAACCCGCGGCGAGACCTATCTCGGTGAGGGTGCGCTCCTCCCGCGCGAGGATGCCCCGCTTCGCATGATCGAAGCGCGCAAGGCGAGCGAAGGTCGTGGGGCTCACTCCGATCCGGCCGGCAAAGAGTCGCTCGATTTGTCGGCGCCCCGCGGGAACCTCCCGAACGAGTACGTCGAGCGAAGCCTCGGGATCCTCGCAGAGCCTCCTCGCGAGCGAATCGATCCTCTTCTCGATCGCACTGGGCTCGACGAGGTGTCGCTCGAAGAAGCCATCGAGCAGGGCGACCCGCTCGTCGAAGTGATTGGCCGAGGAGAGCTCCTCCACGAGACGCTCCAGCTCGGCCTTCGGCAGGGTCTCGGCGACGGGCACCACCCGATCTGCGAGCGCCGAAGCCTGCCGGTGGGCAAAGCGGCTGAGGCCGCCAGGATGGAAGAGCACCTGGATGCGATCGGTCGGAGTCTCGTGGACCTCGAGGCGTAACGAGCTTCGCTGCAGCCCGAAAAGGGCGACCTGCGGCACCGGACGCCCCTCGATCCGGAAGGAGCCCGCGAGACTGATCACGAGCACCGCTCCCGGGCGCGGAGCAATTCGCTTGGTCTTGGGTCCACTTCCCGAGATCGCTCCGTAGGAAGCAATCGAAGTGCGAAGTCGCGATGACTCCGGCGTTCCCGCCTGATATGCAAGCATTTCCCCTCCCCGCTGGCGGCGTCCGCACGCTCGAAGCCGCTCCCAACGCGCCTCCCGCCGACCCGCCTACGAATGTCGTAATCATGAATTGATTTGTCAAATTTGGCTTCGGCTGTCTCCCCCCGACGCCCCGAAGCCCTCCCGTCACCCCCGCGCGAGGGCGAGGTTGTGGCTCAGCGGTCGGTCGATGCGGCGGTGGACCCGAAAGCCCGAGCGCCTTGCGAGCTCCTCGAAGGACGGAAGCCCTCGATGGACCATCGCCGCCTGCGAGGCACGATTCAGGAGGCTCGCGGCCCCGTCGATTCTCGTGACGGACCCCACGACGACGACATCCTCCGGACCATAGCGCGCGACGAGGGCAAGGCACGCCTCGATCTCCTCGTCCGAGCCGTACTCGAAGAGCCCCCCCTCGGAGGCGACCGCGATGATGGCCCGCGCGGAGGTCGCCGCCTCGAGCAGCTCGCGAAGCCGACCGCCGTCGGACCAATCGAGGGCCACAGGGCGAAGCGCGACCGACAATCCGTGGAGGGGAGCTGCCTCGGCGCGAAGGGCCAACAGGGCGCGCCCGCCGAAGGCGGGCCCGACCTCGTCCCGATCGAGCACATCGATGCTCACCTGACGAGCCGCGATGAGCTTCCGCTCCTCCCGCGACAGAAGAACGAGAGCGTTCAGGGTGTCGGAGGCGCAGCCCCCGCCTAGGTTCAACAGATAGAGGGGGCGAGCGCTATCGCGAGCGAGAAGCGGCTTGAGCCCGTCGGCGAGCAGCCGGGCCGTGTCCTTCAGCCGCAGTTGGACCGATAGGCAGGGCAGGGACGCCGCGATTCGCCGGTCGACCCTCTTGGCATAGCAGCGCCCGAGGTTATCCGGGCCGAGCTTCAGGAGGTAGGTGCTCATCCCGCTCAGGTAGGTGCCCGCCGAGCTGCGGATGCCCGCGGCAAGGCGCGAGCCCTTCAGGCTCAGGGCGAGGAGCAGGCGACGAGCGAGGGGCGGCATCCTGCCGACGCGCTCGAGCTCGCTCAAGGCCCGCTCGACCTCCCTGCGAAGCTCCTCCTCGCTCGGCTCGAGCGCAAAGGCGGGGTGCGTGATGTCGATGACCGGAAGCTCGATCCCGTCGTCGGCGAGGACGTAGCAGAGGCCGGGCTTCTTGTGTTTCTCGGGGACGACGGTCAGACTCTTGGCATGGCGCATGGGCTCCTCCTTCGGAAGTCGTGCCCTGCCAAGCGGACCTATGTCTGAATGGTAAGGCCATCATCATTACACGATTTCGGCCTCTAGTTCAAGGGGACTCGGAGCGCCTGGCAACACAATCACGCGGCACCTGCACGCGCGGGTCGTTGAAGGTCCGAGGCATTGCGCTCGGTCGCACCGCGAAAGGCTTCGCCCCGACGCGAGCTTGCCGCATTGCGCTCCTTCCCTCCTCTCGTTACAATCCCTGCCCACTGAGGAGAACGCGCATGGCTTCCGAGCTTGATGACCCGCGAGGAGGAGCCGACCCACGGTCCCTCGCATACCCGATCGTGCGGAAGCGGGCTGACCCCTTCGTCCACCGCCACAGCGACGGCTGCTGCTGCTTTGCCGCGACGGCCCCGAGTATGACCGTATCGAGCCGCGGCGCTCGGCGACGATCGAGGAGAAACAGGTGATGTTGTCGAAGCCCGACTTCCCGTGGGAGCAGCACCTCTTCCAGGTCAACGAGAGGCCTGCCGCCCTCGAGCGTAACGGACGCATCTTCCTTGCCTACCCCGCCGTTTGACGATCCGAACCGCACCACACGGGCCCAGGTTCTGCCCTTGAAGCCGCCCCGGAAGCCGGACGAGACCCCCGATTTCGGCACTCCTGCGCCCGACCGGTGCTCCGAATAGGGAACGGGCCCCGCGGAGCTCGGATTCTCCGCCAGCTCCGCGTCGCGTGCCCTCGGTTGACGACTGCGGCTGTTGCTGTTGTAATAGTCACAATGGGATGGGGTAGGGAGGCAGCATGATCGCGAGAGTGATTACCGTACGGGTGAAGAATGAGTCCCTGGAAGAGTTCAAGACCGCAACCATCGCAAATCACACCGGCTCCCTGAAGGAGCCGGGGATCTATCGTTTTGACGTTCTCCAGAACGATGCCGATCCGCAAGAGTTCGTTCTCTACGAGATCTACGAGTCCGAAGAGGCAACCCTCACCCACAAGGAAACCATGCACTACAACAAGTGGAAGCAGAGCATCGAGCCGATGCTGGCCGAGCCGCGCAAATCGACCTCCTTCACGATCATCGCG
Organism: Spirochaetales bacterium; assembly: GCA_027314665.1. GTDB lineage: Bacteria > Spirochaetota > Spirochaetia > DAHUYW01 > DAHUYW01 > DAHUYW01. Next base: position 14,895 of record DAHVAK010000080.1, read on the forward strand.
CCGGCCCCCGAATACTACTGAGCCCGCCTTTCCGCGTGCTATATTCGGGGTGTGATCCCTTCGGACAAAGGCCCCGATGCTCCCGACCGTTCGATCATCGCTTCCGTGCTTGCGGGAGATCGTGATCGGTTTGGGATCATTGTACGCAGGTACGAGCGCACGGTCCTCAGGCTCGCCTTTGGGTATCTCGGCAATCGGGATGAGGCAACCGACGCCTCCCAGGAGATCTTCCTCAAGGCGTTCCGATCCCTAGCCTCCTTTCAGCTTGACCGCCCCTTTCTACCCTGGCTCTACAGCCTCGCCCTTAATACCCTGCGCACCCGCCGCAGCCGAGCCGCGCGAATCGCGCATTCCGAGCGGGAGGTCTCCGACCTGGAAGAGAGCTATGCCGACCCCGCGGAGAGCGATCCGCTCGACCTTACGATTCGCTCCGAGCAACTGCGCCTCGTGCGGGATGGAGTCTCGCTCCTTCCCCGACGGCTTCGCGACCCGGTCGTCCTCTACTACTTCGCCGGGCTTTCAGTGGAGGAGACCGGGCAGCTGCTCGGGCTTGCATCCCCAAACGTGAAATCGCGGCTCTTTCGCGCTCGACGGCGCCTGAAAGGGCTCTTCGCCGGGAGGCTGTGATGGCTGCACACCGAGAAAAACCGCAACCGACATTCTCCCGACGTGGTATACCGGAAGGGAGGAGAAACGGATCATGACCCCGCAGGGGCTGCGGAAGCTGGTCGCGCGCTGGGAACGAGGGATGCCGCCGAGCGAGGAGGAGCTGCGCCAGCTCCAGCTCCTCGAGGCGGATGATCCGCCTCTCTACGCGAGAATCTCCCCGCTCCTCCCGCTCATGCGACGAGACGCCGGAGCTGCGATCGAGATAGAGGTTCCGGCGCCCGAACTCGAGGGGCGCGTGCTCGAGAGACTGCCAAGGCGGTCGGGCTACGAAGAGGAACCGGAAGGAAGGTCGACGTGGGCGCCGCGCTGGCTGCTGCAGGCCGCCGCGGCCGTGGTGCTCGTCGGGCTGGGCCTCGTCATCGGACTTTCGATTGCCACGCGCTCTCAGGGAGCCCCCAACACGGTGGTCGTGCGCTTCGAGCTTGCGGACCCCCAGGCGCGCTCGGTCGCCGTCGTCGGGGACTTCAACGACTGGCAGCCCCAGAGTCTGGAGATGCACAAGGTGAAAGGGGTTTGGGAGCTCTCGGTCCCGCTGCGCCGCGGGGACGTCTATACCTACAACTTTCTCATCGACGGTCGGACCTGGATATCGGACCCCTCCTCCCTTTATCGGATACGGGACGGCTTCGGGGGCGAAAAGTCGGTCCTCCAGCTGTGAAGAGGAGGCGGCTCGATGCACAGATGGGCGAGACTCATGCCTCGTGAAGGACGCGCACGCGCGCTCGGAATCGCGCTCCTTTTCTTCTTTTTGGGGTTTGTCTACGTTCCGCCGTCGTGGACGCAAGAGCGCGGCGAGCCGGCACGCGACCGCATTTCGACGCTCGCGCTGCCCGCCCGCTTCACCGAGCGCTTCGGGTCGGGCTGGGCCGAGGACTTTCGAGAGGCGTTTCTCTCCGCGGGGCGGCAGGACGCCCTCTCCGGTCTCGCCCTGTCCGTTACCCTTGGCTCGATTCGCCTTGATCAGCTTCCGGTCGATGCCAAGGCGGCGGCCCTCTTCTGCGTCGAGGTTGCAGGAGTTGCGGACGTCGCGCTGCGAAGCGGCTATTCCCCGACCCTTCTCGCCGCCGACGTCCGGCAGGTCCTGCGCAAGGGGGGCTCTCCGTCGTTTGGACCGAGCCTGCTCCGAGGCCCCCGATTGATCGGCGAGCGACCGATCGTTCGAGGCCCCCTCTCCCCGCCCGGCCCGGCGCTGCGCGGAGGCCAGAATAGCGGGATCGGATTCTCCGGAGGCTTCGGACCGCGATGATTGCCCCGCGGTCAGGCCCTCCGTCGGCCTCCTCGTCGGCGCGGCGCATGTGCCTCGTCCTCGTCCTGGTCGGCGTCGGGTTTCAGGCCTTCGCCGCCCCGAACGACCTTTCGGCCATTCGCACCCTCATCGCGACTGACCCCGCGATGCTTCCCTATCGCGGGGAGGTCGACGCCTTGAGCGCCCCCTTCTCGCTCCTTGCGGAGCACCAGATCCCGCTCTCGCTCCTCGAGACAGTCCTGCGCGAAGGGGCCTCCAAGGCGGTCTCGGCTTCGGTCCTGAGAAAGGCGCTCAACGCGGAGGCCGAACGCCTCCTGCAGGCAAAACGGATTCTCGAAGCAAGCGGCGGCGAGGAAGCCGCGCCTGCCTTCGGGCGGCGCTTCGAGGAGCGGCTCAAGCGGCTTTCGCTTGTCCTGCAGGGCGGGGTCGGTCCCCAGACCATCTCCTCCGTACTCTCCGCCGCCGGCGAGAGCGGTCGCGGTCTCACCTTCTGCGAGACCCTGCTCGCCATCCTGCAAGTGGGCCCGCTTGACTCGCAAGAGATGACCGAACTGGCAAAGAGCGTCTTCGCAAGCTCCCTCGCCCCCGAGAGCTATCGCTCCCTTCCCCCCCTCTTCGTGCGGGCGCGGCTTCGTGGGCTCGGGATGGGCGAGACCGCAAACCTCATCGAGCGCCTTCTGTACCGCGGTTTCGGAGTCATCCAGATCGAAGCCGAGATCCGCAAGCACGCGAGGATGCCATGAGAGCACGAGCAATCCCGCCCCTTCTGTTCCTGATCGCTCTCGGAGCGATAGTCGCTCCAGCGCTTTCAGCCGACGCATCGGTGAGCCTCGGAGCGACAGGAAGCTACGACATGGGGTCCATCCCGACCGGCGAAAGCCTTCTTCTGTCCCCGTCAAGCGCCGCTGCCACCGCCCTCTTCAGCGACGTCGCCTACTCCGAGTTTCTCACCAAGAGCGACCGCTCGAGCACCTCGGTCGCATTCGAGGGTGTGGCCGCCTACGACCCGATAGCGTCCTCCCGGGGGCTTTTTGCGGGAGCGCGGCTAAGCGGGGGGCTCATCGGGGATCTGACCGTTCTCAACGCGAGCCTCTTCGCAAACATCAACTGGTGGAGCGCCCCCTACGCGCCGGCCTGGACGGTAGACACCCTCCCCGACGCCTACGGCCCCGAGGGCATCGCCCCCTCGCCCGTCTCCCTTCTCACTCCGACCGGCTCCACGGGGCTGCAGCTCTCCGCCTCGCTCGGAGGCGCCTCCGCGGCGGTCACGGTGACCCCGCGCGTTGCGGCGCTCCTGGGAACAAGTCCGGGCTGGACTGAGGATGTGACCCTGCGCGGGGACCTCGCGGCCCTGCCTCAGCTGGTGCTTTCCCTCAAGGTGCGGGAGCGATTCGAGGGAAGAAGCGACGGAACAACCGCCTGGCAGGCCGGAGGGGGACCTTCGTTCACCTGGTACTCCCCGCACGGGGCCGTGCTCGACGCGGGGCTCTCCCTTCTCGTGCAGCAGTCGAGCCTCCTCACCGAGCTCGCGACCCTCGGGGCCGGCGGCGCGGCGGGCGCGCTGTCGCTTCCGGCCGACAGCTTCGTCGCCGTGCAGGCGCTCTTCGATCTCGAGGCGGCGGCGAGCCCTCGCTTGCGCGCCCGCCTCTCCCTCGAGCCGGCGCTCCTCCTCAGGGACTATCCGCACGTTGAGGCGGGCGTCAGCGGCGGCGCCCCCGAATGGGAGATTGTCGTGCCGCTCGCCGCCGAGATCGTCTTCAACCCCACGGCTCCCCTCTCAGTGCACCTCGTCCCAAGCTGGAATGCCCACTTCTCCAACAGCGATTACCGCCGGCTGCAATCGGTCGGGGTCTCGTTTTACGCGGCGTGGGGTTTCTAGCGGCGCTATCCGTGGCGGTGGTGTGCGATGATCTCGTCGTAGCGGGAGATCACCTTGTCGACGACCTGACTCCAACTCACGTAGATGCTCTCCCGCGCCCCCTTGCCGGCGCGCGCGCGACGGGACGGATCGCCCATGAGCTCGACGAGTCGTCCCGCGAAGCTCGCGAGCTCGTTGTCGCTGAGAAAGCCGTTCTCCCCGTCGACGATGCCCTCGGCAGCGGAGGAGCCGCGCGCGAGAACCGACGGCAGCCCGAAGGCGGCGGCTTCGCGAACGACCAGAGGGGCGTTGTCGTAGATTGAGGGAAAGAGAAAGAGATCCGCCCGCGCGTAGAGCCCCTTCAGCTCCTCGCGATTGACCACCTGGCCGAGAAAGATCACGCGATCATCGAGGTCGAGCGAGGTGACGAGCCGACGCATCTCGCGGTCGGCGTAGCCCGAGCCCACGAAAACCATGCGAAATGCGAGCCCGCGAGTCTTCAGGAGGTTCATTGCCTCGATGATCAGCCGTACGTTCTTCTCCCAGCGGTGCTGTCCGATGAAGAGGAACACGAACTCGCCCGAGCCAACACCGATCCTCTCCTGACCGACGGCGCGCAGAGCCTGATACTCCGCCTCGCTCGGAACCGGCATATCGACCCCGTTGGGAAAGATCTCCATCTCGCCGTCGTAGCCGTACTCCTCGAGCGTCCTCCCGGTTGCCTCGTTGGGCACCCAGACGTAGTCAACTGCGTCGTAGTAGCGGAGGATGAAGCTCAACGCGAGGTCCGCCGTCTTTTCGAAGTAGAGGGCCCTGCGCAGGTCATCTCGGTATTTGGTGTGGAAGGTCGTGATGATCGGAATCTTGCGCTTGCGGGCGATCTTCAGCGCGATGCTTCCGCTCACGAAGGGACAGTGCGAATGAATGAGATCGAAGGGAATGCTGTAGACCTTCCGGGTGAAGTTCACGTCGAAGGCGGGAATTCCGGCTCGATAGGGCGCCATCGAGGGGAGCTGGATCGACTTGTAGCGCAGAATCGGGAAGCTCACCGTATCCACGTAGTCGGGCACCGAGGAGGTGATCACGTATGCCTCGCATCCCCGCTGCGTGAGCCATTCGGCATAGTTGCGGACGCAAACCGCAACCCCGTCCATCACCGGCTCGAAGGAATCGTTGAAGAGGCCGACAATCACAGCCTTTCGCTCCCCCGATCAGGCATGCTCGCCGCTGCCTTCCGTCTTCACGATGATCTTCGAGAAGAGCCGGGAGGAGAAGATGGCGCCGGTCATGGCCGTCAGGTAGTTGTAGAAGAAGCGCCACAGCACGACTGCGATGCCCAAGAGGTAGTAGGGAACGAGCCCGGCAAAGAGCAGGATGAAGAGAGCCTCGCCGAGCCCCGCAGCCCCCGGGGTCGGGAGGACCGGCAGGAGAAAGAGAAGCAGGGCGCCGATCGCGATGCCCGTCGCGAAGGGCAGATCGACCCCGAGCCCGAGAAAGATCACCCAGAGGGTCACGACCTCGACGCAGTACATGATGCCGATCGCGAGGGTTCCAAAGGCGAACGACAGGAAATGCCCTCGGAAATAGGCCTGGAAGCTCTTCTTCGCGAGGTAGGCCTCGTGGATAATCTGGTGGCGAAGCCGCCCCTTGTTCTTCACGAGCCGAAAGCGTCCAAAGAGGTCGCTGATCGCCGCGATGATCTTGATCATCACCCGCGGCTTCGACAGCCCCACGATGATGAGCGCGATGAAGACCACCTGAAGCAGCCCCGTCACGAGAAAGAGGGTGTTCAGGGCGGTCACCTTGGTGATGTGGTTGTGGAAGAAGATGAAGCCGGCGGCGGCCCCCGCGAGCACCCAACCGGAGATGATGATCAACTTGACCATGACGATCGAGGAGCCCTTTCCCGGGGGCACCCCCTCTCGCTGAAGATAGTAGATGACGAAGGGCTGACCGCCGAAGCTGAAGGGGGTTATGAGGTTGAAGAAGATGCGGTAGGCCGCAGCCTTGAATGAGGCGCCGACCTTTAGGTGGGCGTCCGTGCCTCGGGTGTAGAGGATGAAGCTCACCGCATCCATCGAGAACGCGACCGCCCATATGCCGAAAAGCACGAGCATGTACCCCAGATCGAAGTTCTTGAGGGCCGTGACCGTCTGCTTGTTCACCGTGAAGAAGAGCACCAGCCCGATGGTGAGCACACTCAAGGCAACGAAGATGATGATTCGCACGACCTGTGGCGATATTCTGCGCTTCTTTTCGGCATTAGCGTTCATGGATGCACTCCTCTCCGTGCGCTCCGTCAACCGAAGGCGCTGCGAAGGAAGGCAAGATCGAGCTCCGGGTACACCGGATAGCGATCGAGCAGCCGCGCGACCGCGCTTCTCGCCTCTTCGCGAGTTCTTGGCGAAAGCTGATACTTCGCCTTGCTTGGCTGCCCCCCCTTCTCTCCCTCGGCAGGGCGGGTGTTCTTAACAACCAGCGCGATGATTCGACCGATCTCACGCATCTCTTCGGCGCCCATCCCGAGGGTCGTCACCGCGGGGGTGCCGATGCGCAGACCGCTCGTGTACCAGGGTCCGTTGGCATCGAAAGGAAGGGAGTTGCGGTTAAGCGTTACTCCGCACTCGCGAAGAGCACTTTCGGCCTGTCGTCCGGTGAGCCCCAGCCTCGCCACGTCCACTAGGAAAAGATGGTTGTCCGTGCCGCCCGTCGTCACCGTAAGGCCCTGCTCCTGACATGCCCCTGAAAGGGCGCGAGCGTTTTCCACGATCCGACGGGCGTAGTCCGCGAAGTCCGGTCGCAGGGCTTCGGTGAGGGCGATAGCCTTGGCGGCCATGACGTGAGGAAGGGGACCGCCGATCACCATCGGGCATCCCTTGTCGACCGCATCGGCGAACTCCTTCGTGCACAGGACGAGACCGCCGCGCGGGCCCCGCAAGGTCTTGTGGGTGGTGGTCGTCACGACCTGCGCCCATCGCACCGGATCGGACTCGTCGCGGAAGACTCTTCCCGCCACGAGCCCGGCAAAATGAGCCATGTCGACCATGAGAACCGCTCCCACGCGGTCGGCGATCTGCCGCATGCGGCGAAAGTCGATCGAGCGCGGATAGGCGCTGTAGCCGGCAAGGAGAATCAGGGGCTTCAACTCGAGGGCCTGACGCTCAATCGCGTCATAGTCGAGAAGCATCGTCTTCGGATCGACCCCGTAGGTATGGGCGTCGAACATCTGGGCCGAAACGTTGTGGCGGTAGCCGTGGGTCAGGTGGCCGCCGGAATAGTAGTCGAGCCCAAGGAGGCGCTGGTTTCCCAGCCGCCCTCTGAGGGTGTTCCACTGCTCCTGGGTGAGCTTCGCGGGATTGCTTTCGCCCAGCTCTTCGAGACCCGGCGTCTCCACCCTGGTGGAAAGAATCGCCCAGTACGCGATGAGGTTCGCATCCGCCCCGCTGTGGGGCTGGACATAGGCGTGCTCGGCGCCAAAGAGCTTGCATGCGGCCTGCGCGGCGAGCGTTTCGACCCTGTCCACGTTGTCGCATCCAGCGTAGAACCGGTGCCCGGGATAACCTTCCGAGTACTTGTCGGTGAGAAGGTTCGCCATGGCGGCCTGGCAGGAGAGGCTCGAATAATTCTCGCTTGCGATGAGCTTGAGGCTGTGCCGTTGGTCATCAAGCTCCTGCACGATCGCAGCGGCGATCTCGGGCGCCACCTCGGCAACCTTGGTGAGATTTGCCAGGTAGCTCAGAAAGCCTGGATCGGGATCTCCTTTCGCCTGAACGAGATAGTCATGAATCGGGTTAGCGTTCACGGATGGCTCCTTTCACTTCTGTGATCTGCCGGCTCCCCAGGCGCTCGAGAGCCGATGCTAACTCCCCGATGGTGCTCCATCTTCCCACGCCAGTCGTTTCGAGAAACCGATGGGGAGGAGTCGAACTCTTTCGGCGCCCCCCGGCTGTGTCCCGTTTTGCCCATTCTACCGTTCACCACCGCGGATTGCAAGGGTGACCGGAAGATGCCCGGCTGCTCCGCCTCTCTTAGGAGAGACTCGAACGCCGCACGAGCAGTTGCACCCGGGGGATGAGGAGGTGGAGCTCCTCCTCAAGCGGCTCCACGAGGGAGGCGACGGCTGCCGAAAGCGGCGCGGCCTCGATCTTCCCGTCAAGGAGACCGCGAAGCTCCTCGGAAGATCGTCCGGCGGCGCTGATCGCAGAACGGAGACGCTCCAGGCGCGCCTCGAAGAGGGCATGACCGCCGGCATCCGAGAGGGTCGCCCGCGCCACCTCCTCCCGGATCAAGCGGATCTCCTCCCACGCGCCGGCAACGAGCCGCTCCAGCCCCTCGCCCGCCTCCCGCCCCTGCCGCCCGAAGGCGGCAAGCCGCTCGCCCTCCGCTCGGCGCCGTGGGGCACGCTCCACCACCCAGTCCAGGGCGAGCTCGATCGCGCGGCGCAGAGGGGAGAATCCTCTCGGCGCCTGGAACGTGAGCAGGAGCGATCGGGAAGGGAGCGCGGAAATTTCCGTGGTGGGAATCGTCCCGCGACCCCCTTCGCAGAGGTACAGCCCTTCGCCCCAGGTAGGAGATCCCGCGCTTGGCTGCCCTCCCCGCAGCAGGGTATAGGTGCGCACCCCGCGCTCAGAAAGCTCGACGAGCCACTCCTCCATCCCTGGCCCGCGAGGCAGGGGCGCTGCGAAGGCGACTTCGCGCGTTTCCGCGAGCAGCTCGAGGGCATCCTCAACCAGGTCGCGGTAGAGCTTCGCGCCCCCGGCCGCGGAGAGGTCGAGCCGCGGTCCCCCCTTTTCGAGGCGAAAGAGATGGCGGTAGCCCGGCAGACGATAGACGAACTCGAGGGCGTCGGGCCCGGGCGCGACTGGGATGAGCGCGAGGCCCGCGGAGGCGCACTGTCGCGCAAGCGCGGCAATCATCTCCTCCGGATAGGCGCAGCTCGACCTGAATCGCTCGTCCAGGGACCAGGGAAAGGTGGAGCCCCAGTCGAGCGCAACCCTCCCGTAGCCGCAATCGCCCACGAGCTTCAGGATCTCGATGAGCCGCCCGGGGGTCGGAGGAAGCATCGAGAGATCCAGATAGATGCCGGGGGCCTCTTCGGCGGTCTTGCTCTGAGCCATGGAATGTACGCTATCTCGGCTCCGCCCCGCGCGCAAGTGCCCCCTCCCGGAGGGCCAGCCTTGCCACGGGCGAGCGGCGCCGCTATGCTGCCCGCAAGGAAGGACACCGTGTCGATACCCGCCGATCTCGAAAGGCGATTCCTTACCCTCGGAATCGCCGTCCCGCGCGTGCTGCTCCCGAAGCCCGAGGTCGATCCCTCCCGGTGGGCGGTCATCGCGTGCGATCAGTTCACCTCCGAGCCCGAGTACTGGAAGCGCGTCGAGGGGGTAGTCGGGGAAGCCCCCTCGACCCTCTCGCTCATCCTCCCCGAGGTCTACCTCGGCCGCCCGGAGGAGGGGCCGAAAACGGCTGCCATCAATCCGGCGATGACGAGCCTCCTCGAGCGCGGCCTGCTCGCCGAGCAGGGTCCCCTCTTCATCCTCGTCAAGCGATCGACCCCCCACGCCGAGTGCCGGTGGGGGCTCATCGCTGCGCTCGATCTGGAGCGCTACGATTTTCGACCCGGATCGCGAAGCCTCATCCGCGCAACCGAAGGAACGATCCTCGATCGGCTCCCCCCGCGGGAGGCGATCAGGCGCGAGGCTCCCTTCGAGCTTCCCCACATCATGGTGCTCTACGACGATCCCCGGCAGGGGGTGCTCGCGCCCCTCGTCGCGGCCGAGGGTTCGCTCGAGCGGCTCTACGACTTCGATCTCATGACCGATGCGGGACATCTCACCGGGTTCCGCGTCGATACCCCGCCGCTCCTGGAAGGGATTGCCGCGGCCTTCGCGCGCCTCGCCGATCCGGATGCCTTCCGTGCGCGCTTCGGCAGCCCCGATCCGCTTCTCTTCGCGGTCGGCGACGGAAACCACTCCCTCGCGGCAGCCAAGGAGCTTTGGGAGAAGACCAAGCGCGAGCTCGGCCTGCCGCCGGAAGCGCTCCATCCCGCGCGCTTCGCCCTCGTCGAGCTCGTCAACCTCCACGATCGCGGCCTCGCCTTTCATCCGATTCACCGCCTGCTTTCGGGCGATGTCGCAGCGTTCCTCTCGAGCCTCGAAGCGGACCCCGAGGTGCGGATCGACCCCTGCGCCGACGAGCGCTCGATGCGCCTCGAACTCTCATCGGAGGGCCATCGGGTGGGCTTCCTCGGCCCCGCCGCCTGCGGGGTTGCCACCTGGCACCATCCTCGGCGCTCCCTCGCGGCTGCGACGGTCCAGGAGTGTCTTGACCGCTTCGTGGAGAAGCATCCCGCGACGCGCGTCGACTATATCCACGGCGAAGAGGCCCTCGGGAGGCTCGCGCGAAGACCGGGCAACCTCGGTCTGTTCCTTCCGCCGATCGAGAAGGGGGAGTTCTTCGCAACCGTGATCCGCGATGGAGCCTTTCCCCGAAAGACCTTTTCGATGGGCGAGGCCCTCGAGAAGCGCTTCTACTTCGAGGCGCGGCGCATTCGATAGGAACGCTGCGGCGGCTGCCTACCGCAAGAGGGAGGGCGGGATCCTACAGGCCCCCTCTCGGAGAATCCGGTAGGGGCGTTGGGTCACGTCGAGGATGGTCGAAGGCTCACGACCGAGGATGTCGCCCCCGTCAACAATGACGTTGACGCTCTCCTCGAACTCGCGGATGATCTCGGAGATCGCCCCGAGCGGGGGCTGACCGCTTCGATTGACGCTCGTGGAGTAGAGGGGAGCGCCGACGCAAGCCACGAGCCGGCGAAGGAAGGGATCCGAGGGAACGCGCACGGCGACCGTACCTCCTTCGCGCGCGGGGATCACCACGGTGAGGGGGCCGGGCCAGAGCGCCGCCACCTCACGGTCAAGCCTCACGTCGCTCAACCGCTCGACCGCGCTCCTGCTCTCGATGAGCATCAGGAAGGGGTTGGTTTCCCCCCTTCCCTTGATCGCACGAATGCGCGCCTCGGTGTCGGGAACCCGTCCGACGATTCCGTAGATCGTGTCACACGGCATGATTGCGATCCCGCCCGTCGACAGGAGCTCGACGAGCCGCTCCTCTCGGCTCAGGTCAGCGCTCTTGAGGACCATCTTTCCTCCGCGAGAGGAACCCCGTGAGAAGGTAGGTCACGATGGCTCCCACGAAACCGACGATTCGAAAGAGGGCGTCGGACGGATAGCGGTGATGCCGTTCGACGACCAGGCTGCCTACCGCATAGAGATTTTCCGCCGGGGCGTAGCCCTCGATGTGCACGGGGAGGGCGTTGGAGGGATAGTAGCCGAGCTCGCGCGCCTCGAGGCGAATCGTGCTCGGATCGCTTTGCAGCGAGGCAAGCTCGGTGCCGAGGTGGGAGTTCAGCGCTTCCAGGCTCGCAAGATTTCGCTCGAGGTCCACCTTGTAGCGAAGGAGATCCTGAGAGGCGACGATGCCGGTCTTGCCGAGAACCAGAGTCGCAAGACAATAGACGAAGAATCCCAGGTAGAGCGAGAGGAAGATGCGGTGACTTCGCCTCATACTTGATTTTACGGAAGGTGCGAACCGATTCTTTACCACCGACGCGCGAGGTCGGCTCCAGGCGTCCCGGCACCGCTGCCCTCTTGTTCCGCCCTACCGGCGCTTGACAACAGAGTTTCACTCAGATAACATTTTTCTCGTTATTAGGTCAACACTTAATCCGTAACTGCCGAAAATGTGAGGGGTTTGGGTGCACCGCACTCCCGGAGCATAGGGATGGCCGCTGAAAGACAGCAAGAACTTGCTAAGAAATCGCAAACCACCTCGCAGCATGTCGCCTCTGCGTTCAGTCCGGAGGAGTCCGAGCTCGAGCAGTATGGAGTTTGGGTGAAAGAGGGTCCGGAAGACGTCGTCGGGCTCGACGAGGAGCTCGGCGAAGTGAGCGCTCCGGAGGGTGTGCTGACTGCCGAAGAGGAGGATCTGCTCGGGTCGCTCGAGTCCTCGGTCGGCGAGGAGCTCTCTCCCCCTTCTGAGACCAACGACGAGGGACTCGGGCTGGAAAATCTGGACGAAGACTTCTCCTTTGATCTCGAAGAGGAGCACCTGGAGCTCGACGAGCTTCCAGGGCTCGGCGAGGCCGCCGAAGAAGAGCTGTGGATCGAGAGCCCTCCGCAGGCTGCGGCCCCCGCAAGCCAGCCGGCAACCAGTTATACATCCCGTGAGGAAACGGACCTCGAACCTATCGACGATCTGAGCGCCTTCGAGGCCGACCTCGCCGGTTCGAGCGAAGAGGGAGAATCCATGCGCATGCCAGATGGGTCGCAATCGATACTCCAAAAGATCGAGCAGGATCTCCTGTCGATCAAGCACGAGCTCGCGGCTCTGAAAACCGAGATCTCCAGTCTTCGGGAGACGGCCTCTCCCGCGAGGACCGACGAAAAGCCTAAAGAGGATGAGGCCGGATTCTTCGCAGAGGATGAGGATGAGACCATTGCCCTTACGGGTGATGAGCTCGACAACATCCTCAACACCGCTGACATCACCGAAGAAACAGGCGAGCCTACCGTGGTGCCCGAGGATTCCGAGCTCATTGTCGAAGAGGCGACCCCGGAGCCTGAAATCCTGATCGACAAGGACAACATTCTCGATCTCGAGGAAGAAGTCCCAGCCCCTGCCAAGCCAGCCCTGCTCGAGGCCGAAGACGAGGTTCCGATCGAGCTGCCGGAGGAGGAGATCATCCTGGAGGATCTTCCCGAGCCCGAGGCGGCGGAGCCCGAGCCGATGAGCCCGGAGGAGCTCGAGTCCTTCGACGAGATTCAAATCGATCTTCCCGAAAGCGAGGAGGCGGCGGGCATCGAGGAGCTGCCGGAGATAACCCTCGACGAGGAGGAGGACCAGCCCGTCGACATCGAGCTCGGCGAGGAGTTCGACCTTTCTTCGAGCGAGAAGGAAGCCCTTGCGAGTGAGACGCTCGACCTTGAGGAAGAGGAGCTTCTCGAGCCAGTCGAGCCCGTGAAGGCCACACATTCCGCAACGACGACCGCCCCCGCCGCTCCGACGAAAGCTGCGCCCGCCGAGGAGGAGATCCCCGACGATCTCAAGACCGAGATCAAGTCGATCCTCAAATACATGGATCAGCTTCTCGAGGCGCTTCCCGAGGACAAGATCGAGGAGTTCGCGCGTTCCGAGTACTTCGAAGTCTACAAGAAGCTCTTTGACGAGCTAGGGCTCACCACCTAAGATGGGGTTACTCGAGCGACTCGCACGAAAACCGATTCTCTCAGGAGCCGCCGAAGGGCTGCTTCGCAGGGCGGCAAAGATTCGCGAACACGGGGCTCCGCAGCAAGCCGGGGTTCCGGGGGAAGCCGGGCCTTCGCCGTCAAAAAAAAAAGCCCAGAGCCGTCGCTTCCTTCCGCCCCGCTCGACGCTCGCTCTCTCAGCGAGGCAATCGCCAGGCTTGAACCCGGACTCGATCTAGGGGGAGAGCTCTTCGCGCTCTACCGCGACGCCTTCCGAATCGACAAGGGAGCCCTTCTCCTTCCCGACGGAAACGAGGGGTGTTTCTCTCCGTGGGCGATAGCGGGGTTCGACCGCACGACCGAGCACCGCCTGCGCATCCCCGAGGAGTTCATCCTTTCCCTTTCCGGGATCGACGCGGGGGACGCAGCGGCGCTCGCTCCCAAGGAGATCCTCCCCCTCCAGGCCTACTTCTCGACGCGGGAGTTCGGTCTCATCGAGAAGCTCATCCTCGTGCCCTTCGTCGTCGGCGATCGGTTGGTCGCCCTTCTCCTTATCGCTCGTGGGCGGCCCCTCCCATCGGATGGGACCGAAACGATCCATCGCCTCGAGGAGTCGGCGCTGATCGCTGCCCCGCTCATCCGGCGGTCGCGCACCGTCATCCGAACGGAGGGTCCGCTCGAGCCTCAGGGCGATCTCGGCGCCCGCCTCGGAGAGCTCGTTGCGGAGGCCGCCGCCGACAACCGTTTCATCCTCTTCGTGAAGCTGGATGTCGCCGAGATCACGGCTGCCCTCCCCTCCCACGGAGTCGGGTTGGATCCCTATCACCTGCGCAAGGACATCGTGCGCGTCCTCTCCTCGATGGTGTCCGGAACCGGCGAGCTCATTCGACTCAGCCCGACCCGACTTCTCCTGACGCTGTCGAGCCGCGTCTCCCACGATCGGGAGCTCATCGTCCACCAGATCTGCGCGGGCCTGAGCTCTCTCTTTGGCGCCAAGCTCGAGCCGGCACAGCTCCACATCCGCTCATGGAGCTATCCACAGGAAACCCTTTCCGCCAATGAGCTCATCTCCCAGGTCAGCCAATGAATTTCCGATCCGCTTCGCGCGCTCTCGCGCGGGCGAAGTCTATGCCGAGGCTTCCGGGATCCGCATCCACTCGGCCTACGATCCCCGGCGAGAGGCTCGCAGATTCGTAGAGGCCCAGACAGCCGATCCCTCCCCCGCCACTTGGGTTGTTCTCGGGGAGGCCCTCGGCTACCTCACCGAGGCGATCCGGGAGCGCTCGCCGCAGGCGCGAATCCTTCCCATCAGCTATCATGCGCAGCTCGTCGGAGCCGAGAGCAAGACGGCCTGGTCACCGGCATCGCGTGAGACAATCGAGGCCTACCTGACACGCTCCCTCGGCGAGCTTGAGATCGAGGGGCTGAAGGTGATCGAGTGGGCGCCCTCGGGCGCCGCCTTCCCTCGCGAGGCCCAACGCGCGAAGGCGGCAGTCGCCCAGGCGGTGCGCGAGCTGTCGGGAAGCCTGACGACGACGCGCGCCTTCGGCCTGCGTTGGGCACGCAACTGCCTCGCAAACTTCCTCGCGCTTGAGGATCGGCTCGAGTCCGCGAGCCTCGGCGCGCTCTCCCCCCTGCGACGGCTCGCCGTGGTCGCGGCGTCGGGTCCCTCTCTCGCCGAGGCGCTGCCGATCCTCAAACCCCTGCGCAAGAGCATCCTGCTCATCTCCTTGCCCTCCTCCCTGTCCGCCCTCGCCGCGGCGGGGCTGAGGCCGGATCTTGTCGTCGCTACCGATGGGGGAAACTGGGCCTCCCTCCATCTGGCGGAGGTCGCTCGCCTTCCCCCCGGGGAGAGGCTGCCCCTCGCGATGCCCCTGTCGGCAGCCCGCGGATCCTGGCATACCGGCGGGCCCCTCCTTCTTCTTACCCAGGCCACCCTCTTCGAGCGGGAATTGCTCGCAGAAAGCCGCCTGTCCGCGATCCCTATCGCTGCGCACGGGACCGTCGCGGCAGGGGCTCTCGCGCTCGCGCTCCTCCTCACGCGGGGACCGGTGGTCGTCGCGGGACTCGATCTCTGCTTTCGCGACATCCTTGAGCATGTCCGTCCGCACACCTTCGATTCGATATGGGAAAGAAGAGAGTCCCGGCTCGCTCCCGCCTACAGCGCGCAGTTTCAACGGGCGATGGAGCGCTTGGAGCGCGCGAGCGAGGGTGAGTCGTTCGCCGCGCGCACCTCGCATGCCTTTCGGGCCTACGCCGGATGGTTTGCCGGGCTCGCCGACAGCGAGGGGCGCCTCTTCCGCCTGCACCCATCGCCGATCGCTCTCCCCGGCTTCACTCCGCTCGACGGAGACGCCCTCCGAAGGCTCAGCGGCGAAGCCGCGAGGTGCGAGCCGCGCACGCGACTGCCCTTCGGAGAGGCGGCCGCGGTCCCCCGCGAAAGGCGCGCCGCGGCGGCAGCGGCGGTTCTCGCCCGGATCGAGGAGCGACTCGCACTCGGACGCCGCGCGCTCGGCAATCCTCCTCGCTCCGGCGGAAAGGACTCAGGCGAGCTCCCGATCCAACCTGAGCTCGGCGAGCTCCTCTATGAGCTGGACACGGCGGGCCTGCTCGAGACGAAACGAGCGGCGCGAGTCGAAGGCCTCGAGGCAGGGCGCACGAGGCTGTTCGCATCCATCGAGAGCGCCGAGGCCCACATCGCGCAGATGCGAGCCCACTACCTCGGGTAGGCGATCCCCGCGTAGCCGACGAAGGAATCCGAAGGATGGAGATCGAAGCTGGTGAAGTGATCGATGAGCCTTCCCGACCGGACCCCGCTCAAGCGGGCGAAGGTGAGCGCGGCGACCGCCGCCCCTGCGGAGCAGGCGGAGCGCTCGCTTCCGCTCAAGGACAGCGCGCTCTCGGCCTCCATCGCAAGAAGGGCCTCGATCATTTTCCGGTCGGAGACCTCCGTCACCCATTGCACTGCCGCCGGGCCGCTGCCCTGCGGGCTGAAACGGTATCCGGGGCCGTAGTGCGTGAGGTCCGTAGAGCCCACTACGTGAATCGTGCGACCGAGCCCCTTTTGCGCGTCAAAGAGGGCCGCCCCGAGCACGAGCGCCTCTTGCGAGGGAGCCACGCGCAGCCAGAGCGCGGATGCCTTCGGAAAGTGATACTTCACAAAGGGCAGCTGGACCTCGACGCTGTTGTCCCCATGCGGCTCCCCGCGGATCGCCATGCGATCTCGAAGAAAGGACAGAAGCTCGCTGTCGGCCGGAAGCTCCCCCAAGGGTGTTGCGTAGGACTCGTCGCCTGCAGCATAGGTCCCGCCATGGGGCGGAAGGTGTCCACCGACGACCACGACGGTAAGCGCGGCATCCCCGCACGCGAGGCTTCCCACTGCGGCGCAGGCGAGCCGCCCGGAAAACGACCACCCTGCATGAGGGGCGACACATGCGCATGCCTTTCGCGAAAGAGGATAGCGCGCGCTCCACGCCTCGCACAGCCGGCGCACGCCCTCGTCGCTTTCGGGATACCAGCCCTCGGGAAGCCCCCGCTGTCGCACCATGTGCACTCTCATCCCAATCGTACCACAAAAAAACAGTTCACAATGATCGTATTTCCCGTATAATGATCCGCGATGGGTCGGAAAATCGCGCTGCTTTACACCGTATTCAGCATCTTCGTCCTTGTTGCCCTCTCGGTTTGGACGACCTACAGCCTCCTTCAGACCAAGGCCCACAACCTCGCCGCGGCGGCGCGGCGATTCGACGCGCTCCAAGCGGAGGTCGCGTCGATCTCTCCGAGCTCCGGCGGCTACGAGAGCGAAGGCTTTCGGTCCTCGATCCGCTCCCTCTTTCTCACCGACCGGACGCTCCAGGTTCTCCTCATCGAGTCACCGCAAAGCGGCCTGCGCTATCTCTTCGCCCGACATGCCTCCTCCGTGCAGGACTCCGAGAGGCTCGCGAGCTCTTGGCACGGCGCAATCGTCTACAACTCGACGCTTGAGAAGCTCTTTTCTGCCCCCTTGCGCCTCCCGAGCCACCCTCGCGACGAGCTTCAGGCGGTCTATTCGATTTTCGATGTGGATTCGCTCTATCCAACCCTCCAGCCGCTCCTCGTGATGCTCCTGGGCTTCGTTCTTCTTACCGGGATCGTGATTGCGCTCCTCTCGATCGCGCGCGTAAGCCGCCTGCCCGTGGCGGGGGCTTCCACCGCCCTGCCATCCACGCCCTCCCCTGAGCGGACGGAAGCGGAGCCTCGCCGAGCCCCGGCTGGGCGCCCCGAAGCAGAGGCTCCGGAGAGGGCCGCACGGCAAGCGGGAGCCGCCTCGCCCGCGCCTGCGCGCGAGCCCCCTCCCTTTCCGGAGCCCTCTCCGGCCGCGTCGGCCCCGGAGCCGTCCCCCGCCCCCTTCGCAGAGCCCACTCCCGCGGTGCCGGCCCCGGAGCCGTCCCCCGCCCCCACCCCGACCCTGCCTCGCGAATCGCTCGCAGGCGAAGCTTTCGGGGAGGCAGCAGCCCCGGCGGCGCTCCCCGAGGAGCTGGACCGCCGAAGCGCGAGCGACGAAAGGTGGTCTGCGCTTGCCGAGGAGATCGTTCCCCTCGAGCTCGAGCCTTCGCGCGGCCTCCCCTCGAGCCGCGAAACCCGAGAGCCTGGCGCGAGGGGCGCGGAGGAGCGAATCGACGAGCTTCCCCCGGGTGTCATCCTTCCCACCCTCGAGGAGATCGAGAGCGAAGCCCCGCCTGCGCGGGAGGCCGCCTTGCCGCTTCCGGTGGAAGAGGCGCTTCCGAGCGCCGAGGACGAGCTTGCCGACATCGAGGACTTCGAAGACCTGGAGACGATCGACGGCAGCCCATCCGCCGAGGATGAGCCCGCCCCAAAGCCTCCCCGAGCGGCGCAGCGCGTGCACCGGAACGAGCCGCCGCCTGCCGAGCCCCGAGTCGCGCCCTTCTTGGATGAGGACGAGGAGATCGCCGAGCTGGAAGAGATCCCGGATGAGCTCGAGCCCCTCGCCGCTCCCATCCGCGGCGGCGCGCCGAGTAGAGGGGAGGCGCAGCACCGAGGCCCGAAGGACGGGTCAGGGGGCGGGCTGCTCAAGCGGATCTTGGCGCAGGGCTCGACTTCCGAGTCCGGCGCAATCGAACCCGCCGAGAAAAGCAGCCCGACTTCCGAGCTCGCTTCCCGAGCCTCCTCGCCGGAAGGCTCGCCCCGCGGGCTCTTCGCGCCCGAGACCGGCCTCGGATGGTCCGAGTACTTCGAGAAGCGCCTCTCCTTCGAGATCGATCGCTGCGCCTCCTTTGACCAGGACCTCTCGATCGCCCTCCTGCGCTGCAAGAAACCGGTCGGGCCTCAGTCCCGCAGGGAAATTGCCCGCCAGATTCTCCTCGCCTTCACCTTCCAGGACCTCTGCTTCGAGCACGGGCCGGACGGCTTCGCCGTCATACTGCCGAATCTCGACATCGAGGGGGCCCACCGCAAGCTCGAGGGCTTCCAGGCTCGCGTTGCGCAAGAGGAGGAGGATCTTCCCCTGCTGTACGTTGGTCTCGCTGCGCGAAACGGCAGGCTCCTCACCGGAGTGCGACTGCGGGAGGAAGCGGAGAGCGCCCTCTCGAAGGCCCTCGCGAGCGCGACGGAGACCATCGTCGCGGTCAGAATTGATGCCGGAGTCTATCGCAGGCGTGTCTAGCCCTTCGCAGACAGCTCGCTCAGGCTCCTGATCAGCCTTCCCAGGGTATACTGATTGACCAGATAGACGTAGGGTTGATCCTCGCGCTTGACGTAGAAGCGGGAGCCGTCGCGCTTACCGACGTCGATCACCCATCGCCCGCCCCGGACGTTCGTCGCGAGGATTCGCGCGACCGGATGCGCGAGCCCGGTCGCCGTCGGTTCGGGATTGGGAACGAACTCATCGCCCGTGAGCCCCAGGAGCTCCCCCTCTACCTCCAGGAGACTCCTCGGATCAAGGCGAAGGCTCGGCTGCCCCTGGACGCCCCAGACATTCTTCCCGTCCTTGACGGTCGACACGAGAAGGTAGTCGGCGGTGACGCTTCTCCCTCCCACGGCGAAATCGCGCGCCTGCACGCCGATGGTTTGAAGGTTGCTGAGGGAGAGCCCCTCCGGAGCTATTCTCAGGCTGCACCAGAAGCTCGGCGCCTGGAGAAGGTAGCTCGCAAGCGAGGCCACGGTTTCATAGACCTCGGGAAAGCCCTCCCGACGCACGTAGTCGCCGTTTTGCACGCCCTCACCCACGTAGAGGTTGACGAGGGTGCGTCCATGATCGCGAACGAGCAGGTGGGTCGCTTGGCCGGGCTCGAGGGAAAAGCTGCCCCAGGTGCCTCGGTCGCGGCTCGCAACGCGCAGGGACCGCTCTTCCCGGACCGCCTCGAGAAAGGCCTCGACACGGCTCCGGTCGGCCGGAAAGCTCTCTCCCTCGATCGTGATCCACCATTCTCCCTCCTGTCCGAGGGCAAGTTCCACGCTCCCCCCCGGCCCCTCGATGGAGATGGAGCTCGATCGATTCGGCACGAAGCCGGAGAGGAGAAGCTCCGCGCGGTTGGCGGGCGAGGCGAGCCTTCCGAAGAGATAGACGACCACGAGGGCGCACAGGAGCGCAGTGAGGAGAACGAGCTTCCTGCGATATCTCATTTGCCGCCCTCGGCCGCCCTCTGCCTGCGCCTGCGCACCGCCGATCTGCGCAAGCCGAAAAGGATGACTCCGAGCGGGATAAGGAAGATGTTGACGACCTCCGCGAAGCGGAAGGTCGCGAGCTTCGCCCGTGGATCCTCGATCCGGTCGAGCCGGGGGTCCCACTGCCCCTTTGTCTTGATGCTCAGGAGGGCCTCGTTTCTCGTCAGCCAATCGATCGTGTTGCCGGCGAAGCTCAGGTTGTAGGCGCTGTCCGAGTAATGGATGAGGTCCGAGAGAAAGTCGTCGTCACCGACCACGACGAGCCGAGTCGGGCGGCTCAAGACGGCTCCCGCCCCGGCGGCGGACCGCTCCGAGTAGCTCGGGAACCTCCCTCTGAGGGCCTCGACAAGGTCGTACTGCCCCGGAACCTGACCGCCGCTCGAATCGTAGCTCTTGACCTCGTAGGGATTGGTCTGGAAGCTCCCCTTCATGATCCAGGCATCTCGCGTGGATTTCGCGAGACTCTCGTAGCGGATGCCTGGCAGGTCAAGCCTCACGAGGGGGCTCGGCCACAGCAGGTCAAGCCCTTCGAAGTTCCGGGTTATCGGGCTGCTGCGCGAGACGTCCGCGCGCCGGATCGAAAGCCAATGGGGGTAGGGCCCAAGATCCTCCCAGACATATCGCCCGCCGACTGTCCGCAGGGTGCGAAAGCTCTTTGCGCTCCTGTCGAGCACCAGGGTGTTGGCGATTCGAACTCCGTAGGATGCGATGAGGTCGAGGATCGGCATGTCGATGAGGGGAGTCGCCTTGAGATCCCCTCGCGTATGGATCTCCACCCCGGGCACGCAGAACAGAGTGGCTCCGCCCGCCATGACGAACCGGTCGATCGGTTGAAGATCGGCCGCGGTGAGATCCTTGCCGCCGAGCACCACCAGCGCATCGAGCGAGGGCGGTATTGGCGCCCCGGGGGCGATCGGGAGGATCGCGTAGGTTCGACCGATCGAAGCGGTGAAGAGGCTGTAGTCGCTCTGAAGGCTGCGCTTGGAGTTCCCGATCAGGACGCCGATAGCCCACATCCTGTCCTGAGCGAGCTTCATCACCGCAGCGGTTAGCTGATACTCCAGGTTGCTCGTTCCGCCGACGAACGGAATCACTTCCTGCCGGTCGAGGTACTGAATATCGATCCCGGAGTAGACGAGGGCCGTCGTCCGCTCGCTCTTTTCGAGAATCTCCATCTGCTCGGGGTAGATTCCGATTGCCTGGATCTTCTGCGTGACTCCAGCCGCCTCCGGATCCACCGACCGCACCGTGATCCTCCCGTGGGAGTAAACTGCGTACTCGTCGAGAAGATCCTGCACCTCCTGCGGTACCGGCGAGATCTTCCGCAGCCTTGGCGACACGTAGTAGGTGATCGCCGCCGGCTCGGCCAGCGAGCGGTAGAGGTTCCTGCTTGCCGCAGAGAGCGTGAAGACGTGGTCTTCGGTGAGATCGATGCGAAAGAAGAAGAGCGCGCCGTCAAGCGCGATGAAAACAGCGATCGCGATCACGAGCGCGGTGAGCAGGAGCTCCCTTCCCCTCATCGAAAGCGCCCCCGAGCAAGGCTCTTGGTGGTTAGATACAGGAAGAGCCCGGTCACGATCAGGAAATAAAGGATGTCGCGGGAATCCAGAAGCCCCTTGTCGAAGCTCTCAAAGTGCGAGCGGAAGGAGATCCAGCTCACGGCGGAGGCGAGCCAAGCCGGCAGATCCATGAAGGCATTCACCGAGCCGATCAGGGTGAGAAAGACGAGGGAAAGCGCTGCCCCGAGGAAGGCGCTAATCTGGTTCACGACGAGGGATGAGATGTATTGACCGACGGCGATCGCCGCCCCACCGAGGAACAGCATGCCGAGGTACTCGCCGACGATCTGCCCCTTCTGGAAATCTCCCAGGGGCAGGAGGGTAAGGGGAAGGGGTATCGTGAGCAGCGCGATCACGAGGAGCAGCCCGAATGCCGCCGCAAACTTGCCCGCGACGAGCTCCCATTCGCGGTAGGGCAGGGTAAAGAGGATCTCCGCGGTCCCGAGGCGCCTCTCCTCCGCCCAGATCCGCATGGTGAGGGCGGGAACGACGACGATGTAGATCAAGGGGACGATCGAGAAGTAGCCCCGCAGCGAGGCAACGTTTTGAAAGAGAAATTGGTTCAGGGAGAGAAACCAAACCGAGGCGAAGACGAGAAAGGCGACCGCTACGACGTAGGCGATCGGCGAGTTGAAGTAGGAGCGCAGCTCCTTTTTCACGATCGGCATCACCCTCATGGATGGGCCTGCCCCTCCGAGGTGAGCCTCTGGAAGATCTCCTCCAAGCTGAGGCCGACTTGAGTCGAGGAGAGGAGCTTCGCGCCGCGCGCAACGGCCCAGTCGAAGATGACCTCCCCGAAGCCTTCGGAGCCGGCGGTGAGGAGGTCGGCGGCGAAGGTGTCCCCGCCGGCGGGAGTGAAGCCGACCACCGACTGAACCCTCGGAATGCCGGCAAGGGCTTCCGGGGTGAGCCCCGGCGCGCGAACGACGACGCGGAAGCGGCTGCCAACCTTCATCCGGCGCCGAATTTCCTCCGCCGTCCCCTCGGCCGCGATTTCTCCCTTATTAAGGATGAGGACGCGCCCGCACACCGCTTCGACCTCCTGCAGAATGTGGGTCGAAAGGAGCACGGTCTTCTCCCGTCCGATCTCCTTGAGCAGCTCGCGAATCTCCACGATCTGATTCGGATCCAGTCCGGCCGTCGGCTCGTCGAGAATGAGAATCTCGGGGGAGTGGACCAGCGCCTGCGCAATCCCGACACGCTGCCGGTAGCCCTTGGACAGGGCGGCGATGGGGCGCTGCCGCACGTCGAGGATTCCGCATTGGCGGCAGGCTCGCTCGATCGCGGCACGCCGCGCGCCGCGGCTCACCCCCCGTGAGGCAGCGATGAACTCGAGGTATTCGAAAACCGTGAGATCGTCATAGAGAGGCGCGCTTTCGGGGAGGTAGCCGATCAGCCGCCTCACCGCAAGCGACTCCTCGCGCACGTCCAAGGAGTTGATGCGCGCCATTCCCTCGCTCGGGGCATGGTAGCAGGTGAGCACCCGCATCAGCGTGGTCTTTCCCGCGCCGTTCGGGCCGAGGAGCCCGACCACCTCACCCGCGCCGATCGCGAAGCTCACGTCCCGGACCGCCTCGAGGAGCCCATACCGCTTCGTGACGTGGGAGACTTCGATCATGGAACGACGACGGTCTCTTCGACAAAGGGAATCGGTATCACCTGACGGTCGCGAGTGAGAAACGTGGGCTCGAAGATCTCGCGCGCCTCTTTGACCAGCCTCTTGAGGTCGCGCTCGGTGTAGCGAGGGCTGTAGTGGATCAAACCCATCTGCTTCACGCCTCCGGCCTCCATGGCGACGCGAGCCGCCTGCTGCGCGGTGAGGTGCTTCTTCTCGCGCGCGCTTTCGCTGAGCTCCTCGAGAAACATCCCCTCGCAGATCAGGAGATCCGAGTCGCTCACCTCGCGCGCAATCTCGGGGAAATAGCCCGTATCGGTCACGTAGCTGAACTTGCGCCCCTTGCGCGGGGTGCCCATGACCTCCTCCGGACGGACTACCCTACCCCCTTCGAGCTCGACCTCCGATCCTCCTTGCAGCTGAGACCAGAGGGGTCCGCGCGGCACGCCGGCGGCGAGTGCCTTCTCGGGGAAAAACACCCCCGGGCGGCTCTTCTCCTCCAGGGTGTAGCCGTAGCAGGGCTTTGAATGGCGCAGGGGAAAGGAGCGGACCTGGAAATCATCGGTCTCGTAGACCACTTGGGGTCCGGTCACCTCCCGCACCACAATCTCGTAGTTGATGTACATGTCGAGGACTCGCCGGTTCATCTCGATGTACTCTCGGATCCGAGGAGGCCCAACTACGATGAGAGGCTCGTCGCGATCCACCTGCGAAGAGAGCATAAGGATCCCCGGCAGACCGGTGACGTGATCGGCATGGGTATGGGAGATGAAGACCACCGAGATCTTCTTCCAGCGCAGATTGAGCCGGCGCAGGGAGACCTGCGTTCCCTCCCCCGCGTCGAAGAGAAAGAGATCGCCTTCTCGCCTGAGCAGCGCCGAGGTAAGGTGACGGTTCGGGAGAGGCATCATGCCCCCGCTGCCTAGGATAAAAGCTTCTAGGTTCATGCGAAATGGCTCCGTTGTAGGCGAGGGGGCCGACTTAGTTTGAAATACCCGCGGGGGTAGGCTCGCTCTTCTGCGGATTCCTCGACAGGAAGGCTATCTCCTCTTTCCTGACGGTGATGGTCACGCGGCTTCCGGGTTGAATCTTGCCCTTCAGCACCTCGAGCGACAATGCGTCCTCCACATGCTTCTGGATAATCCGGCGCAGGGGCCGAGCGCCGTACTTCGTATCGAAGCCCTTCTCGATGAGCAGATCCTTCGCCTTCTGCTTCACCTCGATGATGATGTCGGTATCGAGCAGCCGCATCTGCACCTCATTCAGCATGATGTCGAGGATTTGCCGGACATCCTCCCGCGACAGGCTGTGGAAGACGACGATCTCATCGACGCGGTTGAGGAACTCCGGACGGAATACCCGCTTCAGCTCGGCCATGGCGGAGCTGCGAATCTCGTTGAAGCTCATCAGGTTGTCCTCGGCCCTGAAGCCGAGAGCGCTGTCGCGAGAGATTTCGCGGGCGCCCACATTGGAGGTCATGATGAGAACCGTGTTGCGGAACGAGACACGATGGCCGAAGTTGTCCTGCAGCTCGCCCTCCTCCAGCACCTGGAGAAGAAGGTTGAAGACATCCGGATGAGCCTTTTCGATCTCATCGAGCAGGATGACGCTGTAGGGTCTGCGTCTGATCTTTTCGGTGAGAAAACCGCCCTCTTCGTAGCCGACATAGCCCGGAGGCGCCCCGACGAGCCGGGAGACGTTGTGCTTCTCCATGTAGTCGGACATGTCGATACGGATCAGGGCCTCCTGATCGCCGAAGAGGAACTCCGCGAGGCTTTTCGCAAGGAGGGTCTTGCCGACGCCGGTCGGGCCGAGAAAGATGAACGAACCCATGGGTCGCTTCGGCGAGCTCAGGCCCGTGCGAGCGCGACGAATCGCCGAGGCCACCGCCGTGACCGCCTCGTTCTGCCCGATGACCTTGTGGTGCAGCTCGTCTTCTATGTGCAGGAGCTTGTCCGACTCGGTCTGAGCGATACGGATCAGCGGGATCCCCGTGATGTTCGAGATGATCTGCTGGATGTCTTCCTCGTCGACGACGTTCTTCTCGATCTTGAGAGTGTCCTCCCAGCCCTGCTTCATGTCCTCGACCTTGGCCTTGAGCTGGCGCACCGTATCGCGGACGGCGGCCGCCTTCTCATAGTTCTGAGAGTTCACGAGAGCTATCTTCTCGTTCGTCAGCCGCTCGATCTCCATCTCGAGCTTCGCAAGCTCCTTGGGGCGGACGCTGTTGGTGATCCGCTTGTGCGAGCCGGCCTCGTCGATGAGATCGATCGCCTTATCCGGAAGGAAGCGCTCGGTGATGTAGCGGCTCGAGAGGACCGCCGCCTGCTCAATGGCCTGGTCGGTGTAGGTGACGTTGTGATGATCCTCGTACTGGGTCTTGATGCCTTTCAGGATCTCCATGGTCTCCTCGACCGAAGGCTCAGACACGAAGATCGACTGGAAGCGCCGCTCCAGGGCGGTATCCTTCTCGATGTACTTCTTGTACTCATTCAGGGTCGTCGCTCCGATGCACTGGAGCTCGCCGCGAGAAAGGGCCGGCTTCAGCATGTTCGAAGCGTCGATTGCACCCTCGGCGCCCCCCGCCCCGATGAACGTGTGCAGCTCGTCGAAGAAGAGGATCACGTAGCCCGCATTCACGATCTCCTTCATCACGCGCTTCAGCCGCTCCTCAAACTCACCGCGGTACTTCGTTCCAGCGATAAGCGAGGCAAGGTCGAGGGTCATCACCCGCTTGCCCATGAGAACCTCGGGGGCCGTTCCGTCGACGATCCGCTGCGCGAGCCCTTCCACGATGGCGGTCTTTCCTACCCCGGGCTCGCCGATGAGGACCGGATTGTTCTTAGTCCGCCGAGCGAGGATCTGGATGACCCTCTGGATCTCCTTCATCCTGCCGATGACCGGGTCGAGCTTGCCTTCTCGCGCGTACTCCGTGAGATCGCGCGAGAACTCGTCGAGGGTCGGGGTCGCCTTCTTGCCCGGCAGGGGCTGTTTGCGCTTCTGCGACTGAGACTGCGAGGAGGACTGCGACTGAAGCTGGGGCGGAATGCGCTTCGCATAGCCGCTGGAGCCGGAAAGATCGATCACAATCTCCCGAAGCTGCTCGACGGTCACGCTGTACTTCGCGAGGCTCCGCTGGACCACGCTTCCGGTTTCCTTTGCCGAGGCGAGCAGGAGATGCTCGGTGCCGATGTACTCGTGCCCCAGATTGCGGGCCTCTTCGGCCGAATCCTCGAGAATCTTCTTTCCGCGCTTCGACGGCGGAACGTCTCCGAGGATGAAACCGGAGTGCTTCTTCGGAATGCTGCGCTCGATCTCGAGCTGCATCTCGGTCGGATCGACGTTCAAACGCTTAAGCGCCTTGTAGCCCAGCCCCTCTCCGTCCTTCAGCAGGGCAAGGATGATGTGCTCGGGAAGCAGCTGGTCCGAATGGAACCGTTTTGCCTCTTCCTGAGCGAATATCGTGAGTATCCGTTGAGCTCTCTGCGTAAGCCCTTTGAACATGCTCTTCCTCCGTTAGTCCTCAACGTCACCGATCGCCTCTTTGATCATGTTGGCCCGGGTGTAGTCGATCAGCTTGGTGTCGGCTCCGGTCTCTTGGCTGTCGATCAGCTGCTGCATGTGCGATTTCTGCGTGAGAAACAGCAGGGCGGTGATCCGTTCCAGCGGCAGCTTGATCCAGCCGAGAGCCGCACCCAGGCGCAGTGCAGAGAGGTGCTCAATGGCCTCACGTGCTGAGATCGACCGGCAGTACCGGAGGATCCCGAAGGCTCGATAGACCCGATCCTCGATATCCACCCGTTGCTTGCTTACCATCTCTTCACGGGCCTTTCTCTCATAATTTACTATCTGAGCCCCAACACTTTCAAGTTTCTCCAAGATCTCCGCTTCCGTGGAGCCAAGACCGAACTGATTCGAGACTTGGTACATGCTCCCCAGGGAGTGCTCATCGTCGCCGAAAAACCCCTTCACCGAGAGGCCGAGCTGCACGACCGCCTTGAAGGTCTTCTCGATAAGCGAGGTCGTGACGAGAGCCGGGATGTGGAGCATGATCGAGGCCCGCATCCCGGTGCCGCTATTCGCAATCTCGGTAGTCAGATAGCCCGCATCCAGGGTGGCTGCGAACTCCACCTCCCGCTCGAGCTCGGTATCGAGGGAGTTGACCTCGTCGTAGGTCGGCTTCAGGGAGAGCCCGCCCGCGAGGGCAGCGATCCGAAGGTGATCGATCTCGTTGATCATGCCGGCCACCTTCTGATCCTGCCGCAGTATGAAGGCCTTGTGGGTTTGCAGGGAAAAGTCCTGGGAAATGAGATTGCGCTCGAGCAGGAGCCGTCGCTCGGTCGGAGCAAGCGAGCCGAGCACCCCTCCCTCGTAGCGTCCGTCCACCTTCAAGACCGCCTCGAGGAGCTTGCCCTGAACCTGCTCCTCCTCCTCGCTCTGCATGGTCCCCGGAAACAGGTGTCCCGCGAGATTTCGCGAGAGGCGAACCCTGCTCGCGATCACCACGTCGTTGTCCGGCCCAGCCTCCTGGAACCAACCGGAGGTCTCCCTCACCCCGGTGAACTTAATCATGCTGGTCTCCTGCGGTCTGCTCTATCGTCCTTAGTTTATCACGGATTACCGCCGCTTCCTCATAATCTTCGTGGACGACAGCCTCCTTGAGGCGATCCTTCAGCAGCTCCCGATCCACGAGGAGCGACTTGTAGGCGACGAGCCGCGCCGGGTACTTCCCGCGGTGGCGGGTCGTTCCCACCGTGTTCTCGAGAAAAAGATCAACCTCCCGCTTGAAGGAGGTGTAGCATTCGCCGCAGCCCAGCCGGCCATCCTTGCGGAACTCCGAAAGCTTCATGCCGCAGCGAGGGCAGGTTTCGTTTGATCGCTCCTCTTTGCCTTCGCCCTTCGGATCGATGAGACCAGTCAGGAGCTGCGACAGGGAGAGCTCTATCTTGTCGTCGCTGCTCGATATCCCTCTCTTCTTGGCACAGCTCTCGCACAGATGCAGCTCGACCACCTCGTTG
The DNA here is from genome assembly GCA_027314665.1 of Spirochaetales bacterium. Taxonomy (GTDB): domain Bacteria; phylum Spirochaetota; class Spirochaetia; order DAHUYW01; family DAHUYW01; genus DAHUYW01. The sequence continues at coordinate 42,771 of DAHVAK010000080.1, forward strand.
CCCATGATCTGCTGGACGTGAATGACTGCCTCGTTCTCATCGCAAATGCCGCATTTCATGAACCCTGCAGGCCCCTCCCAGCACAATAGTAGTATAAATTCGCCGAATCGACCACACTCTTTCATCTATCTCTTCGGGCGGCAGAGGACGCAAAATGACCGCAAATCCTCAGTACTTCCGCATGACCTCGATCGGGCGAATCGCCCCTGCCCGCCGCGCGGGGAACCAGGCGGCAACCGTCGCGAGAAGAATCGAAAGGAAGGCAATGGCGCCCAGCTCCTGCCAATCGAGCCGGATCGGAATCCGGTCGAGGTAGTAGCTCGTGCTCAAGAGGGTGATGTGGACCGGGCTCTCGCGCACGAAGGGTGAGAGCAAGAGATTCCATAGGGCTACGGCGGCATTGATAAGCCACTGCAGTCCCGCAATGACCGGATTGATGTTGACGGCGGCGAGGAGCCCGAGCCCCATCCCTCCCACGGTCCCGAGCACTCCGATGGCAAAGCCCGTCACGACAAAGGCTCTCGTTATGCCTGCCGGACTGGCACCAGTGCTCTTGAGGATGGCGATCTCGTGGCTCCGCTCGATGACGAGCATCACCAGGGCGGAAGAGATGTTCACCGAAGCGACCAGCACGATGAGGACCATGATGAAAAGCAGAAGATTCTTGGTCGTTTCGAAGGTCTTGTACATCGGCTTCTCCATCTGATACCAGGTGAAGAGGTACCATGAGCCCGGAAGGCGCTGCTTGATCAGGCGGATGATCGGCTGGAGGTTTCCGTAGGGGTCCTTCACCGTGACCCCGATGAAGTGCGAGCCGGGATCGGTGAACAACAGGCGTCCCTGGGCGTTCGGGATGAACATCGCGAGGGAATCCAGCTCGTTGTAGCCGGTCGTGAAGATCCCCCGCACGACGAGCCTGTTCGGCCGCAGGATGAAGCTGCCGCCGGGGAGGTTTTTCGCCGTGAGAAGGCGGATCGGCTCTCCGACGCTCACGTGAAGCGCCTTCGCGACGTCGACGCTCAGGAGCGCCGAGTCGGCCTCCGACAGATCGAAGCGTCCCGCGGTCATCGTGAGATAGCGGCGAAAGCCCGAATCGGTCGCATAGAGGTCGCTCGGAAGCGCCCGCACGGCAACCCCGGTGCGTCCGGAGCGCGAATACGCAAGCCCGAGCCCGGAGTAGGCGGGAAAGGCCTCGGTGACTCCGGGGACCGAGCGAATCGCAGCGAGCACCGAGTCGAACTCCGGCTCGTTCACGGTGGTGAGGCTCTTCAGCTGCAGGTGGAAGGTGCCGACCTCGACATAGCGAGCGGTGATCCCCTCGATCATCCCGTTCGCCACCTCGAGCACGACCACAAGCGGGATGAGGCTCATGGCCACGCCCGCGATGGCCCCCCGCAGCTGTCCGATTCGCCGCCCGTTCTCTCCGCTCCAGAAGTTGCGCAGCCCGAGGAAGAGGGTCGCCCGAAGCCTCACCGCGGCTCCCTCCCGACCACGCGCACGAGCTCTCCCTTATCGAGGTGCAGCCGGTTTCCGGCGCGGGCGGCAAAGCCCTGATCGTGGGTAACGAGGAGGAGGGATTTTCGGTGGAGGCGCACGAGCTCGAGGAGGAGCTCCTCCACGTTGCGCGAGTTCCGCTCGTCGAGGTTGCCGGTCGGCTCGTCGGCGAGGATCAGGGCGGGGTCGTTCACGAGCGAGCGCGCCACCGCGACCCGCTGCCGCTCCCCTCCGGAAAGCTGCAGGGGATAGTGGCTCGAGCGGTCGCTGAGGTTCACCTGGCCGAGGAGCTCGGCAGCCCGCTCGAGGGCGCGGGCGCGGGGCATTCCCGCCATGTAGGCAGGGAGCATCACGTTCTCCAGGGCCGTGAAGTCCTTCAGCAGGTAGTGGAACTGCAGGATGAGCCCCACGCTCCGCGCCCGGTACTGAGTCAGCTCCTCTTCCGAGAGGCGGTGCACCGCGTAGCCGGCGCTGAGAATCGTCCCGCGCGTCGGCACGTCCAGCCCCGCGATGAGGTTGAGGAGCTTGCTCTTGCCCGAGCCGCTCTCGCCGGTGATCGCGAGAATCTCCCCCGGCTCGAGCCGAAGCGACACGTTCGTGAGGACCGGGAGATCCTCATCCCCCGTCACATAGGTCTTTCCGACTCCTTCCACGAGGAGAAGCGGCTCGTTCCCGCTTCGCGATCCCTGGTGACTATTCATAGCGCAGAACCTCCGCCGGCTTGATCTCCGACACCCGCCGCGAGGCGAGGTAGGCTGCCGCCACCGAAGAAAAGACGGCGAAGAGAAAGATGAGAAGGGCTTCGTGAAAGAGAACCCGACTTGGCACTCTGTCCAGGTAGAAGTAGGCCGGCGAGAAGAGGGCAAAGGAGCCGCCGGCCGGCGTGAAGGGGGAAAGGATCCACGAAAGGAGGCCGGCGACCGCATTCACGATCGATTCGACAAGGGTAAAGATCGCATTGATGTGATCGGAAACCAGGAGCCCGAGGACGAGACCGATCACCCCGCCGAGCGCTCCGATGTACAGGCCATCCAGGACGAACACGGCCCGCATCGCCTGCGGCGAGGCCCCTACCGACCGAAGGATACCGATCTCCTCCTGCCGCTCGTAGACTGCACGCTTCAAGAAGTGCTGGATGTTCACCGCCACGACGAGGAAGATCAGACACAGGAGGAAGGTCATCATGAGCTTTTCCATCCGCAGGGCGTCGAAAAAGGCGCTGTTGTAGGTGCGCCAGGAGACGATGGAAAGGGAGCGCGCGGGAAATGCGGCCTGAATGCGCTCGGCGGCGGCGCGATCCTGGAAGCGATCGACGAGCTTGACCCCGTATACCAGCCGATCGGCCGGGCTTCCGAGGGCGCGCACCGCGTCGAGGTTCACGAAGCAGAGGGACTGATCGAAATCGTAGTAGCCCGATTTGAAGATCCCGGAGACCGTGAAGGAGAGGCTTGCGGGCGAGAGGAGGTTGAACGAGGGTCCGCCGAGCGAGACCACCGAGACCGGATCTCCGAGCCCCACCCCGAGGGCGGCCGCGAGCTGCTCTCCGATCACGATCGACCGATCGCCGGCGAGGTCGAAGCCTCCCGCGACGAGATGTAGATAGCGGACGAGCTCGGGATCGAGCCGGGCTGCGTCGGAAGGGACCCCTCGGACCACCGCAGGTTGGAACTCGGTGTAGCCCCCGCTGATCATCGTCTGCACGTCCGCGAAGGGAACCACCGCCGACACCCCCGGTATTTTTCGCATCCGCTCCAGCTCCGTCGGGCCAAGGGGAGCTCCGTCGGTTGTGATGCGAAGGTGATAGGAGCTGATCGCGAGAATGTCGTTGATGAAGCCGAGCTGAAAGCCGTTCATCACCCCGAGCACCGAAATGAGGGTGATGACCCCGATGGCGATCCCAGCGACCGAAAGGATTGAAGGCGCAAGCCCGCGGTTCCTGCGCTTCGAGCGGAAGTATCGGCGAGCGATGAAGAGGATCCACCCGAACCGCATCATCCGCTCACGACCTCTTCTCGGACCTTGTTGCCGTCCTTGTAGTAGACGCGCAGAAAGGGCTTGCCGTCCGCGTAGAGCTCCTCGTAGGAGGTGTTCTCGCCGGTGTAGACGGTTACCTTTTTCAGCTTGAGGTTTCTCGTCAACTCGACCCGCGCAAGCTATCCGTCGCGGTCATAGGTGTAGCGGCTCTCCTCCCGCACTCCGGGGGTCAGCACGATCTTCTCCGCGAGGCGGTCGCCTGCATAGCGGAACTCCGTCCGCGAAACGGTCTTGTCGTCGGAGACGACCTGCTCCGAGAGCACGCGGCCCTTTGCGTCGTAAGAGCGGCGGGTTACCGTGCCGGTGGCGAAGACCGTCTCGACCGAGCGCTGTCCGTTTCCGTCGGGGGCGAAGTCGGTTTGGGAGAGAATCTCGCTTCCCTTCCAGTCCTCGATCGCCTCAAGAGCCGATCCCCGATAGCGAAGCAGCTCCCCGTCGTGGTCGCTCCCGTGCCATTCCGACAGGAGCCGCCCCTCAGCGTAGGTGTAGGCCGATTCGACCGTTCTGCCGTCGGGATAGGACCGCACTGCGCGGCGCAGCCGCCCGTCGGGACCTCGGGAGATCGTGGTGCGATAGAGCAGGCTTCCTTCGGAATCCTGTACCTCGATCGAGGCAAGATAGCCGCGCTCGTAGCGGTAGATCCGCTTTGTCTCGAGCTTCCCGTCGCGGTAGTCCTCCTCCACATCGGGATGGCCGTCACGGTAGATCGTCGTCGCGGCGATGACCCCTGCGTCGTAGCGCGTCTCCTTCGCGAGCTGGCCGTGCTCGAACTCCTCGACCCACCTCGTGGTTTCCTTCCCGGAATGAGTGAGGGTGCGTATCTCCGCGGTCCCCTCGCGATGCACCCGCAGGAGCCACTCGGTGGAGTCCGCCTGTTCGGGAGAGATGGCTCCCATCTCGATGCCGAGGATATCGGAGCGGAAGAGCTCATCGGCGCGGGCCGCGGCAGGCGGCAGCAGGACGGAAAGCAGAGCAGCGGTCGCGGCGAGAAGGAGACGGTGCCGGGTCATCTAGCCTTCAAGAAGCGAATCGAGGTAGCGGTCGACGTCGAACACCTCGAGATCGGTGAGCTTCTCCCCCCTGCCAAGAAAGGAAAAGGGGATGCCGAGGCCCTTCGAGATCTGAAGGGCGATCCCGCCCTTCGCGGTCGAGTCGTATTTGGTGAGGATTGCGCTGTCGATTCCGACCGCCTCGTGGAAGACCTCCGCCTGTCTGAGCCCGTTCTGCCCCGTCGTTGCATCCACCACGAGGATCCTACGATAGCTTCCGTCACCGATTCGGGCGCGCGCGACCCGGTCGATCTTCTGGAGCTCCTTCACCAAGTTTTCTTTGTTGTGCATTCTTCCCGCGGTATCCGCGAGAACGAGCCGCGCGCCTCGCGCCTGCGCGCTCTCAAGCGAGTCGTAGATGACCGCTCCGGGATCCGAGCCCGGGCGCTGACTGACCACGCGGGCCCCGAGGCGCTGCCCGTGGATCTTCAGCTGATCGATGGCGCCGGCCCGAAAGGTGTCCCCGGCGCTCAAGACGGCCTCCTCCACCCCCGCGGTCCTGCGGTAGTAATCGGCGAGCTTCGCGATGGTCGTGGTCTTGCCGACCCCGTTGACCCCGAGCACGAGGAGGAGATTGAGCCGCCCCGGCTCCAGGGCAAGGGGCTCCGCCTTCACCCACGGGCGCAGCAGTCCTTTCAGCGCTGCGGTCAGCTGCTCGCGTGACTCGATGCGACTGCGCTTCATCATCTCGCGCAGCGCGCCCACGCTCGCCGTCGCAAGGCCCGCCCCGATGTCCCCCTCGATCAGAATCTCCTCGAGCTCTTCGAAAAGGGACTCGCCGCGCCCGCCCCCCGTGAAAAGCTGCCGTATGCGCGACCCTAAGGCTATTCCAGCCACAGATACTCCTTCCGATCAGTCCGACGCTCTGAGGTAGTGAATGACGTCGATGACGGTGTTGACAAAAAGCGAGACGCTGATGAAGAGCCCGCCGTAGAGGGAATAGTACCACGCGACGGTAAGATTCTTCAATCGAGCCTCCTCGGCGGAGCCCGGGATCGATTCCTGATACATCGTGCTGTAGCTCTGGAACAGGCTGTAGAAGGTAACCGGAAGGATCACCGAGACCGCAAAGGCCCCGAAAGAGGAGTAGAAGCGATCGCGGAGGGTGTTCGAGAAATCGCTCTTCTTGAAGAGATCGGGAAGCAGGCGAATCGAGGTCGACGGCGGACTGTCCGGCGAGAGGGTCCCGCTGTAGTCGAGGTAGTCCTTCCGGTGAAGGATGAGGGATACCGGACCGAAGGGGCGATCCACGAGGAGCGGAGTCGTGCCCTCCCACAGCGAATTGAGATAGACGTCGGCGCCCTGCGGATAGGTGACGATCGCAATCTCGTTGGCGGCGCTCCTCTTGAGGCTGATCGTGAGACTCTTCGTCGCGAGGGGTTCGATCTCGATCGACGCCCGCTCGACCGCGTAGCCGGGCGCCTCGACCCGAATCTCATGGCGCCCCGTAGAAAGAAAGCGCAGCTCGGTGTTCCCCACTCCATAGAAGCTCCCGTCGACGTACACCAGCGCCCCCGACGGCTCGACCGAGAGCCGTAGGGTTCCCCACTCGCGCCCGAGGACCTGGGTCGCAAGCGCGGTGATCGCGGCGTGGAGAGCGCCGAAGGCCTCGCTCGGACCGACGACCGTTCGGAAGGCGTAGGACTGAGCGCCAAGATCCGCGTTGTAGGCGCTCACTTCGACAATGAGATAGCCCTCCGCCTCGGTGATCCTTCCGGTGACGAGGAAATCGAGCCCCTCCTTTTTCGCCTCCGCGGCAGGCGATACCACCGGGTAGGGCAGAAGCTGTCCCACGCCTGCCGTCCCGGCCCCCGCCGTCGACGCCGCGCCCGGGGCTGCCGGGGTGCCCGGCGCCGTCGAAGGCGTCGCGCCCGCGGAAGGGGCCGTGGCCGCCGCTCCGGCGCCGGCCGTCGAAGGCGTCGCGCCCGCCGCAGGCGAGATGCTGGGCGTGCTCGCCGAAGGAGTCACCCCTGCCGCGCCGCCGGCCCTCCCCGACGCGGTCTCGAAGACCACCGGCTTCTCGTCCGCGATCACGACGAGGGCAGCATCGAGCTGCCTCAAATACTGAATCCGCTGCCGAGCGACCGCGATGGAGGCGTCGATCGACGAGAAGGGGCCCGACGCTCCGCTCGGGCTCGTCGCCGGCGGCGCGGCTGTGGTCGAGGGGGCAGTCGAGGAGCCGGAGGTGGGCGTCGCTGCCGTCGCGCTCGACGCAGCGGTCGTGGGGGAGGCGCTTGCTACCGCAGCGGGGATCGCGGGGGTCGAAGAGGCCGCGGACGGCGAGCTCGGCTGGGTTCCGGTCGCCGTGGCGGCGCTGCCCGAAGGCGCGGAGGTGCCGGTTGAGCCAGCTGCCGTCGCGGCGCTCGTCGAAGTCTCGTAGAACAGCGCGCTTCGCTTTCGCTGGAGGTCCGTGAGAGAGAGCTCCGCCGCCTGCAGGGCATCCGCGACGATTCTTCGCTGGTAGGCGGCGCGCTCGCTCGCGTCGTAACGGTGGGTCGCGATCCCCGAAAGACCGTCGAAAATGAGCAGCGGGAGGCTCTCGCGCAGATAGTCGTTCTCGCTCGACAGATCGACCCCTTCAAAGAGCGTCACCCCAACCTTCCAGGTGGCTGAGGTGTCGACCGGAAGAGCGGTCGGAGAGGCGCTTGCGGCGGAGGGGCTCGAGGAAGGGGCAGAGGGAGTCGAAGGCGGTGTCATGGAGGAGGGAGTCGTCGTCGTGCTCGTCGTGAGGGGGTGATCGAAGGGACCCCCGGTGCTTCCGGAGGTCGTCGGAGTCGACTGGGCGTAGGCGGCGGCTCCGAAGAGAAGGAGGAGAAGGACAGCACGTGCGGGGCGGCTCACTCGCGGACCTTGGCAACCTTCCTGACCGCGGAGACGATTCGCTCGGGCCGGAAGGGCTTGACGATGAAATCTCGCGCCCCATACTGGATCGCCCGAATGATGTACTCCTGCTGTCCGAGGGCGGAGCACATGATGACCCGCGCCTTGGGGTCGTAATCGACGATCCGCCGCAGGGATTCGATCCCGTCCATCACCGGCATGGTGATGTCCATGAGCACGACATCCGGGCGGCGCTCCCGATAGAGCATGATCCCCTCCACCCCGTTCTCCGCCTCGCCGGCGACGCCGAATCCTGATGCCTCGATGATCTCGCGGATAGCGGTTCTCATGAATGACAGGTCGTCGACGACCAGGATTCGGATGCTCATGACGCCTTCGATGCCCAGGCCAGCTTGAGATACTCTTCGATGAACGCGTCGATGTCGCCGTCCATCACCGATTGGATGTTTCCGGTTTCGTGCTTCGTCCGGTGATCCTTCACCATCGTGTAGGGCTGGAAGACGTAGGAACGGATCTGGTTCCCCCACGAGATGTCCTTCTTCTCCTGCAGGAACTTCGCGTTCTCCTTCTCTTTCTCGGCTTTCAGATGCTCGTAGAGCCTCGAGCGAAGCACCTTCATCGCATTCGCTTTATTCTTGTACTGGCTGCGCTCGTTTTGACACTGGACCACGATTCCCGTCTCGAGATGGGTTATCCGCACGGCGGAATCCGTCTTGTTCACCTTCTGGCCTCCGGCTCCTTGGGATCGATAGGTGTCGACGCGGATATCCTCCGGGCGAATGAGCACCGTAACCTCATCGTCGATGACCGGCGAGGCGTAGACCGAGGCAAAGGAGGTGTGACGGCGCGCGTTCGCGTCGAACGGGGAGATGCGCACCAGACGATGAACCCCGGTCTCGCCCTTCAGATAGCCGTGGGCGTACTCGCCGGTCACCTGAAGGGTCACCGACTTCACTCCCCCCTCGGCCTCAAGCAGATCGAGGGTCTCGAGCCCATAGCCGTGACGCTCGGCCCAGCGGGTGTACATCCGCAGGAGCATGGCAGCCCAATCGCAGGCTTCCGTCCCCCCTGCCCCGGCGTGAATGGTAAGGATCGCGTCGCTTTCGTCGAGCTCATCCCCCAGAAGCTCGAGGGTCCGGAGCCGCTCGAAGTGGACCGATATTTCGTTGAGAGAGCCGGAAAGCTCCTGCTCGACCGACTCATCTGCGCTTTCGTGCGCCAGGTGATAGAGCTCGTCGAGATCCTCGATCTCGCCCTTCAGCTTCTGCCACGGCTCGAAGCGCTCCCTCAGGCGCTTCAGCCGCCCAAGGATCTTCTCCGCGTTTTCTCGGTTCTGCCAGAAGTCCTGGGTCGCGGTCGAGTTCTCGAGCTGCCCTATCTCGGTTCGAAGCCGATCGGGGTCAAAGACCCCTCCAGGTTTCGAGGATCGAGCTCTTGAGGGACGCAATGCGGGGCCCAAGATCGGAAAGCATATGATCTCCTTCGCCGAGAGCGGCGCGCACGCCGTCACGGTCGAACATTGATGCGTCGCCACCGCTTTTTTTCGAGGGCAGTGACGACGAAAAGCTCGTCGAGCGGGTACTGGTAGAACCGCACGATGTCGTAGTAGTCGGTCACCCGATCAATATCATGCTTGAGCCTCGCGAGGGTGTTCTCTTTGATCGTGTGGGACTCAAAAAGACTCACCGTTATCTGCGTGAGCCCGTACTGCTTGAAGAGCGTGTGGGCTGCCACCCGGTGATCGTCTTGGGAGAACTCGCCGACGACGGCCACAAACATGCTGTTAGCCTACCCATAACGAATTACCGTGTCAAATACCGTATGGACGGAGGACGGTACATCGCCTATTATAGTATGCATGAAGAGGATTCCCCTGCTCTTCCTTGCGCTTGCGTTGACGATTCCCCTCTCGGCCCAGAGCGTCGGGAATGCGGTGACCTACGTGTCGCGGCTGCGCGCTGTCGTGGACGGACCCGACGTGAAGCTCTTTTGGAAGGACTCCGGCCTCCCGAATGCGAGCTACGTGATCTACCGCTACAGCGAGGAGATCACCGCCGACAACCTCGCAAGCGCCACCAGGCTCGGCGTGGTTCCGTCGGGTAGGGAGTCGTATATCGACACCCCGCCCGATGCGAAGAGCTACTACTACGCGGTATTCGCCCAAGACAGCTCCGGGCGGCTCTACGACCTCTTCATCCCCTTTCGCAACGTCACCACCATGGGGGTCGCGGCCGCGCTTCCCGCGAGCGCGGCGGTCCGCTATGCGGAGGTCACGGATCTTGCCGCGAGGCGGGCCGGCGACGAGGTCATCCTCACCTTCCACAGCTCGAAGCCGGATCGACAGCTTGTGGTCTATCGAAATACCTCGCCCATCCAGAGCGTGAACGAGCTCCTCGGCTCGGTGAGCGTCGGCTTGATCCCGAGCTCTCAGAGCGAGTTCAAGGATAGCCCCATCGCCGGGATTCCCTACTACTATGCAATCGTGGACGCCCAAATGCTTGCTACCGGGTCCGTAAGCCTCGCGCTGGGGGCGAATGCAACCCGCAATCCGGTGGAGATTCCCCTGTCGACCTCGACCATCGGCGAATCGGAGTTTGCTGGAAAGCGCCTGCGCCCCCTTCCCTTCCTGGTGATCACTCCCGGCGGGGGCAGCGCGCCAGAGCTCGCCTCGCCGGGGGCGCTCGCCCCCGCGGCCAAGAGCCTCACTCCCGCTGCGCAGAGCGCCGTGGACTCCCTCCTTGGGAGCCTTCCGCCCCAGGCCGCAAAACCCCTCGCTCCGGTTCTCCTCGACGTCGACAAGGCCCCCTCTCCGAATGCCGGCGGCGACGAGCAAGCCCTCCTCGCGATCCTCTCAGGTCCCTTCGCCGCGAAGGATTGGGCCTCGGCGCAGCGCGGCCTGAAGAACTATCTCGCCATCCGACGCTCACGCGATCTCGAGCTCCGCGCACGCTTCTATCTGGGACAGTGCTACTACTTCGAGGGCGACTTCAGACGCTCGTTCATGGAGTTTCTCCTCGCCGAGGACAGCTTCTACACCGCGGTGCAGCCGTGGATAGCCTCGATCTTCGAGAAGCTTCACTCCGCCGGAGAGGCTACAGACGAGAGAACGACAGGGTGATCGCGACCTCCCACTGCTCGCCGTGGGCAAGCTTCAGGCTCCACTGGGGCACGAAACAGGAGGACTGATAGGCGCGCGCAGTTCCGGTCAGGGTCCGCGAGACCGTTTCCACCGGAAGGCTCCACAGCTTGAAGGGCGCGGTCGCCGAGAGCGAGATGCCGACCTCGTTGACGAGATCGTTCACCGCGAGCTCCTGCATTTCGTCGACCGTGACCCGAGACAGCTCGATCGCGTGCCGCCGCTCCTCTTTCACCGAAGCGAGGGCAACGCCTTCTGCGGAGCCCGACGACAGGGCAAGGTTGATCTCCGAACCGAAGCAGACGCTTAAGGGATCGGGCGAGGTGTTCTCGATGGCGTAGCGCACAACGATGGAGCTTTTCTTGAAGGAGAAGCGCTTCGCAATCTCAATGGCGTATTCATGCTTCTTTACCTTTAGAAGTCCCGACGCCTTGAGGTGCAGCTCGTTGCGCTCGCGGTTGATGTCCTCCAGGGTGTAGGGACTTCCGATGAAGGGCCCGAGCTCGCTGTAGCTCATCCGATCAAAGGCGGCGATGCTCTCGGTCGGCAGGAAGAAATGATCGATGAAGGCCTTCCGCGAGTACCGGTCGAATACCATGCCGGGCCCTTCGCCGTGATAGGGCTCCCGGTGACGCGCCAGGGTATCAAGGTAGTTCCAGGCAGCGGGAACGTATTCCAGCTCGAAGAGCGTCCCGCCGACGAGATGAACGTAGCCGTTGATCTCGGTGCCGTGGTAGAGGTACTCCGCCTCGCCGTCCATGTCGAAATCCAGGGTGACGAGCGAAGGCTTGAAGATCCCCTTCTCCCGCGTTACCTTCTCCGCTTCAATGAGCGCTCGATAGGCCGCCTTGCGCAATCGATTGTCGTAGATCCCGCCGTTGGGGCCATGCCATAGGGGGCTATGGCACTCTCCCTTCCAAAGCTCCTCTCGAGCCGCGCGTTTGCGATGACGATCGCCGCGCATCTGGTTCACCAGATCGTGGGTGTAGAGGATCTTCGCATAGAGGATGTTGCTCTCGGGGTAGCGAGAAAGGAACTGCCGGAAATTTCCGCTCGTCGGCTGCGCGCCGCCCCTCCCTCCGTTCCTGGCCTTTGCATGCTCGATATCGCGAAAGAAGGTCGGGTCCCCCAACCACTCCATCATCTCGTCGTAGGTGGTGGAATTGAAGTAGCCCTTCTTCACCGGCCCGAACCGATCCGGCTGACG
>DAHVAK010000085.1 GCA_027314665.1 Spirochaetales bacterium
TTGCGAGCAGACCGGTTGCTCTCGGTCTACCTATTTGGTGCATTCGCCGTGGCGAGGGGAGGAGACGCTGAGAATCCGATTCCCATTCTGATGTACCACAGTATCGATAAAAAGATTCAGGGAGGGGTTCATCCGTATTTCGAAGTCGTCACTTCACCCGAGGTCTTTCGCGACCACATGAGATTCCTTGCAGAGGAGGGCTATGCATCCGTTGACTTGCGATCAATTGTCGAAATGATGCAGGCGGAGACCGGGAACGAGAGTAGTGAGGCCGTGACGGGGAAGATTTCTCAGGTCGCGTCACGGAAGAAGGTGGTTCTAACCTTCGACGACGGCTATCGCGACTTCATCGAAGTGGCATTCCCGATACTTGAGAGGTACTCCTTTTCCGCGACGGTATTCTTGCCAACCGCCTACATCTCGGACAACCGGAGGCTCCTGCACGGAAGAGAGTGTCTCACGTGGGAAGAAGTGAGAGAGCTCCGGAAAAGTGGCGTGTCATTCGGCTCCCACTCTGTAGAGCATGTCGCCTTGGATACCCTAAGGGAAAAGGACCTCGTAAGTGAAATTGAGCGGTCCAAGAATGAGATTGAGCAACGAACCGGAGAGGTGTGTGAGGGATTCTGCTGCCCGTATGCGTTTCCGGAAGCGGAGAGGGAGTTTGTCGGAAGACTGCGAAGGATCCTGCAGCTGAATGGCTACAGGTACGGAGTGACTACAACCATCGGACGGGCGACAACGAGGAGCGACCCGTTCTTTCTTGAGCGGATCCCCGTGAACGACTTCGATGACCGCAAACTCTTCGGTGCGAAACTCCGGGGAGGCTATGATTGGCTTCATACCGTGCAGCGGATATCCAAGACGGTGAGATGGGCGAGGGCGGGGTTGGGTACCCGTCGGAGAATCGGCAGGAGGGAATAGCACCGGCGGTTGGGGACTCCTGCGACGCGTTCCGTCGGATTGAGACCCCATTCGCTTCGGAAAGCACCCAGGGACTGCAGCGCAAGTCAGCGTGTTCGTCTGAGGGCGCCAAGTGATGGATAATGCCAGGGAAACGATCAAGAACGTCGCGAGAATTGCGTTTCGGTTGAGAGCGCGTGGCGCTATGTCGGCTCTGCGCAATCGAGGCGGGGTGGCGATTATGATAGGCGAGGCTCTGAGGGAGAGTCTATCGGGGAAGCTCTCGCCAGGAGAGAAAGGCTGGATCGTCAAGATCGAGCAATTGAGGCGAAGTCTGTGCGCATCGAGGCTCGTCGCACCCATACGAGACTTCGGAGCGCGCCGGTCGCTCCGAGAGACCTACGATCGGAATGACGCCGGCTGTCGAGTCGTGCTTAGGTCGATCGGTGATATTTGTAGAGACGCCAGCAAGTCCCCATTCTGGTGTCTGATGTTGCTCAAATTGGTCGAGAAGCTCAGACCCGCCACATGTATAGAATTGGGAACATCGTTGGGCATATCCGCGTGCTACCAAGCAGCGGCCTTGGAAATGCAGGGTAATGGAACTCTCGTCACGCTCGAAGGGGCAGATTCCTTGGCAACCTTTGCAAGGGAGAACCTGCAACGAGTTGGGCTCAAAAACGTTCACGTAGCGGTTGGTCGGTTTCAAGACATCCTGGGGGGAGTCCTCGAGACAAGTCAGAAGGTGGACTTTGCGTTTGTCGACGGACACCACGAGGAAAATGCAACACTTGCGTATTTCTCACAGATGCTTCCTTACCTGTCAGCAGGCGCAGTTGTAGTCTTTGACGATATCTCTTGGTCCGACGGGATGAGGAGGGCTTGGCAAGCGATCGTCCAAAACGAGAAGGCATGTCTCTCGATCTATCTTCGACAGATGGGTCTCTGCGTGATCTGCGACGGGGGCCGTGAAAAAATGAAGATCAGAATGCCTCTTGTTTGAACGTCCTCGAATTGGAAGCCGATGGTCCTTTTGACACGAACGACAACGGAGCGCTTTCGCATCTCAACATCCATCTGTTCTCTGGGTGGTTCGGTAGCGGCATGCGGGCGAACGAGAAGTATCCTTCCCAACAGCATACGGAATTACTCAACCCTATCGTTTCCGGGCTTTCAATGCGGTACTCGAATGATCTGCCATTCAGGATTGCTTCGAGCGGCCGGGCCCTCCATGACGGACAGCAGAGGAGTGGAACGGCCATGATTGCCGTCGGTCCTTCCGGGTATTCCTGTTTGGATGAGTTCGCGACTTTGGACCAGAAGTCATCCCGGTTTCTTGGATCGACTCGGTTCAGGGGAGCCATAGGAACGTGCGGGACCTCCACTGACCGCTTCCAATGCGATCCGCGAACCAAGTCCGTGGCGGGGCAGAAAGCTCCGGGTTGGGAACGGAATCTAATGAATCGCCCGGCGCAGAATCGGACTGAGCGCAGCACGGTCAAGCGAAACTCGGAGTCCCTTTCAGGGCAGATAGGGTCGGTGTGAGTCGAGTGGGAAAGGAAGGAGGGCAGAAACACATGAAGATCGCTGTCGTCGGGCTCGGGTATGTCGGGCTTCCGGTGGCGCTGCAATTCGTACGCTCGGGAGTAGAGGTCATCGGGATAGACACCGACGGCGAAAAGGTAGAAGCGCTCATCGGCGGCCGCAGCTACATCAGATATATCCCCTGCGCGACTATCGAGGAGGCCATTCGAAGCGGGAGATTTACCGCATCCCCTGATTTCAGCCGCATCCGCGAGGTCGAGGCAGTGATCATCTGCGTGCCGACGCCGCTCAACGATCACCAGGAACCGGACATCTCCTTCGTGATCAAGACCGGCAGGAGCATCGCGCCCCATCTTCAAAGAGAAGCCCTCGTCGTGCTCGAGTCGACGAGTTATCCGGGAACAACCGATGAGGACCTTCGGGCTGTCCTGGAGGCAGAGTCCGGACTGAAGGCGGGGCGGGACTTTCATCTGGCGTTCTCGCCCGAGCGAATCGACCCGGGCAATCCTCGAAGCGATGTGGAGGATGTTCCGAAGGTCGTCGGCGGCTACACCCCTGGCTGCCTGGAAAAGGCGGTGGCCCTCTACAGCCGCGCCGTCCACACCGTCATCCCGGTATCATCCTGTCGGGTCGCCGAGGCTACCAAGCTCCTGGAGAATACCTTCCGAAGCGTGAACATCGCCCTCGTAAACGAGCTGAAGGTCATCTATGCATCAATGGGGATCGACATCTGGGAAACCGTGGCGGCCGCGAAAACGAAACCCTACGGGTTCATGCCCTTCGAGCCCGGCCCAGGCCTCGGAGGGCATTGCATCCCAATCGATCCCTTCTACCTCACCTGGAAGGCTCGCGAATACGGCCAGCATACCCGCTTTATCGAGCTCGCCGGCGAGATCAACACCGCGATGCCCGCATACGTCGTGGGCCGCGTTGCCGATGCCCTGAACGCTCAGCGCAAGTCGATCAGCGGGAGCAGGATTCTCATTCTCGGATTGGCCTACAAGGCCGAGGTAGACGACGACCGCGAATCGCCGAGCTACGTTCTCATGGACCTCCTCTGCGAGAGGGGAGCCGATGTCGCTTACTATGATCCCTACGTGCCGGTGATTCGATCGACTCGCCAGCACTCCCGGTGGGCAGGCACGCGATCGGTCGAGTGGGATCAGAAAACGATCGAGAGCTTCGACGTTATCGTGATCGCAACTCGGCACGCGGCGGTCTGCTATGACGAGCTTGCGAGCTGGTCGTCCTGTATCGTCGACACGCGAAACGCAATGGCAGGCATCAACCACACCTGCTGCAAGGTCTGGAAGGCCTGAAGCTTCAACAGAGACATATGCGCAGCTCATCTCAGAGCCAGCGATAGGTCGAAGAACCAGTTCAAAAAAAAAGTCCTCTCGCGATCGACCTCCTTTTCCATTCTCATTACTTTCCATCCTATCCACTAAGCCACACCTTCTTCAACACAACGCGCCTCTTCATGTACGTTGAGGGACCGGCATGTCATCTCAGCGTCCTCGAGGATTCCTCGAACATTCCACACTCCGCTTGCGCCGCCGGCGTCGGATTCTTACACGACCATGGCCTTCTCTTTCAATCCCGTAATAGGATTCGGCACGACAGGTATTCCAGAAAAGCAAGAGGACGATCGAATAAATGCTTGCAGGATAATGTATTAGTCATCGCGAAGTGGATTTTGTCCAACTTGGCATGGAGTCTGCTAACTGTACACGACATAGGTTGGTGCTCCGGTGCGCTTGCTGCAATCTCCTGGATTGACTGTGTCACAGCCGAAGCTGGAGTGCTCGAAGTGCGATCCGGAAAAACAGCGGCCAACCTTGCTATTGCGCAAAGGAGACACCATGTCGAAATTCGTCCAAAGATGGCCTCTGGGCGGTCGCTCGATGCTTGTAGCCGCGACGGCCACTCTGCTGCTTGTTGCGGCGGCCATCTCCTGCAGATTGCCGACCCTGCCGATGGAACGGTCGGCGCCGCCTTCAAGGCACGGCGGCACCCTCGAGCTTACCATTGCGGGTAATACCGCGAAGACCCTCCTGCCCGGAATCGACATGAACATCGCGAGCTACCAGATTCAGGGGACCGGACCGAACGGAGCCACCTTCTCGTTGAGCACCACGCAGACGAGCAACGAGGTGACCGGACTCGTCGAGGGGACTTGGAATGTCGCAGTCGGGGCACTGAATGCCGCTGGTCAAAACATCGGGATCGGCTCGAGCTCCATCACCTTGACCTCGACCGACACCGTGAGCCTGTCGATTACTGTGACGCCCATCCAGGGCAACGGCACCCTAAGCCTGACCACGACTTGGCCCGCATCGCAGGTCGCGGCGGCATCACTTACTGCTTCGCTCCTGCCGCCGGCAGGTTCGGCGATCCCGCTCAACTACACGGTCGGCTCCGGAACTGCCAGTGTTGCCGACAGCTCGATACCTTCGGGCTACTACACCTTGAGTCAGACTCTGTTCAACAGCGGCGTGGTCGTGATGGGCGCGGTGGAGGTCGTGCGCATAGTCGCCGGGCAGACAACCTCCGGGACCTTCGACTTCTCCAACGCAAACGCGGTCGATCCGACCATTAGCGTCAATATCACCCCTGCCATGAACGAACCCTTGCCGATCACACTTTCGGGCGCAACCGCCAGCCTCACCTTCGGCACCAACATGACCGTGACCCCGACGGTCGCCGGGTATTCCGGGAATGCTACCTATGTCTACTACCTGAACGGTCAGGCGAAGGCAAGCACAACCTCGGCGAGCCCCTCGTGGACCTTCGGAAGCGATCTCGCGCCGGGCAGCTACCGGCTCGACGTGACGGTGTTCAGCGCCGACGGCCTGCAAGCCGGATCCGCGACCGCTGATTTCACTGTCGTAGCGCCGCCCGGCGCAGTGGTGCTCGCATGGAACCCGGACACTGATACGACGGTGACGGGCTACAAGGTCGACTATGGAGAAACGAGCGGGGTTTACAACGCGGTGGTCGACGCGGGAGCGCGAACGATGGTCGAAATCACGGGACTGCTTCCCGGCCACACCTACTATTTCGCTGCGACCGCCTACACCGCCACGGGGCTCCAGAGCAACTACTCCGACGAGATATCATATACTGTACCTGCGTCCTGAGCGTTGAAAGCGGGAGCTCCTGCTCCCAGAAGCAAAGGGCCTTGGGGATCGAGTGTCGCATTCCCAAGGCCCCGAGCGCTTGGCCCGCGCCGCCGCTCCCCCCCCCGCGCTACTCTCCGCTTGGACCTTCGGTCTCACGGCGTGCGGTCGAACATCAGGCCGTAGAGCTCCCTATCACCCTTTGTCTTTACGACGCCCGCCTTGGCGTAGAGGGTCATTCCGGTCTCGGGATCATCGACGAGAAGTCGACCGCTCGCGCGCAGTCCGTTCTCAAGCTCGGCGATGCCGAAGAGGAGGTACTTCACGTCGTAGCCCTCGGGCAGATTCCAGACTCGGGTCCAGGTGAGGAGCCGGCACTTCCCCTCGAGGGCCACCTGCTCCCAGGCGGAGTAGATCACCCCGGACGGGTCGCGGCGGGTGTTGCACTTCGGGCAGACCATGGGCGCCGGGTGGTAGAGGGTGCCGCAGGTCGGACACTTGGAGGCGAAGACCGATGGTGTCGCCTCCTCGTACATGCTGAAGTCTACCATGTCGGCTCCTTCGAGCAGATCGTCGCGACCACGTTGTTGCCAAACCCGCCGAAGTTGACCGCGAGACCGTGCTTGGGGTCCTTGACCTGTCGGTTCTCCTTCTGCGCTCCGCCGCGAAGCTGTTTCACGAGCTCGAAGATCTGCGAGACGCCGGTGGCCCCGGTCGGATGTCCCTTTGCCTTCAGGCCGCCGGATGTGTTGATCGGCATCCTGCCCTCGATGCGGGTTGCGCCTGCGGCGATTGCCTCGCGCGACTTCCCGCGCGGGAAGAGGCCGACCTCCTCGCTTATGGCAAGCTCGAGGATGACGAAGGCGTCGTGCAGCTCCGCGAAGGAGATGTCCTTGGGAGCGAGTTTCGCCATCGCATAGGCCCGCTCGGCGGCGAGGCGCACCGCGTCGAGCACGAGCGGGTCCTTGCGGTTGTGCACGCAGTGAGTGTCGGTCGCCGAGCCGATGCCGGTGATGTAGATCGGTTGACGCTTGGCAAAGTGCTTCATCTCGGGTGAGTCGGCGGCGCACAGGATGACCGTTGCGGCCCCGTCGGTCACCGGGCACATCCCATAGAGCCTCAGGGGCTCCGCGACGAAATTGTTTACGACGTTCGCGTTCTCGTTGTCGTGGATCGCGTCCAGGGTCACGGGGATCTGCACGTGAGCGAAGGGATTCTTCGCGGCGTTGTCGTGATCCTTCACCGCGACCATGGCGAGCTCCCGCTCGGTGAGGCCGTAGCGCTCCATGTACATGCGCGTGAACATCCCGCCGAAGGCGGGAAGGGTGAGCCCGAGGTTGTACTCGGCCGAGGGATGGAGGAGGGTGGCGACGAAGTCGGTCGCCTCCCAACCGGTCACGGTGCGCATGAGCTCCCCGCCGGTGACCATGACGGTGTCCACCATGCCGCTCGCTATCGCCATGAAGCCGAGCTTCACCGCGCTCGCCCCGCTTGCCGGACCGTTCTCGACGAGCTCGGCCATCGCGGGCTCCATGTCGAGCCTGCTTACGAGGGAGGATGTGATTCCGGTCTGATGGTTGAGGATCCCGCCGCCCATGTTCGCGACGATCACCTGCTCGATGAGCTTTCGCTCCGCGAGGATGCCCGCATCGTCGAGGGCGTTGCCGGAGGCGAAGGCGAGCACGTCGACGAGGTCGAACTCGCTCAAGTTGCCGAAGACCGTGTGCCCGATGCCGACAACCGCGACCCGCCTCATGACCTCTCTCGCTTGTAGCCGGGAAGCTGCGGATACTCGGTGGGCATCTTCAGCTTGTCGGCGGTCGCGAGGACGGCGGGGTCGACGGGACGGGACCCGGTGACCTTCTGGCTCTTCACGGCGTCGTAGAGTTTTCGGGTGAGCACGTAGGTCGGAACCCCGCCGAGCTCATGCCACACCTTCGGGAACTGGCTTGAGCGATCCTCGAGCTCGTACTCGATCATCCAGCGCTTGAAGCCGATCGGGCTCTCCGCGACGATCCACACCTCCTCCTGGCCGAGGTGCTCCAGGTGGTGCTCCATTTTCGCCGCAAAGAGCTGCGCCCCGACGCGCAGACCTCGCTCGATCGCGATGGTGTGATAGCTCATGCCGACCCGGGAGTCCACCATGCGGCTGTTCACGATCCCGGCGATCACCCCATCGATCGCCCCCACGAGCACGAACTCGTTCACGACGCGGTAGCGATACCACGCGAGGAGCTCTCCGTACATTCGCGCCGCTACCAGGTCGTAGAAATCCTTCGGGGCTCCGAGGAGGGGATAGATCGAGCCGAGCAGGATCCCCAGCTCGCTGCGCTTTGCCTCGCGCACCACCATCTTCTCGCCGCTCGCGAGGGTTATCACCTTGGGAGGGTAGGGCTTCATATCGAGCAGGGGAGGACGAAGTTGCGCCTCCAGTTCTTCACCGGCCATAGTTCTCTCCTTGTAGCTACTTCTTGGCGCGCATCTTGCGCGCCTCTTCATGGAGCCACGCATTTTCGGCGCCTGCAACGTCGCCGAACTTCGTGAGCTTCGCTTTCGCCTTCTTCTTCATGAGCTCCGCGTAGCGATCGTCGTCGACCATCGCGACGATGCGGGAGATGCTTGATTCTCCGTCGACGAAGCGCCAGGGGAAGCAGCCGATGGTGCAGCGCTGGTTGAGAAGCAGGTCGAGATCCCCTCCGACGCATTCGGCGTGGATGAGCCCCTTATTGAACATCTCGATGTGCATCAGCTGGTACTTGTCGTCGGAGAAATACTCCGCGAGGCCCTTGCCGTACTTCTGCTTGAAGTGGGAGTCGCACTCGGCGGCCTCTCTTGGCATCCACTCGCGAATCTTGGTGTTCATGGGATGATCCGCGCTTCCGCAGTCCACGCCGATCCACCGGAGCTTCTTCTTCTTCGCCCACTCGGCGAACTCGCGATCGGGGCCGGGATGCTTCACCATGTAGCGCACCTCGTCGGCGGTCGGCTGGTCCCAGCCGTAGTGGTGGAATCCCGTATGGATGATGAGGATGTCGCCCTCCTTCACCTCGACGCGCTCCTCGACCTGCTTCGAGGTATAGACGTCGTAGTCTGCGGCACAGTCGGAGAGGTCGACGACCGCCCCCTCGTGGACGAGGAAGTCGAGATCAAGGCTCGCGATGTCCTTTCCCGGGGTATAGAAGTGGATCTCGCCGTCAAGGTGGGTGCCGACGTGGTTCGAGTGGGTCACGACCTGACCGTTCGCTCCGTTCGGCGCCTGCCTCTTGAAGTACTGCACCTGCAGCGGGATATAGGTCGGCCACGGTGGCGTGCCGATTCCGAGCGGGATCGTGAGATCGATGAACTTCATGGGTTGCCTCCTTGAGCATACTTCGCTACGAACGCTTCGAGGGCGTCATCGAAGCACTCTTGCGGCGGCTTCGCGAGCCCTGCGCCCACCATCCCGACCCCCGGCTCCTTGTGGGCAATTCCGGTGTTGATCGCGGGAAGGATCCCCGTCTCCTCGATCTTGAGCAGATCGATTGCGGTCGGCGTGCCGCGAAAATCGAGGGCTGGAATCTGGTAGGTGTCGTTTTCCTTCAGGGTGATCTCATACATCCGCCGGGTGACGTTAAGGGCGTCCTCCGGCGATCCGCCGACGAACTTGACGATCGCGGGAGCGGCGGCCATCGCGAAGCCGCCGATCCCGCAGGTCTCCGTGATCGTCGAGTCTCCGATGTCGGGCGCCGCGTCCGCGGCGGTGAAACCCGGCAGGTAGAGGCCGTCGACCATCGAGGCGGGCCCGGTAAACCATCGCTCCCCGAGCCCCGAAACGCGGATCCCGAAATCGGTTCCGTTCCTCGCCATCGCCACGATGACGGAGCTTCCGGCTACGCCGGCCGCGGCGTCGACGGTGCATTTGCAAGAGGGCATGGAGAGGTTCAGGAAAAAGTGATCGTTGCCGTTCAGGAAGCGCAAGACCTTCGCGATCTTCTCGCGATCCTCTTCGAGGGTGACGAGGGTGGGGGCGAGCTCTCGGATGAAGAGCGAGGTGCCCGCTCGGTTGCGGTTGTGGCCCTCGTCGCCCATCTGCAGCACCTGCGCGATGAGGCTCTTCATGTCGATCTCGCCGTGGGCGGCAAGCGCCTTCCCGAGGATCGGGGCGAGCTCGTTCTCCATCCACGAAAGCTTGGCGATGACTTCCGGCGAGAAGGCTCCGTAGCGGAGAACCTTGCCGAGTCCTTCGTTGAGGGTGCAGTAGGCTCGATTTCCAAAGGCCCTATTCTCGAGGATCCAGACGGGCATGCTCGCCGTCACGATCCCGGCCATGGGACCGACCGCGGAATGGTGGTGGCAGGGGCTGAACTCGATCTCTCCCGAAGCGGCAAGGGCTTCGGCCTCCTCCCGCGAGCCGGCAAGCCCCTCGTAGAGCAGCCCTCCGATGACTGCCCCGCGCATCGGCCCGCCCATCCGCTCCCAGATTATCGGAGGTCCGGAGTGCAGGAGCATTTGCTTCTTCATGCCCGGGACCACCTCGATTGCCTTTCCGATGCCCACCAGGGTGGGCTTGCCGACGAGGATGCGCCGGGAAGCCTCCTCGTTCGCCGCCGCGATGTCGACGCTCGCTCCCGCTTCGAGCCTCGAGAGCATCTCCACGAGCTTGGGATTCCCTCCTGCCGGCGGCTTCCAGGCGACCCGCGCAACCGCCACCCCCTCGTGCTCGAGGTTTTCGGCGAAGCCGTCGAGCCCCATGTTGATAACGGAGAGCTCGCCGCGGAAGAGCTCGTTGATCGGGCGAACCTTCATTGCCGCCTACCTCCTCTCGAGCAGCCGTAGCGCGAGCATTCCCGCCTGATGGTTCGACGGCATCACGATGCAGCCGGCCTCTTCGAGGGTGTGGCGCTGCACCGCGAGCCCTTGGAAGTCGCCGGGCGTTCCGGTGATGGACGCGATGACGGGGAGATGGCCGCCCCGAGCCGCAGCCTTGGCCCTCGCCCGCTTCAGGCTCTCGACGATCGCGCCTCCCGGGTCGGGGTGGGAGCCGTAGCCGAGGACGAGATCGAGAAGGAGGAGGGCGACCTCCGGGTCTTCGCTCTCGGCGTCGATGCGCTCCGCCCGGATCTGCGGGTCGATCATGGGGTGGGGCCGTCCGACCGTGAAAAGGTCGTCGCCGAGGTCGACGATCGTGTGCTTCACCGAGGTTCGGGGATCGTCGAGGCGAAGCTCTTTCTTGGGCTGATTGTTCGAATAGACCCCACCGAGCGGGGCATCGAGGAGGAAGAGCGCTTCATCGGCAAGGGTGCCCCCGGTGAAAAGCCCGCGCAGGTACGTCTGATCCTTGCCCCAGCGGGAGCTCTCGGCTTCGATGAGGCGCGATATCTCCGAAGCGCCCATCGCGAAGGCTTGGGGGGTGTAGCGTGTCCCGCTGGAGAGGGCCACCGCCATGCCCGCCGCCTCCTCGAGGCTCGAGGCGAAGAAGAGATTCCCGGAGGAGGCCGTGGAGCTCATCCCGATGAAGTCGACCACGCAGGGCTTCCCGGTGCCCTTCAGGGCCTCGAGAACCCTCGCTGCCACCTCCTCGGCGGGAGGCTTGGAAACAACTGCGATGACTCGGGTATCGGGGTCCTTGGCGAGGGCCTCGATTCCCATGAGCATCATCGTGCCGCCAACTCGCGGGTTGGCGAGGTCCCGTCCCCCGGTGCCGATCGCCTGGCTTATCCCGGAGCCGAGCTTGTCGATGCTGCAGGAGAGCTCTTGCAGTCCAGTGCCCGAGGCGGCAACGATGCCGATGTCCCCCCTGCGGACGAGATTCGCGAAGCAGATGGGCTTGCCGTTGATGATCGCCGTCCCGCAATCGGGGCCCATCATGAGCAGCCCCCGATCGGCGGCGAGCCTTTTTAGCCGGATCTCTTCCTCGAGGGGGACGTTGTCGGAAAAGAGCATGACATGCAGGTTGTGCCGAAGGGCCTTCGCCGCCTCACGGGCCGCGTACGCGCCGGGAAGCGAGATGATCACGAGGTTGGCGCCATCGACCATTCCGACGGCCGCATCGAGACTCGCCGGGCGATAGGCTGCAGCCGAGGCGCTTTGCCGGCGCTTGTCCTTGAGAAGGCGCTGCGCGGCCTCGATGGCCCCGTCAAGGACCGCCTCCGATTCGCCGGATACGGCGATGACGAGATCGTTCGGGGTTGCCCCCGTCAGCATCGATCCGCCAAACCCCATGCCCCCAAGGAGGTCGAGGTTCATTGCGGTTGCCATCGCGACGACCGCCTCGCTCACCCCGGCGAATTGCTTGACCTCTCTGTTGATGAGCATGAGGAATACCGAATCGTAATAGGAGTCCTTCTCAACCACTACCCTGTTCACACTTAGCCTCCCTGCGCGTGCACGCCGTGCACGGCAAAAGAGATCACCTCAGGGGCGAAAGGGAACGACGGGCCGATCGCATCGACCGGGTTTTCTTCGAGCCTCGCGGCGTTCGCTCACTCGTTGGGTTGTCTCTGGACTTTCTGTTATCGCGGCGAGTATCTGCGGCGGAAGCCGTTATCTTCCAGGCGATTATAGACCCGGGCTTGGGAATCTGTCAAAACAAATGCGTCGAGGCGGCGCGGCAGCGCGAGAGCCCACGCCGAGCTCGCAGGCGATCGTTGCCGGGTCGCGCGAACTTCGTTATGATGAAACACCTCCCGTGGGAGTACACAATGAGCATCTTCGAGATCATCATGCTCGTCTGCTTCGGACTGGCATGGCCCTTTTCCATCTACAAGTCCTGGAAGACTAGAGAGGTCGGATCAAAAAGCCTCATCTTTCTGCTCGCGCTTCTGCTCGGCTACGTGGCAGGGATTCTCCACAAGATCTTCTACGATCCGGATGCAGTGGTCTACCTCTACGCGCTCAACGGGCTCATGGTCGCCATCGACACTGCCCTCTATCTGCGCAATCGTCTCTACCACATTCGCAAGAGCGCCCAAGATGCAAAGGAAGGACAACAGTGAAGACGCTGATCGCCTATGCAACCCGCTACGGAACAACCGAGGAGTGCGCCCACTATCTTGCCGAGAGGCTTCCGGGCGAGGTCGAGGCCCGGGACATCCGTCGGAAGCGTGAAAGGGCCGAAGGCTTCGATGCAATCGTGGTCGCGGGTCCCATCTATGCCGGCCGGGTGATGCGGGCGGTCGAGCGCTTCTGCGAGGTCAACCGCGAGGCCCTCCTCCGCGCGAAGGTCGGCCTCTTCATTTGCTGCCTCTACTCAGGCGAGCGGGCGCAGGCCGAGCTCGAGGCCGCCTTTCCGCCGTGGCTCACCGCCCACGCGCGGATCCGCAAGGTTGTCGGGGGAGCCATCGAGCTCAAGCGTCTCACCCTTCCGGACCGCTTCCTGGTGCGGGCGGTGGGCGACAGCGACATTCGGAGGATTCGATTCGATGAGCTCGACGCGGTAGCCGAGGCTCTGAAAGAGCTTCGCTGAGGCGCGGCGCTGAGAAGACGCCCGCCTTCGCAGGGGACCGAAGGATTCCGCCGCGCGGCGGTACAGGTTTCCGGCATCAAGCCCGCCGCGCGATCGGTCCTGCCCTCTACTTGATGGTTGTGGACTCCACCGCCTCCTTTTCTCTCGGCAGGACGAGGTTCAAGAGTATTCCGATGATGGCGGCCGGCCCGATTCCGATGAAGGAGATCTTGCCGAAGGTGAGCGCAATTCCGCCGACCCCGAGGGTGAAGATGACCGAGACGATGAGGAGGTTGCGATTGTTTGCCATGTTCACCCTCGCCTCGACCATGTTTCGCAAGCCCACCGATGCGATCATCCCGTAGAGGATGATGGTCACTCCGCCGAGGACCGGCTCCGGGATTGTCTGGATCGCCGCCCCGAACTTCCCTACGAAGCTCAAGAGAATCGCGATAACCGCCGCCCCCTGGATGACGCGGGAGCTGAAGACGCGGGTGATCGCGAGAACTCCGATGTTCTCGCCGTAGGTGGTCTCCGGAACTCCTCCGAGGAAGCCGGCGACGAAGGTGGCAAGCCCGTTTCCGAGCAGGACGCGATGTAGGCCGGGATCGTGCATGAGGTCGCGATCGACGGTCTCGCCGATCACCAGGAGGTGTCCGGTATCCTCGACGATGGTTGCAATAGCGATCGGAGCGATCAGGCTCACGGCTCCCCAGCTCAACATCGGCAGATGCCCGGTGATGATCGTGAGCTGCGGCAGGTCGATCCATGCGGCCTTGTTGATGAGCTCGAAGTTGACCTGTCCAAAAAGGATGGCTACGACGTAGCCGATGACGGTGCCGAGCAGGATCGGGATGATCTTGAAGAAGCCTCTCCCGAAGATGCTCGCGGCAATCACGATGGCGGCGGTAATGAAGGCGGTCACGAGCCCCTTCTCGGCCTCCTGAATGGCGACCGGCGTGAGGCTCAAGCCGATGATCATGACCACCGGACCGACGACTACCGTCGGCAGAACGCGGTCGATCCACTTCAGTCCCACCAGGGCGATGATCGCGAACACGATCAAGTAGACGATTCCGGCGGCCATCATGCCGCCGAGAGCCCCCTGCACCCCGTAGGTCTTGGAGACGGCGATGATCGGAGCGATGAAGGCGAACGACGAGCCGAGGTAGGCGGGGACCTTTCCCTTGTTGACGAGATGGAAGATCAGCGTGCCCAAGCCTGAGCAGAAAAGCGTTACGGCAGGATTGAGCCCGGTGAGCAACGGTACGAGAATGGTCGCTCCGAACATGGCAAAGACGTGCTGGAACGAGAGGGGGATCGACTTGCCGATCGGAGGGACTTCTTCTATGTCATAGATCTTAGCGAATTTCGCCATGACTGCCTCCTTGTGTGCAGTGTCAAACCCAAATCTTAAGTCGCATGGGGGACGTACCGAGCCCCACGTAAGGCGACATCACTTTTTTCTTCGGGATTGCCGGAAGGTCTATCTTAGGCGCCGCATTTTGGATTTGTCAAAGAAAAAAGTCGACGAGTCCGCAGCGCGCAGGGACACAGCTCACGCGTGCACGGTGCACGGCGGACAGCGCACGCAGGGAGGACCAAACCAAGAATCAATTTGACAAACGCCTGAGGCGGTGTTTTACTTGTGTGCATAAGCACACGTCATCTCCCGTCGTCCTATGCGCGAAGCCGCTGGAAGAGCTCCCTGCGGCTCGTTGGTTTTTTTGGCAGGTTGCTGACAAACTCAAAGGTACCTGCCAAAACGGCGTTTTCACGAACCAGTTTCGGGCAAGAAACCAGAGAAAACGCGGTTGTGGCAGCGGGTCAATTACCTTGTCAGCACCCTGCTATCGGATGGTCGACCGTAAGGAGGCCACATGCTACAAGCGTTTCGCTACCTCGCGCCGCGGACGCGCGCGGAGCTCCTCCGCCTGCTCGCCGAGCGCGGTCCCGCCGCCAAGCTTCTCGCAGGAGGCACCGACCTCCTCGTCAATATTCGCAACGGCCTCGCCTCGCCCGAATACCTCATCAACGTGAAGATGGTAGAGGGTTTCTCGGGGATCTCGTGGAGCGACCGAGAGGGGCTGATCATTCGACCCGCAGTCACCATCAATGAGGTGCTCGAAAGCGAGCGCGTGCGCTCCGACTTTCCGCTGCTTGCCGTGTGCGCCCACGACCTTGCCTCGCACCAGATAAGGAATCGCGCCACGGTCATCGGCAACGTCGTGAACGCCTCGCCCTGCTCCGACATGGCGCCTGCGCTTCTGTGCCTCGATGCGAAGGCGGTGATCGCTTCGGCAGGGGGGGAGCGCGAGGTGTCCTTTCGGGATTTCTTCACGGGGGTAAAAAGAACCGTGCTGCGGGGCGACGAGATACTGGATCGGATCGTGGTTCCTCCGAGCGCGGCGGAGACTCGCGGCTCTTACCGCAAGCTCAAACGGATCAACGGCCACGACCTCGGGATCGTCGGGGTTGCCCTGGCGAGAAGAGACGGGGTGGTGCGGCTCGGGATCAGCTCCGCGGCCCCGACTCCCGTTTTTGTGGGCGATCTCAAGGAAAGCGAGCCACCCGATGCGGTGGTGGCCGCGGCCCTGCGCGCGATCAAACCGATAAGCGACGTTCGCTGCACGAAGGAATACCGCGAGTTCATGGTGGGGGTCTTCGTCCGGCGGCTGCTCGCGGAGGTGAAATGATGAAGATCGAGGTGACGATCAACGGCGAACGCTACGCTCGTGAGGTCGAAGAGAATCGCACCCTCCTCCATTTCCTCCGAGAAGAGGTTGGCATGACGGGGACCAAGGAGGGGTGCGGCGCCGGAGAGTGCGGGGCGTGCACCGTGATCCTCAACGGGCGGACGGTGAACTCCTGCATGGTCCTCGCCGTCGAGGCCGATGGGGCGAGCGTGGAGACCGTCGAGGGCGAGGCGGAGGAGGGAAGGCTCTCGCGGATACAGGAGGCCTTCGCGCGACACGACGCGGTCCAGTGCGGATTCTGCACGGGGGGAATGATCATGTCGGTGCGGGATCTCCTGCGCCGAAACCCAAAACCGTCGGTCGCCGAGATCAAGGACGGCATCGAGGGGAACTTCTGCCGGTGCACCGGCTACCAGCAGATCATCGAGGCCGTTCTGGACGCCTCGGGGCAGCCAGGGGTGCAGGGAGTGCTGAAGCATGTTTGAAGAGATCGAGCCGAAAGACTTGAGGCTCGTTGGTCGCGACGCGCCTCGCGTCGACGCTAGGGAAAAGCTCACCGGAGAGGCGGTCTACGCAAGCGACATGGCGCTTGCGGGGATGCTCTACGCTCAAGTGAAGAAAAGCCCTCATGCCCGCGCAAGGATCCGCAAGGTGGATGCCGCGAAGGCCGCCGCGCTCCCCGGTGTCCGCGCAGTTCTCACCGGCAAGGAGCTCTCCCATCGCCTCGGACTCTACGTCGTCGACAAGGATATCCGGGCAAAGGACGAGGTCCGCCACTACGGAGAGGCC
>DAHVAK010000090.1 GCA_027314665.1 Spirochaetales bacterium
AGATTGACCCCGCTCCCGACGAGCTCCCTCCGCGATGGGATCATCGCGGCAACCTGCGAGGTTTCGAGCTCGATCCTCGGCTCGACGCTCACGACGCTGGTGGTTTTCGTCCCGGTGCTTTTCCTGCCTGGTCTCATCGGCGCCCTCTATGCCGACCTCGCGCTCGCGGTCGTGTACTCGCTCTTCGCATCGCTCGTGGTTTCGGCAACCCTCGTTCCCGTGCTCTTCCTCATCACCGCTCGACCCGTCCCGCGTCGGGCCGCAAGGAGCAGCCCCCCCGACGCCTCCATGGAGCGGATCTACCGCCGAAGCCTCGCCTGGGCCCTCCGTCGTCCCCTCTCCGTAGCGGGGGCGCTCTTGGCGGCGGCCGCCCTCACGGTCCCGCTCCTGTTCGCCACCCGCCTCGAGCCGGTGGCGCCCTTCGACGGGGGGGTGATCGAGATCCGCATGGCGGCAGCCCCAGGCGCGAGCATGACGCGCCTCAAGCGCCTCGCCCATTCGGCTTCGGAGCGTCTGCTCGCCCTTCCCCGGGTCGCCTCGGTCTGGTGCCGGGCCGGCGGGGAAGAGAACGATACCTTCTACGCCGCCGACGCGGGCGCGACGAAAGAGACCGTGACGCTGTGGGTTCAGACCCGCTTCGCCCGCAAGCCCGACTCTCTGCCCGTCTTGATCTGGGCCCGGGAGGCCTTGGCAGTCCCGGGGGTCGACCTGTCGGTCTCTCTCCCCCAGGCGAGCCTCGCCCAGCTTCTCGGCATTCGCCAGGGCGGGCGCGAGATTTCCGTTCTCGCCCCCTCGCCCGAGGAGGCGGGGGCTCGAGCGCGGAGGATAGTCCTTGCGATGGAAAAGGCTGCCCCGCTCGCCGCGGTCCGGATCGACGAGGCCAGGCCCAGTACGGAGCTTCACTGCACCCCCGATCGGGAGGCGCTCGCTCGAGCAGGAATCAGCCTCGAGTCCGTGGCGCGAACGCTTTGGCACGACCTCGAGGGGGCCATCCCGACCCGGCTCACCGCCGACGGGCGCGACTACGACGTGCGCGTCCTTCTTGCTCGCGAAGAGGCGGCGAACCTCCGTGATTTGTCGGGACTGCGGCTGCAAACGGCGAAAGGAAGCCTCATCACGCTCGAGGGGGTCGCGGACATAGCCGTCGAGGAGTCGCCCTCGATGCTGGTGCGCGAAAACAGACAGGATGTCTCGAAGGTTCGCGTCGAAGCGGCGAAGGGAGGCGAGGCGATCATCGCTCGCGCCATCCGCGAGGCGGCGCGCGAGCCGGGGGTCGTCGATGCGGCGCAGTCGGTTTTCGCCCGCCATTCCCGGGAGATCACCGCGGTCTTCGCGGTCGCGCTGCTCCTGCTCTACTTGCTCCTGGGCGCTCAGTTCGAGTCCTTCGCCCAGCCGCTTATTATCCTCGTCGCCGTCCCGCTTGCCGCCGTCGGGGTACTTGCCGCCCTTCTGGCTACCGGACGCTCGCTCAACCTGAGCTCAGGGCTGGGGGTGCTGGTCCTCCTCGGCACCGTCGTGAAGGTCTCGATCATCCTCTTTGCCAACTACCGGCGGCGCATCGACTCCGGCGCCCCCGCATCCTCCGCGATCTATCTCGGCACCTCCGAACGCCTCCGCCCGATTCTCATCAGCACCCTTGCGACGATCTTCGCCCTCGTTCCGGTCGCGGTCAACTGGAACGGGCTCTCCACCGAGGACGGCATCGCCACGGCCGTCGTCGGAGGGCTCGTCGCATCGACGCCCCTCACCCTCTACGTCGTTCCGCTTCTCAGCTGGGGCTACTATCGTTGGCGTGCCGACCCCCGCGCGCACCTCGATGCGGACGCGAGTGCGTGCGATGTCGGATCTTACTCGACCAGGCCGCCGGCGGTCTGGGAGTCCACTGCCGAGGCGACGGCGCGCAGCACCCGACGTCGCAGATCGCGGTAGCGCTCGTAGGACTCGCTAAAGCGCTCGTGTTCCTGCGGGCGCGGGCGGATGACTTCCTTGATTCGGACGAGCCCCTCGGCGGCTTCGACGAGCGAGGAGCGCTCGGCCAGACCCACGAGCCCCGCGCAGGCGTCGCCGAGCAGCTCGGCATCGATGATCGCGGGGATTGCGATCTCCTTCCCGGTGATGTCCGCCTTCATCTGATTCCATAGCGGATTTCGCGCCTGCCCCCCGCAGGCGCGCAGTTGCTCGATGAGGCAGGTGTGCCGCTCGAGGGTCTCGATGAGGTCGCGCACAGCGAAGCCGATCGACTGCACCACCGCCCGCCCCATCTCGGCCGGCCCGTGCTCGGGCTCGAGCTGGGAGAAGACGGCGTCCGAAAACTCCCAGGTCTCCCCGACGCGAAGCGAGGGGAAGAAGTAGGGGATCCGCGCGCCATGGTCGACTTCGAGGATCTCCTCGAGCATGCTCTGGTAGGACTTGTCCCGCTGCCCCGAGATGGAGCGGAACCACTCGAAGATGCGTCCGGTGGAGGCGAGGATCCCGGCGGCATTGTAGAGACCCGGCACCGCGTGCGGCAGGCAGCGGACGCGCTCGCTTCGTATCGGACGCGCGCTGCAGTGATTGATGCCCTCGGAGGTACCGGCCCGGTCGCAGGTTCGCCCCGGCGCCACCGTGGCGGTTCCCACGAGCGCCATGAGGAAATCAGAGCCTCCCGCAAAGACCGGAAGCCCCGCCTGAAGCCCGCTCGCCTGCGCTCCGCGGGCGGTCACCCGCCCGATCTTTTCCCCAATCCGAACGAAGGGCGGAAGCTTTGCGCCCGAAAGGCCATAGGCCTCGAGCTCGCTTGCGCTCCAGACGAAGGGAGCGAACTCCTCGGACGGGATGATCGCCGCCTTCTCACCGGTGAGCAGGAAGTTGATGTATTCCGGGAAGGGCAGGAAGCTCTCCGTTCGCTCGTAGAGCTCGGGTCGATTCCGCCGGATCCACTCGAGCTGCGGAAGGTAGAAGGAGACTCCCCGGGCTGCTCGAAGCTCCCGGCGGTCGAGCCAGAGGAAGGCCTCGCTCAAGGGCTCCCCTTCGGCGCCGACGGGAACGATCGTCGGGCCGTTCCCGCTCACGACAAGGGCCGCGAGCCCCTTGCCTGCCCCATCGCCGAAGGCGCCTCCCGAGCGAAGCTGCTCGACTGCGCCCCTCAGGCGACGACTCCACAGTGCGGGATCCCAGCGGACGAGATCCGCCCCCGCGTCGTCGAGGAGCGACTCGTGCGCCCAACCGAGGAGCGCTCCGTCGCCGCCGATGACCCCGGCCTTGATCGAGGAGGTTCCGAAATCAACGCACAGAAGGCGCAGCCCGGGCCGACCCGCCTCGCGCCGCGCAGCCCCATTCTCGCGGACGGGTGCGGGCCGTGATCCTCGGTTGGACGCCTGGCGACTCATGACAGGTTACTGATTGAGAAGCCGCTGGATGATGTTGCGATTGTCCAGAAGCGAGCTCAAGGAGCGCTCGTGGTCGAGGCGGGCGATGATGCGGGCAAAGAGACTCGAGATATTCGCGCACTCGTACCACTCACGATCAAGCAGCTCCTCGGTATGGTAGACCGCGTTCGTCCCGATGATCTTGTCGAAGAGCCCAGCCCGGTAGGCCTCTTCGAAGTGCCCGATCGCCTCGCCGGTGAAGAGGGGAAGGCTGATTGCGCAGAAGATCCGCTTCGCCCCCATCGCCTTCAGGTATTCCATCGCCTTGATCACCGTTCCCCCGGTTCCGATCAGGTCATCGGCCATGAAGACCGTCTTGCCCTCCACCGAGCCGAGCAGCCTCATCGCGGTGATGTTGCTGTCACGGGCATCTTTGGAGACCCGGGAATAGTCGCGCTCCTTGTAGAGCAGGGCGAGCGGCTTACCGAGACTGCCGGCGTAGAACTTGTTGCGGTCGACCGCGCCCGTGTCCGGGGAAACCACGACGAGATCAGTTTCCCTTACGTCCACCAAGTTCAAGAGCTTCCGCAGGATTTGATAGGAGGCATGAAGGTTTTCAAGCCGCAGGGTGTGAAAGCTGTTCTCGATCTCCTTCGAGTGGATGTCGAGGGTGATGATCCGCGAAACTCCCATGTACTCGAGGAGGCGTCCAAACAGCGAGGCGGTGAGGGCCTCGCGGCCCTTCTTCTTGTGCTGGCGCGAGAAGGGATAGGCCGGCAGCACCAAGGTGATGCTCTTTGCCCCCGCCTGGAGCGCGGCGTCCACAGTCACGAAGAGGCAGAACACGTTGTCGTTCACCGAAAGGGAATAGCGCTCGCTCGTGTTGTGGAAGGAGAGAGGGTAGTGATTCTCCACGTCCTGCACGATGTAGACGTGCTCGCCCCGTATCGACTGGAGGATCTCGGCCTTGAACTCCCCGTTTGCGAAGCGGGTGAAGTTCACCGGTATCTTGAAGCGCGGGACGCGATAGCTGCTCAAGGACGCGGCCGGATGCACCCGCTGGGTGTGAACGTCCGCCGAGAGGTTGATGCGCCGAACCGCTTCAGCTTCGGTGATCCCATAGCGACTCGCCAATGTCTCGGCGAGTTGACTATAATGTCTTCGATAGATCCTGCGGAGATGGGGGACCATCTCGTCGACGAACTTCTCGCCACCCGGACATGCTATGATGCCCAGGGCGGCAGGCTGTCCTGGAGCCATGAACTCCCTCTGGTAGGCGATCGTACGACCACGATACCATGCGCTCGAGCGCGAGGTCAATACGATCGACCCCGGTATCCCATCGTCGGCCCTCTCCTGACGCAGCCGAAGCGTCCCCCGTTCGACGCATTGCGGCGGCGCAACCGCGCTCTTGCCGCCGCCCCCATCCCCTCGCCTCGACGCCTGCGCTCAATTGACAGCGGAAAGCTCCGCAGATAGTATTGTAGGGTATCTCGTGCCCCGGTAGCTCAGTAGGATAGAGCGACTGCCTCCTAAGCAGTAGGTCATGCGTTCGATTCGCGTCCGGGGTATTTTTAACTCTCTTGCTCGTGGTTACTTACTGAAAGGCTAACTTTCACGGCTCTTGACATCGCTTCCACTGTACCCTAAATTGTACCCTAAACTGGTGGAGCTATGGCAAGACCTGCCGAACCGTACAGCCTCAAAAAGCGGGCCGGCTATTGGTACTTTCGGATCCGCGGCGAAACTGTCTACCATTCTACAGGAATCCCTCTCAGTAACGAACGAGCCAGTCGTCCTCGAGCCGAAGCATATGCCTCGCGCCGGGCCGTGGTCCGACCTGATGTCCGCGTCTACGGCACTTTTGCGAGCTACGCCGTACGCTACTTTCTCGACGAAACGTGTCCGTGGTGGACTCGACAAATTGGGCGCGGCAAGACTCTGAATACGGAAACCCGCCGCCAACACCGTTCTCGCCTTGAGATCCACATTCTGCCAACGTTTGGACGTCACAGATTGGATGAGCTTTCACCCAACGCTATTGAACAATGGCTGTACGAGCTCGACTACTCTAGCCAAACCAAACGGCACATCTTCAACACGCTTGCGATTATCCTCAAAGACCTCCGGCGCGATCAGCTCGTCTCGTTCGACCCGCGCGAAATTGCTCCACCAATCCCACGAAACAACGAGCGCGCTATCCTAACCGACCGCCAGGCCACTACGCTCTTTCCGGACAACGTCAGTAGATTCCGGCACCACTGGGGTCGAGCTTTTCCTCTGGGGGTCATGTGCGCCCTGCTCTATTCATCCGGCCTGAGAACCAGCGAAGCGCGTGCCCTCGAATGGAATGCCGTCGATCCCCTCAACTGCGGCATCAAGGTTATACGGACCGTCAATCGGGACGGAAGGATCGGTCCCCCGAAGGCTAACTCCTTCCGTGCCGTCATCATTCCGCGATGGACTATGCACCTGCTCGCGCAACTCCCCAAGCCCCGAACCGGATGCGTGTTCGGCGGCCGAACGCCCGGAACCTCTCTCCAAATCGGTAGCGTCAATCATGCCCTCCAAAGAGCCTTGACAAAGCTGCCGAATAGTCGCGCTCATATTACTCCGCACGGTCTTCGCCACGGTTACAACACTCGAATGCGACAACTATTGGCAGCCGCCGGAATGGAGCGCGTTTTCGACAACTCACGC
>DAHVAK010000093.1 GCA_027314665.1 Spirochaetales bacterium
CTGGCACCCGAAGGAGTTTCTGGAGCTGAAAGTGGCCGCGATGGAGAAGGGCTTCGTGCACTGCGAATCAGGCCCTCTGGTTCGCTCCTCCTACCACGCCGGAGAGCAGTTTCTCGCATACAAGGAGCAATCATGAGCAACGCGAACGTCACCCTCGAGGCCTTCACCGAAGCGATGCGCACCGTCATCGAGCCGGAGCTGCACAAGGACCTCATCAGCCTCAATTTCGTGCGCAACGTCAAGATCTCGGGCAACGACGTCGCCTTCACGATCATGCTCACGACTCCGGCCTGTCCGCTGAAGTCGGTGCTCCAGTCCGAAAGCGAACGAGCGATCCGGCGCGACCTTCCCCAGGTCGGCAAGATCGAAATCGCCTTCGACTCCGAGGTCCGCAGCGATCAGCGCATCATGGACAAGCTCAACGTCCCGATCAAGAACATCATCGCCGTCTCGAGCGGAAAGGGCGGGGTCGGCAAGACTACCGTCAGCGTCAACCTCGCGGTCGGGCTCGCCCTCGACGGCGCACGCGCGGGGATACTCGACGCCGACATCTACGGCCCGAACGTCCCGATCATGCTCGGGATCGGGGAGCTTCCGCCCCCCGGCAGCAGCAAGCTTGCCCCCGCGCGCAAGTATGGAATCGACGTCATGAGCATGGGCTTCCTGATTCCGCGCGCCGAGGCGCTCGTCTGGCGGGGACCGATGATCCATGGGGCGCTCTCGCAGCTGTTCACGGAGGTCGACTGGCCGGAGCTCGACTACCTCGTGGTGGACCTTCCGCCGGGAACCGGCGACGCCCAGCTCTCGCTCGCCCAGCTTGTGCCGCTTACCGGGGGGATCATCGTGACCGGACCCCAGGAGGTCTCGGTGAGCGACGCCCTGCGCGGGGTCAACGCCTTCAACCGCCTGAAGGTCCCGGTCCTCGGGGTGCTCGAGAACATGGCGGGAGAGATCTTCGGGCACGGCGGCGGCAAGCGGGTGGCCGAAGAGCTCGGAGTCGAGCTGCTCGGCTCGATCGACCTCGATCCGAATATCCCCAAGGGCAGCGACAGCGGCGTTCCCGTCGTCGTCTCCGATCCTGAGGGGCAGGCCGCTCTCACCTTTCGCCGAGTCGCCCGGGTGCTCGCCGGAAAGATCAGCATGCTCTCCTTCGCGGGGGCCTGAGCGCCGTTTGCGCAATTTCCCTTGACGTGAGGCTCGCTCGGAGAGTACCTTCTCCTGAGCCCGAGGCTAACTAACCAATTAGTTGTTTAACTCCGACTCTCGAGGAAGTACTACATGGAAGAGCAAGATGTGAAGAAGAGACCGGGAAAGGCCCGTCTCATCGTGTTTATCGTCATTGTGGTGGTGGTCGCTGCGGCGATCGTCGCCTACGTTCGCATCGCCCTGACCGGGTTTCAGGCCACCGACGATGCGGCCGTCGACGGCAATCAGGTGGTCGTCAGCGCGCAGACCCTCGATCGGATCACCGTGATGAATCTCGGAGAGGGGGATCAGGTCGCCAAGGGGCAGGTCGTGGCCCAACTCGATGACAGCACCCTGAAGGCCCAGGAGCATCAGGCCGAGGTCAACCTCGAGTATGCGGGCGAAAGCGCGAAGCTGGCCCAGGTGAAGCTCGATCAGGCGCAGACCGATTTTCGGCGGGCCGAGGTTCAGTATCAGAACCGCATCATCCCTCAGGCGCAGTACGACAACGCGAAGGTAGCGCTCTCCGCTGCCCAGGCGGAGTACAGCATCGCCCTCGCGCAAACGAAGCTCGCCAAGGCGCAGCTCGCCACGGTCCAAACCAATTTGGCCTACACCATCCTCACCTCGCCGATCAACGGGGTGGTTGCGAAGAAGTGGACGATGCCGGGCGATGTGGTTCAGCCTGCCGAGCCGATCTACACCCTCTACGATCTCGCGAAACTGTGGATCGAGGCAAACTTCAAGGAGACCCAGATCCACTACCTCAAGCCCGGCGACCCCGCGACCATCACGGTCGATGCCTTTCCGGGGCACGTCTTTAGGGGAAAGGTCGAGAGCATCGGCGCAGCGACCGCATCGGAGTTTGCGCTCATTCCGCCGGAGAACGGGGCCGGCAACTTCACGAAGATAACCCAGCGGGTGCCGGTTCGGATCTCGATCGACAACCAGGACGGCCTTGACGCACAGGCGGGGCAGCGCCTCCTTCCCGGAATGTCCGCCGAGGTCAAGGTAGCGACCCCGGAGAGATAGGCGGGAAGCCCGAGACCCCCCACGGGGTCCGCGCTCGCGTCGAAGCAGCGTAGCAGCAACGAGGTATGCCATGAAATTCAGATTTCTCGCCGTAATCGGACTCCTTTCGGTCGGTCAGTGGGCAGCCGCTCAGCCGGCGCCCGTGACCCTCACGGTAGGGGAAGCGGTCGCCCGCGCCGAGACCAATCAGCCGCTCATCCAGGAGGCGGAGGGAGCCGTCCGCGCCGCCCAGGCCCAGGTCGGGGTCTCGCAGAGCGGCTACTACCCCCACGTCATCGGATCCGGCTCCTACACCCGCGTTGAGCCCAGTCAGGCCTTCACCTTCGCCTTTCCGGGAGCTCCGCCCATGACCTTCTCCCTCGCCCCCGAAGACAACTTCGACTTCCACCTCGGATTGAATCAGGTGGTCTACCAGTTCGGCGTCCGCGGGGCGCAGGTGAAGCTCGCCAAGAACGGGGTAGCCGCAGCGCAGATCGGGCTCGAACAGATCAAGCTGAGCCTCGCCTATCAGGCCACCCAGAGCTTCTATACGGTGCTGCTGCTCGAACGAGAGATCGGGGCGCTCGACCAGCAGCTTTCCGACCTTACCCAGCATCTCCAGGCGATCAAGACGAAGGAGCAGACCGGCTCCGCGACGGTCTACGACGTCCTTTCCACCGAGGTTCGCGTCGCGGCGCTGAAGAGTCAGCGCATCGATGCGGAGAATCAGTACGAGCGGCAGCTGATTGCCCTGAAGGCCCTCGTTGGGCTGGAGTCGACCCAGCCGATCAAGGTGAGCGGCACCTTCACCCCCGCGCCGGTGACCATGGACCAGGAGCAGCTCGTCGCGCAGGCTCTCGCAAACCGGCCCGAGATGCGGCAGGCCGCCGCGTCGGTGAAAAGCGCGGAGCTTGCCTCCCGCCTGGCGGCGGCCCAAGGGCTTCCCTCGCTCTCCGTGCACGCCCTCGCGGGCTACCGCAACGGGCTCCTTCCCAACATCAACACCCTCACCTTCGATTGGAACGCCGGAGTCGAGCTCGATGTTCCGGTCTTTCAGGGATTCCTCCGCGTGAAATCGATGGAGGCTGCGCAGCAGAAGCTCGCCGCGGCGCAGGCAAGCCTTGCCGCCGAGAGGCGAGCCGTAGCGACCCAGGTTCTCCAGGCCTACCAGGATCAGCGGGCGAGCCAGGACCAGGTGGCGACCTCCCTCGTGCAGCTCAACCAGGCGGAGCAGATGGTGAGCGTTGCCAAGGTTCAGTTCGAGGTGGGGGTCGTAACCAATCTCGAGTATCTCGACTCGCAGTCCTCCCTGGAGCAGGCAAGGATCACAAACCTCATGGCGGTCTACCACGAGATCATGGCCGAGTACGCCCTCAAGGAGGCGGTCGGCGAGAAGATATGGACCGACGCGAGTAAATGAGACGGCGAAGAGGTAGCGGGGAGCACGACAGCCAGAGCACAAAGGAGACCATCCTTCGAGTCGCGGAGGAGATCTTCGCGCAACGCGGCTTTGAGGGGGCCCGAGTGGAAGAGATCGCCCGGCAGGCCGGCGTGAACCAGGCGATGATCTACTATTACTTCAAGAGCAAGGGCGATCTCCTGGAAGAGGTCATCGAGGCGAGGCTCGCCGAGGTGCGGCAGTTCCGCCAGCAAATGAAGGAGCAGCGCCCGATACCCGCTCTTCTCTCGCAGCAGGTCCTCGACTTCATCAATACCCGAGGAACCTTTCTCAAGATTCTCCTCATGGAGACCGTCACCTCCGCCCCACGTGGGCGGACGATCTTCAGGCTCATCGATCTCATGACCGCCGATGGCTCGGCGGCTCGAGCCGGGAAGCCAGATCGCTTCAAGACCGAAGAGGAACGGCGACTTGCCGTCTTCTTCTTCGCCATCATGCCCGTGACCTGCTTCAGCATCTTCCGCACGCAGTGGAGCGACTACTACGGCACCGACCTTGAGGCCGACGGAAAGATCTTCCTGGAGACCTTTGGCAGCCTGCCTGCGCTCTTTCATAAGGGGAGCCGCTCCTCGTCCGCGAGCGCCGGATAGTCGTCGGAGCGCGCCAGGTGCCCGCTTCAGCGCGGCGGGGGTTCTGTCAGGGCGCGGGTTCGATCAAGGCGCCGCTGAAGCGCGGCGCCGCCGAGTCGCAGGGGCTACCATCGGGCGGCGAGCGGATCGCCCGCAGCGAGGAGGCCTCCTTCGGCCTCCGGGCGGAAGCCCGACTCGCTCGGCTCGTCCTCGGCTATTCGGGCCCCACCGAGGCATCGGTCGCCGTCGTAGAAGACGGCAAACTGGCCCGGCGCGATTCCATCGTCGGGGAGGTCCATGGTGACGCGAAGGCGCTCGCCGGAAAGCGGCTCGACCAGGGAAGAGTGGAGCTGCGGCCCGTGACGCAGCTTGAGATCAAGACGAAGGGCACGACCGTCCGGTCCATGGGTCCGATCGCCGCCGGCGAAGGGCGAGCCCGAGATCCAGCTCGGCTCACAGACCTGAAAGACCCCGCGCGCCCTCTGGAAGCGGTGGGCGCGATGGGAGACGTAGACGATGTTCTGCTCGACATCTTTGCGCACGACGTACCAGGGCCCGTTGCCGAGCCCGAGCCCCTGCCGCTGCCCGATGGTATGGAACCAATAGCCGCGATGGAGACCGAGCGTGCGCCCGCTTTCCAGCTCGACGATCGGACCGCTTCGCTCGCCGAGGTAGTGGCGAACGAAATCCGGATAGCGGATCTTGCCGAGAAAGCAGATTCCCTGGCTGTCGGGCCGCTCGGCGGTGGGAAGCCCCAGCGCACGCGCCCGATCGCGCACCTCGCTCTTCTCCATCCCTCCAATGGGAAAGAGCGCGCGGGCAACCTGCGCCTGCGAGAGGTGCGAGAGAAAGTAGCTCTGATCCTTGACCGGATCGGGCGAGCGGCGCAGGAGATAGCTCCCATCCCGCTCTTCGACAACGGCGTAGTGACCCGAGACGATCTTTTCGTACTCCGGCCCTATCTGGTCGGCGAAGACCCCGAA
>DAHVAK010000097.1 GCA_027314665.1 Spirochaetales bacterium
GGTCACATGCCACCGCGTCGTGTCGGTCGTCGTCTGGGAGTCGCCCTCCTCCTCTTTGCGGCGTGCTCCGCTATCGCCGAATCCCAGACTGCGCAAGGCCCCCCGGCTCGCATCTACACAGTCGCCTACGGCGTGATCTTCGAATGCGATCCGGTCTCCCGAGATATCCTTGGGGTTGCGAGGATAGACCCGACTGCAACCGAGCTCGCCGCCGACTCATGCGGCGGATACTGGGGCCGTTACCGGGAGAGCGCCCTCGCCTGCTACGACCCTGCTCGCGGAGCAATCACCGAGATCATCCCTCTCCAGGATGCGCCCTATCGAATTCTCGTGACGTCCGAGGGGAGCGTCTATGTCTCGCACAACACCAGGACGGCGAGAGGCTTCTCGCTTTCGGTCGTTGACCTTGTGGCTGCTCGGGTCTCCAGGAGGATCCAGGGAATCCCCGGGATCGTGACCGACATGGCTTTCGACGGCGGGATGATCTATCTCGCGACCCTCGGAGTGGAGCAGCCCGGCTGGCTGGCGCTCTCGCGGATCGATCCGCAAAGCGGTCGCCTTTCCGAGCTCTATCGCGCCCCGAAGGGTGGACACCACTGGCGCCTTGCCAGGCATGGCGAGACGCTCTACCTCATCCCGACGCGATCTGCGTTCGGCTCAGGGAAGAGCTCGCCGCTGCCGAGCATCGTGACGTTTCCGTTACGCGAGGGTGCGCCGCGCGAGCGGCTGCTCCAAGGTGCGGACGCGATCGACCGAATCACCGGCGGCGGCTATCTGCTCGACGACCGCCTTCTTCTCCCTTGCCGAAGCCGATCGGGAGTCTACGGGATCGCTCTCGTCGATCTCGGCGCCCTTGTCATTGCCACGTTTATTCCCGTGTCGCGCGCGATCGACGAGATTCTCTACGCCGATCAGGAGCGCTGTGTCGCCAAGGACAACCCTCTCACTGCGGGCCCCGAGGGCGTCGCCCTCGTTTTCATAAACCTCAAGGAGGGGAGGGAGGCGTCCGTGGTTCCCCTCCTTCGCCACGCAGGCAACTAGTTCCTCCGCCGGGGCCTCATCATTTCGCAAGGAGGAATGGATGAAAAAGTTCATGGGACTCTTTACGGCTGCGGTCGCCGTCCTAGTGCTTGCCGGCTGCGCTCAGATGCTCGGCACACCAAAGGCAGA
This sequence comes from Spirochaetales bacterium, assembly GCA_027314665.1. GTDB lineage: Bacteria > Spirochaetota > Spirochaetia > DAHUYW01 > DAHUYW01 > DAHUYW01. Next base: position 1,171 of record DAHVAK010000097.1, read on the forward strand.
GGACCAGATGGCGGTGAACATCGACGAGAAGACCGGAGCGCTCCTGCAGAAGGTGACCGACGCAGTGGCGAGCGGCAACCGGACGGATCTAGATGCCTACCTCGCCGCCGAGGACTCAAGCGGGGATCTCCGCCAGATCGTCGACTCGAGCGGGGTCGTCCCCGCGATGGTCGCTCCTGCAAGATCGGCCGCCTCCGGCGCTCAGATCGTCCCCGCCGCGCCGACGAGCGAATGGCTCGAGCTCGAGGACGGCGACATCCTGCTCCTCGGACCGGGCACCAGCGCGCAGGCGGAGCTGCTGAGCCTTGTCCTTACGTACGCCTACGGCCACGCTGGGGTCGTCGCCGACGTCGGCTCCGGGGAGCCAATGGTCCTCTCGGCGACCGTCACGAACGAGGACGGTTCCGGGCTCCTCGTCGGGGTCCGCTACCAGAGCTATCTCGAGCTTTCCGCCGGGGCATCGAGCTTCGCCCGCATCCGCCCGACCGAAAAGCTTGAGACGAACTGGAGCTCCCAGTTCACCGACCGCTATAATGAGCGCAACACCATCTACGCCTTCCTGAAGCTCAATCTCGATCCCATCTCCCGTTGGGATCCAATATCCTGGTACTGCAGCAAGGTCGCATGGCGCGTCTACTACGACTTCGCGCACAAGACCAACGTCGAGAACGCCGGCTTCTATTTCGGCCCGCGGACAACGTGGCAACTTCAGCGATCGTCGCTTCTCTATCAGGTGTACAGCTACTACTACTGGAAAGTCTTGGGCAGCTTCTGGCGCATGTTCGTCCTCTCGCCGGACCAGAAGCTGCAATACGTTCTTCGTGAGCTCATCACCCCTGACGAGGTCCGCGGCTGGTTCGGAGCCGCCGACGTGCACGCCTGGGGCCCTGCGTCCGTCGATACCGAGGCCGGCTGGGCGGCCCTGGGCGACAGCTGAGCTCTCCCGCCCGCCGGAAACCGGGGCTCGCTTGCCTGCGCGCGGCCTTTCGACTCTGTCCGCGCCGGGCCGTGCGCGCTCTCGTGGCGCGGGCTAGAAGATGTACCCGTCGCCCGAGAGCTTGTCGTGGGCAATCTTGAGCTTCCGCTCGATGTCGATCCCGTAGGGGCACAGCTTGTTCAGGGAAGAGTAGTCCTTGTCGGGGTCGACCTTCGTTTTGGTGGCAGTGTAGGCCGCCTGCGCCTCTTCCTTCTGGTTGAACCAGAAGCGAAGGCGCTCGCGGAGGGCAAACTGAGCGGTGTCGCTGACCCGCCGGTCGTCCATCTGCCGATCGTACATCGCCTCCAGGCGGAAAATCGCTTCCGGGTCGAAGCCGTTCACGTGGCACTTCCCGCACATGCGGCAGACGTAGTCGCCGAGCTCGGGGGCCTTCTTGAAGAGCTTCTCCCGCTCCGCGTCGCTCATGGGCTTGAACCTCTCGGCGAGCTTCAGGTCCTTCTCGAGCATCTCGCGGCTGTTCATCCCCAGCACGAGCGAGGCGATAGGGAGGCTCAAGACGTAGCGGATCGCCGGCTCCCAGGAGCGATAGAGGTAGCCGTCGCCGACCGATTTCATCCCGAGCACGCCGATCCCCTTCTCCAGGCAGCTCGGAAGGAGCTTCGACTCCACGTCGGGGAAGTTGAAGCGGTCGAAGTAGTTGAAGCCGGTCATGAGGATGTCGAAGGGATAGCGATTCACGGCATCCTGGAGGACCGGCTGGTGGCCATGGCCGCTGATAGCGATAAAGCGGACCTTCCCCGCCTTGCGAGCCTTCTCGGCGGCCTCCATCTCACCCTTGGGAGCGAGGATTGCGTCGAGGGCCTCCTTGCTCTGGACCGCGTGCATGAACAGCACGTCGACGTGATCGGTCTTGAGGTATTTCAGGCTGCGGTCGATGATCGCGCTCGCGCCCTTGGCGTCGCGCACCTCGCACTTGGTCGCGAGGATGTAGTCGTCGCGGCGGTGGGCGACCGCCCGCCCGACCTTCTGCTCGGAGTTGCCGTCGCCGTAGCTCGCGGCGGTCTCGATGTAGTTGCCCCCGCGGTCGAGATAGGTGTTCAGCAGGTAGGCGGCCTCCTTGCTGCCGATCTCGATGAGGTGGAAGCCCCCGAATCCGACAATGCTCAACGAGAGACCCGTCTTTCCAAGCGTGCGCTTTTCCATCCTATCGCTCCTTCTCGCTCCGTTTTTTTCTGCCCGCAGTATACCGTAACGCGCGCCGTAACGTAAACCGTTATGTTGCCGTCACGCGTGCAGGCGAGAATGGGGGTGAGAACGGGCTCGGACCGTTCGAGGAGGGTTGTATGATCCTAGTCGCAGGAGCTACGGGGATGCTTGGGGGCGAGATTTGCCGCCTTCTCGCGGGAAAAGGAGCGCCGACGAGGGCGCTCGTTCGCTCGACCTCCGACAAGGAGGCGGTGAGGGCTCTTCAAGACCTTGGGGTGGAGACGACGCTCGGCGACGTGCGCGACCGGGCCTCGCTCGACCGGGCGTGCGCGGGGGTGACTGCCGTCATCTCGACGATCTCCTCGATGCCCACGCGCTATCAGCCCGGAAGCAACGACATCGCATCAGTGGACACCGACGGTCTGCGGCATCTCATCGCGGCCGCGAAGACGGCATCGGTCGAGCATTTCGTCCTCACCTCTTTCACGATCGAGGGGGACTTTCCCCTTCACGACGCGAAACGGGCGGCCGAGGGCTACCTCAAAGAGAGCGGGATGCGCTACACCATCCTTCGCCCGAGCTACTTCATGGAGGTATGGCTGAGCCCAATGGTCGGTTTCGACTACGCGAAGGGCGCGGTGCGCATCTTCGGCTCAGGCGACCGGCCGGTGAGCTTCATCTCCTACAAGGATGTCGCGCGCTTTGCGGCTGCGAGCCTCGAGAATCCTGCGGCGAAGAACGCGGTGCTCCCGCTCGGCGGCCCCGAGGCCGTCTCCCCACGCTCGGTCGTCGGGATCTTCGAAGAGCTCGCGCGCCGGAAGTTCGCCGTCGAAGCGGTGCCGGAATCCGTCCTCGCAGCCCAGCAGGAGGCGAGCAGCGATCCCATGCAGCAGTCCTTCACCGGGCTGATGCGGGCGCTCGCCGGCGGGGATTCGGTGGCGATGGACGGTCTCGCGAAGGCATTCGGCTTGAAGCTTTCGAGCGTACGCGACTACGCCAAGGGGGCGCTGACATGAGAGAGGGCCCCGTGGCGCGGGGGTTCTACAAGTTCGCCGTCGGCTCCTTTGAGTGCACCTGCCTCAGCGACGGCGAGCACGAGTACACCCTTGCCGAAACTTTCTCCAACGCTCCGGTGGAGGAGGTTCGCCGCCGCCTGCGGAAGATGCGGTTGCCCGAGGACAGGGTTGTCACCCCCTACACCTATCTCCATGTCGAGACCGGTGGGCGCGAGATCCTCGTCGACACCGGCGCGGGAAGGCTCTTTCCGTCGACCGGGCGGCTCCTTGAGAGCACGGCTGCGGCCGAGATCGATCCTCGCGCGATCGACACAGTCATCATCACCCACGCCCATCCGGACCACATCGGGGGAATCCTCCGCGAAAACGGCGCCCCCGCCTTTCCCAACGCCACCTGCGTCATCTCGAAGCGGGAGTGGGACTTCTGGCACTCGGACGGCGAGCGCGAACGAACGGCGAGCGAGCGGCGCATGTTCTTCGACTTCGCGCGAAGCCGGCTCGATCCGCTTCGGGAGCGAATGCGCATCCTCGAGCTCGACCG
>DAHVAK010000098.1 GCA_027314665.1 Spirochaetales bacterium
AGTCACATAGTGAAGGCATGGGCAACCAGCTAAGTCTTACAAAAGAACAGAAGAGGTTCAAAGGTCTCCTGATCGAGGTTCCCAAGACCGAGATTCACCTCCATCTCGAAGGCCTGGCGAGCGTCGACACAATATGGCAGCTCATGTCCGAACACCAGATTCCGGTGACTGGGGTGAGCTCGAAGGCCGATCTGAAGGGCAAGTTCCAGATCAAGAGCCTCGACGAGTTCATCGCGCTCTTCATCGACGTCATCCAGAACTGCTTCCAGGAGGATCGGGACTTCGAGTATCTCATCGGAGACGCCCGCGACTACCTCCGCCGAAACAACATCGTCTACTCCGAGATCTTCTTTGCCCCGACCAAGTTCCTGCTCAACGGCTTTTCCTTCGCGTCCATGATCGAGAAGCTGGAAAAGGGCGCTCGCTCACTCGAGGAGCAGGATGGAATCCGGGTCCGCTACATCATCGACGTTTCCCGCAGCTACGGAGTCGACAACGCGATGAAGAATCTCGAGCTGACCGTGAAGAATCGCTCCGAGCGGGTCATCGGGATCGGGCTCGGGGGAGCCGAGCTGCACGGCCCGGCAAAGGACTACCGCAAGGTCTTCGAGAAGGCGATCGAGAGCGGGCTGAAGGTCGTCGCGCATGCCGGCGAGGACGTCGGCCCCCAGTCGATCTGGGACACCCTCAAGCTCCTAAAGGTCAGCCGCATCGGTCACGGCATCAGCGCCATCGAGGACGAGGCCCTGATGGACTACCTCGCCGAAAAGCAAATTCCCCTCGAGATCTGCCCAACCAGCAACCTCTTCACCCGCAAGTACGCAACCACCCTGAAGAATCATCCCATTCGCGCCTTCTACGACCACGGGATGAACGTCACCGTGAACACCGACGACCCCACCCTCTTCGGCGTGGATCTCGTCGATGAGTACATGAAGCTCTACACCGGGGACATCTTCTCCGAGGCCGAGATCCGGCAGCTCATCAAGAACGGGATCTACGCGACCTTTCTCTCCGAGGAGGAGAAGGCCGAGCTCTGGAGCGGTGCGGAGAAGAGCTTCAAGCAGGTCAAGGCCTCATAGCGGATCGGTAAAGGACTCCAGGACAGTAAGCTCCCGTCGCTCGCAGTCGAGCCGGACCCGCGCCCCGAGCGGAAGCACCAGCTTCGGGTCGGTGTGGCCGAAGTCCATGTTCGCGAGGATCGGAAGCTCGCTCTGCCCGAACTCCTCGCCGACGACGCTTTTCAGGGCGGCGTAGAGCTCTTCCTTCTCGGCATCGGAGTAGCCCTTGGGGCGGGCGTAGAGCAGCGCGCTTGCGCGCTCGAACACCCCGGCCACGCCGTAGGTACGAAGGATATAGACGATCTGCTGGACGGAGGGCTTCGCCTCGGAGCTCTCGAAGAAGAGGACCCTCTCATCCCAGAAGGAGCGATCGGGCCAGTAGTCGGTGCCTTTCAGAAACTCGAGCACCTCGATGCAACCGCCCCACAGCCTCCCGGTGACCGTGCCCCTTCCCTGGAGCCACTTCCATCCGGCGGCATTGGGCTGGCTGCCGTTCACCTGGCCGAGGCGGCTTCGGTCGCCCCAATCGGGATACCAATCGGACCACATCTCATAGGGGGAGTAGCGGTAGCCGCCGCAGTCCTCGAAGAGCATCGACCGGAGGTGCGCCTCGAAGGCGGGCGGCAGGCTCTTGAGCTGGGCTATCCCGGTCATCACGGAGGGCCCGTAGAAGGTGACGAGACCGCGGAGGTTGGCGTGGGTGAGGACGGTCGTCGTGTCCGAATACCCCATGAGGATCTTCGGGTTGGCGCGGAGGGCGTCCCAGTCGACGTAGGGGAGAACTCGCACCGAGTCGTAGCCGCCGACCGAAGAGAAGACCGCCTTGATGGAGGGGTCGCGCACGGCGCGGTTCAGGTCCTCGGCCCGCAGGCGAGGATCGCGGCGGAGCACCGCGTCGGAAAGACGAGCGGTCTCGAGCTCGACCACCTTCAGCCCCAGGTGGGCGCGGAGGTTCTCGAGCCCCAGCTCGTAGAGGGCGGGATAGGCCGCCGGCCCGCCCCATGAGAGGGAGAGGACCGCCACCGTATCACCCGCTTTCAGTCTTTTTGGCCTTCGGAGAAACACGCCTCTTCCCTGTCCTTTCGCGCCGCCTCGCCGAAGCTGTTTCACGTGAAACAGCTTCGCCCCGACGAGAGCCCTACCCGCACGCTCCGACCGAGCGCGCCGAGGCTACTCCTCGGCCTCTTTGATCACCCGCGCGACCCCGACGAGGAAGTCCGGCTTCTCGATGTGGACGATCCGCACCCCGTGCGCCGATTTTCCCATGACGGGCACCTCGGTCACCTTCAGCCGGATGGCGTTGCTCTGCGAGGTCATGCAGACGAGCTCGTCCTCCCCGCGCGTTGCCACCACCGCGACGATCTCGCCGGTCTTTTCGGTCGTCTTGTAGGCCACCTGCCCCCGCGTGCCCCGGCCGTGGGTCGAGAAGAGCCCGAACTCGATGCGCTTGCCGTAGCCGAACTCCGAGACAAGAAGCATCTGCTCGTCGGCCTCGACGATGAGAGCGCCGGCGAGCTCGTCCTCCTTGTCCAAGCGCATCCCCAGGACCCCGCGAGAGGCGCGCCCCATCGCCCGGACCGATTCCTCGGCAAACCGCAGGGCGTTGCCCTTTCGGGAAACCAGGACCACCTCGCGCTTCCCGCTGCACAGCAGGGCGGCCATGAGCTTGTCTCCCGTGTCGAGGTTGATGGCGGCAATCCCCCGGGTCCGGGCGTTCGCGAAGGCCGAGGTCTGCACTCGCTTCACCACGCCGCGGCTCGTCGCCATGAGGAGATAGCTTTCGTCGGTGAAGCCCTGGAGGGCCACGACGGCGGTGATCTCTTCGTTTGCCGAGATTGCCAAGAGCGACTTCACGTGCTGGCCGCGGGCGGTCCGGGAGGCCTCCGGAATCTCGTGGACCTTCAGCCAGTAGGATTTTCCCTCGTTGGTGACGAAGAGGAGGTGGTCGTGGGTCGAGGCGATGAAGAGCCGTTCGATGAAGTCCTCTTCCAAGAGCGCCGCCGACGAGGAGCCCTTCCCCCCCCGGCCCTGGCTGCGGTAAGCGGAGACCGGCACGCGCTTGATGAAGCCCCGATTCGAGATGAGGACCACCATGTCCTCTTTCTTGATGAGGTCCTCTATGTTGATCTCTTCGACCTCTTCGGCGACGATCTCCGTGCGCCGCTCGTCGCCGTATTTCTCGGCGAGCTCCTGGGTCTCCTTCTTCACAACCCCGAGGATCTTTTCCTCGCTCGCGAGCAGATCCTTGAGGTATTCGATCTGGGCGAGGACCTCCCTGAGCTCATCGAGGACCTTCTGCGTCTCGAGGCTGGTTAGGCGCTGGAGGCGCATGTCGAGAATCGCCTGGGCCTGGAGCTCGCTCAAAGCGAAGCGGCTCATTAGAGCGGATCGGGCAATCTCGACGGTCTTCGCTCCCTTGATGAGCGCGATGACCTCATCGATGTTCTCGAGGGCTCTGCGCAGCCCCTCGAGGATGTGGGCCCGCTCCTCGGCCTTTTTCAGATCGTAGCGCGCGCGGCGGGTGACGACGACCTTTCGGTGCTCGATGAAGTAGCGGATCATCTCCGCGAGCGTCAGCAGCTGAGGTCTGCCGTGCACGAGGGCGAGGTTGTTCACGCTGAAGTTCTGCTGAAGGGGCGTCAGGGTGAAGAGCTGATTCAGCACTACCTTGGGAATCGCCCCGCGCTTCAGCTCGATCACGATCCGCATCCCGTTGCGGTCGGACTCGTCGTTCAGATCGGCGATCCCGTCCAGCTTGTGGTCGTGCACGAGCTCGGCGATGCGGGTCACCAGGGCGACCTTGTTCACCGCGTAGGGGATCTCGCTGACGATGATGCGCTCCTTGCCCCCCTTGGTCGTTTCGAGGGCGAAGCGCCCCCGAACGGTGATCCGCCCCCGGCCGGTCTTGTAGGCCTGCCGGATCCCCCGGCGCCCGAAGATGACCCCTCCCGTCGGGAAATCGGGGCCGCTCACGTGCCGGACGAGCTCCTCGAAGGCGACATCGGGGTTGTCGATCATGGTGACGATCGCCGCGGCGATCTCGCGCAGGTTGTGGGGCGGGATGTTGGTGGCCATCCCAACCGCAATCCCGCTCGCCCCGTTGACGAGGAGATAGGGGACCGCCGCCGGCAGGACGAGCGGCTCCTCCATCGTGTCGTCGTAGTTCGGCCCAAAATCGACCGTGTC
>DAHVAK010000111.1 GCA_027314665.1 Spirochaetales bacterium
TCGTCGTTGCCGTACTTCGGCGCGCGGTTCACGAGCAGCTGTCGGATCCTTTCCCCCCCCTCGCCCGCAAAGTCGCGGTCGAGAGCGTCGAGGAGCTCCTGCTTCCCGATTCTCCCCTCCTCGAAGACGAGGCGCTTGATCGCGGCAAGGGAGTTTCCGAGATTCGCGATGCCGACCTGAAGTCCGGAGACGAAGTCGTACTTCGCGCCCCCCTCCTTCAAGGTCTTTCCGCGCGCGAGGCAGTCGTCGACGAGGGCGGAGCACAGGATATCCGGCACGTTCTCCTCGAGGGCGGTGTCGACCGCGGTGTCGATGGCGACCGTGGCGCGGGCGTAGAAGGTGATCTGGCGCCTCCAGGCCGCCATCACCTCTTCGAAGCTTGCGAAGTCGGGTAGGCTTCCGCTTCCCGGACAGAAGGTCCGCCCCGCGTCGGCGTCGTAGCCGTCGCGCAGGGCGGCGAGAAGGACGCGCGCCATGTTGAGGAAGCTCATCCCGGTGCATCGGTAGCCCCACCTGCCGGGGACGGCGACCTCGATGCAGCCGATGGCGGAGTAATCGTAGGCGTCGGCGCGCTCGACCCCGAGAGCGAGGAGGGCGGGAATGACGATCTCGTCGTTGTTGAAGGCGGGCATCCCGAAGCCCTTTCCAATCACCTCGATGCAGCGGCTCATGAACTCTTCGCGGAGGTTGCGATGGTAGCGCACCGAGAGGTTCGGCTGCGGAAGGCGAAGGGCGCCCACCGACTCGAGGATGAGGTAGCTCAAAGGGTTGACGGCGTCGGCGCCCTCGGGGGTCTGCCCCCCGATCGTCACGTTCTGGTAGAGGGGGCTTCCGGCGGAGTAGCGGGTGTGCGACCAGGAGCGGACCTTGTTGATCGCGAGCAGCTTCAGCCAGAGGCTCTCGAGCAGCTCGAGCGCCCGCCCCTCGTCGATCCTTCCCGCTTCGAGATCGCGCCGGTAGAAGGGATAGAGGTACTGGTCCATCCTCCCGAAGGAGACCGAGTGGCCGTTGCTCTCGATCTGCAGGACGAGATGGACAAAGCAGGCGAGCTGCACCGCCTGGTGGAAGCTTTCGGGGGGCCCTGCGGCGATGCGGCGGCAGTTCTCCGCGACCGCCAGAAGCTCGGCGCGCCGCTGGGGGTCGGGCGGCTCGGCCGAGCCGCCCTCCGCGAGCGAGCGGGCAAGGGCCTCGAAGCGCAGGATGAAAAGGCGCACACCCTGGAGGGCGATCTCGACCGCTTGGTAGAACTGCTCCCGATGGAGATCGTCCCAACGGGTGAGTTCGAGCCGGCTTCGGTGATCGCGCACCTCCGCAAGGAGGCCCTCGATCCCAAGGCGCAGGAGCTTCTCGTAGCTCACGGCGATGTGACCGTCGCCGGAGGTCAGGTTTCCTTCCGCCCGAATGATCCCCGAGTCGTGAATCTCGCGCATCTGCTGCGGCATCAGCTCGATCCCTTTTTCGATCAGGGTCTTGCCGCGCCAATAGGGCAGAAGGTCACGCAGCTCCTCTACCGCCTCCGGCGAGGGGAAGAAGGCGTCGCCGGGCCGCCCCGGAAGATCGTCCAGCTCCTCCAGAATCCAATCGACCGCGTACTCCGGAAAGATCGGCGCGGCCCGCAGGCGGGAGGCCTGATTGCCCACGATGAGCTCCCCCGGCTCGATGCGGAGCGTCATGCGCTGGAGGGTTTCGGAGAGGGCGAGCGCCCGCCTCACGATGAGCGGCTTCGCCTCGTTTCGGCGGTAGACCTCGGTGTAGATTCGGGCGCGCTCGGTGCACAGGGTGGGTCGGGTGGCGAGAAGCTCCTCCTTCAGGGCGCGAATCCTCGCTGTCGGACCAAGGGTCTCTGTCTCGATGGTGAGCGGCATGTCATCCTCCAATGATTGCCCGGAGCCCCGCGGCAGCCGCAAGGGCCGCATAGCCCTCAAGCGCGGCGGCGGGCGGAGAGCTCCGGGCGGGAAAGGCGTAGTCTCGACCGAGGAGGGCGAACTTGCCCATCCCCAGGGTATGATAGGGGAGAAAGTGAATCTCCCGAACGTTTGCGTGGCGCCTTGCGCGCTCGATGATGGCGCGGATCTCGCCCTCACTGTCGTTGAATCCGGGAACCACGGGGACCCGGATCGCCGTCGGGACGCGAGCCTCCTCGAGGAGGGCGAGGTTCTTGAGAACGAGGGAAAGCCGCGCGCCGGTAGCCTCCCGGAGCCGCGCCTCGTCGGCGCTCTTCAGATCGGCGAGGATCAGGCTGATGAAGGGAAGGGCAGGGGCGATGGCGCTCCAGGGAGCATGCAGTGTCGTCTCCACCGCCAGGTCGATGGAGCGTGCGCGGAGGGCGCGGGCGAGGGAGAGGAGGAGCCCGCTCTGCGCAAAGGGCTCGCCTCCCGAGAGGGTCACCCCGCCGACAGCCCCGTAGAAGGGGCGGTCCTTCACTACCTCGGCGAGGATTGCCTCGACCGTCGCCTCCTCCCCTTTGACGGTGAGCGCGCCGGAGGGGCAGACGGAGCGGTAGCGCCGCGGATCGGCGATCCGCTCCCGATGGAAGCGGGGCCTGCCTTCGCTTACGGTCACCTCCCCGTCAGCCGCCGCCCGGTAGCAGTCGAGGCAGCCGATGCACAGAGCGGGATCGTAGAGGAGCTCCGCATCGAAGGATTGGCTCTCGGGATTCTCGCACCAGGGACACGAGAGAGGACAACCCTTGAAGAAGACCACGGTCCTCACCCCCGGTCCATCGTGCGTGGAAAACCTCTGAATATCGAAAATCATCCCTGGCCTTTCGTTCGTGAGAGTTTGGAGAAGACTTGTTGAGATCCCGGACACTAGGATAGCCCGAGTATAGGGATTTTTCAGACGAAAGTCAACATGGTTACGAGTGAAAGCCCGCTTCCCGATCCGCGGTGAGACGGGAAGCGACGGCTCGTGCGGCGGGAGGAGGATCGCCGCCTTGGGTCGGGCTCCTCCTATCGAAGCTTTCTGCCGCGTCCGTAGAGCAGGAGCAGGAGAAGGATCAGGGCCCCGGAGATGATCCGCCGGCCGGCCTCGGGGATCGACAGGATGGGCAGCAGCGACTGCACCAGCACCATGATGATGCATCCTGCAATCGTTCCCACGTAGCTGCCTTCGCCGCCGAGGATCGACGAGCCGCCGATGACGACCGCAGCGATCGAGTTCAGCTGGTAGGGATCGCCGATGGTCAGGTAGCTGGTGCGGGTGTACCCCGTGAGAAGCACGCCGGCAAGGGCCGCCAGGACGGAGGTGATTGCGTACAGGCTCACCAGCACCCAAGGAACCCGCACTCCGGAATAGAAGGTCGCCTTCGGCGAGTTGCCGAGGGCATAGAGCCACCGCCCCCACACCGATCGGTGCATGAAGAGGATCAGCACGACCGCCACCGCCGCCCATACGAGCAGGACGATCGGGATCACGCCGAACAGCCGATTGGAGGCAATCTGGGTGAGGAGCGGCGCCGCGCTTCCCTTCGGAGCCCCGTCGGTGTACAGGAGCGCCGCTCCCTGCACGATGCTGGCCATCCCAAGCGTCACGACGAGGGGATGAATGCCGACGAAGGCGACCCCCAGGCCGTTGAGCAGCCCGATTGCCAGTCCGATCGCCAGGCACGCAACGATCGCGATGAGCATGTTCGAATCGGAGCCGTTCATCATCGTCGCCGAGACCACGCCGGCGAGCGTCACGACCGAGCTGACGGAGAGGTCGATCCCGCCGCTCAAGATGACCAGCGACTGCCCGGCGGCGACGAGGCCAAGAAAAGAAGCGAGATTCAGAATCAGCAGCAGGTGATCCGGGCTTTCGAATCCCGGGGATATTGCCGCCCCGAGGGCGATCAAGAGCACGACCGCGACGTAGGGCCACACGAGGGGTGGAACGCGAAGCCGCTTCCCGACCGCTGACCGTACCGATTCCTTGTCCCTGTTCGACTGCAGCCTATTTGCGTCCGTCATACGTCACGTTCATCCGCAATCAAGATTTCTGTCCGTCGGCATTTCTCAGTCTGCGCGATCGAACGAGCTCGGACAGGGCGACGATGGCAAGAGCCAGAATAACGATTGCCCCGCTGAACACATATTGGTAGTAAGCCGACACATGGAAGAAGAAGAGAATGTCGACCATAATCGTGAGGACGAGGACTCCCCCTACGGCGCCGATAGCCCCGCCGCGGCCTCCGGCAAGGACTGTGCCCCCGATCACGGTCGCCGCTATCGAGTTCAGCGTGAAGGGGGCGCCGATCATCGGGTCTCCGGTGAGGGTCTGAAAGGCGAGCATCAGCCCGCCGAGCGCCGCAAAGAGCCCGGCAACGACGAAGGCAGTGAACTTTGCGCGGTTCACATTCACCCCGGAATAGTACGCGCCCGCTTCGTTGCCGCCCACCGCATACCAGCTCTGACCGACATGCGACCTGCGAAGCGGAAACCAAAGGAAGAGCAGGGCGGCGACCAGAATGATCGCCGCAACCGGAATGAATCCCACGTCGCCCGCCGAAAGAAAGTTCAAGCCGGAAGGGATGTAGCCGCCGGGCTGCGGCATGATGTAGAGAGCGAGTCCGGCGAGAATGGAAGAGGAGGCAAGGGTGACGATGATGGGCTGCAGGCGCGCGGCCACGACCATCACCCCATTGAAGACGCCGATTGCGAGACCGACTACGATGCAGAGAAGGATCGTGAGCGCGATGCTCACGGGAGAATGCTTCATGAGACTTGCCGCAACCACCATTACCAGGCTCATCGCGGGACCTACCGACAGGTCGATACCCTTCACGAGAATGACGATGGTCTGAGCGATAGCCGCAAAGGCAAGGGGAACTGCGGTGCTCAGGAGGCTGGTCACGGAGAATACCGAGGGGAAGGTCGGACTGATCGCGCTCAAGATGAGAAGCATGATGACCAGCACGACATAGATGATCACGGTCGGCCAGGAATGAGTCACGGAGATGCTGTCGAGAATGCGAGGCCTGCTACCCCGCTGAGTTCGGGTTGCCACCGTTGTCCGCTCCCTGCAAACCTACCGCGGCTGCGACGATATTCTCTTCGGTAATCGAGCTGCCCACAAGCTCCCTGACGATCCGGCCCTCGTACATGACCAGCACGCGATCACATACCCCCATGAGCTCGATCGTATCCGTAGAGCTCAACAGAACGCCCACACCCTCCGAGGCGAGGCCGCGGATACGGTGGTAGATGTCGCGCCGGGTCTCAATATCCACCCCTCGGGTCGGATCGTCAAGCAAAAGGAGTCGAGGATTCGCGGCGAGCCACTTCCCGAGGGCCACCTTCTGTTGGTTGCCGCCGCTCAAGGAACCGACCGGCGCCGCCGCGCTGTAGGTGCGCACGGCAAGGCGTCCGATCATCTCGTCGACCACCTGCCGTTCGGCCTGCTGATCCACCCATCCCCATCGCTGCCGCCGACCGAGGGTGGCCATGGCGATGTTCTGCCCGACGCTCAAGGGCAAAACGACGCCCTCGGTGCGCCGGTCGACGGGCACCAGAGAAATCCCGGCCGCGATAGCGCGGGAGGGGTTGCGCAGGCTCACCTTCCGCCCGCTCATGTGGATCTCGCCGTGCAGGAGGGGATGGATGCCGAAGAGCGAGAGAAGCAGCTCGTGCTGACCCTGCCCTTCGAGCCCGGCGAGCCCGACGATCTCCCCAGCACGCACGGCAAGATCCACGTGGTGAACCCGCTCCGCCCCCAGATCTCGCGTCTCGAGGAGGAACGGCTGGGCATCGAGGTACCCGCGGTCCGGTTTCGGAGGGAAAATGTCCTCCAGATCGCGCCCCACCATCATGCGCACCACGTCGTCGGCGGCCACCTCTTGGCGAGCGACGGTGGCAACCTTCTTTCCGTCCTTCAATACCGTCACCATGTCGGCAAGCTCCATGATCTCGGGCATGCGATGGGAAATGAAGAGAATCGCGCATGAGCGGCTCTTCAGATGCTCGATGAGGTCAAGCAGCCAACGGGTGTTCGCGGCCCCGAGAGCCGAGGTGGGCTCGTCGAGGATGATCACGCGCGGATCGTATGCGAGCGCCTTGAGAATTTCCACAATCTGCTGCTCTTCGAGCGAGAGATCTCCGACCCAACGATCGAGGTCGATGGACGTATTGAACCGGGTCTGCAGCTCACTGCTTGCGCTGCGCAAGGCCTTCAGATTGAGAAAGGCTCCGGAGTCGTCCTGGCGCCGGCCGAGCCAGATGTTCTGATAGACCGGAAGGTAGGGGCTGAGCGAGAGCTCCTGGTGAACGGCTACTACCCCCGATGCTTGAGCGTCCGCCGGGGAATGGGGTCGAAAGGGCCGCCCCTCGAAGATGATCTTCCCCGAGTCGGCCTTGAGAACCCCCGAGACGATCTTCACCAGGGTTGATTTGCCGGCGCCGTTCTCACCGACGAGGGCGTGCACTTGCCCGGGCGCCAACTCGAGGTCCATGTCGACGAGGGCCGGGTTACCGGCGTAGGACTTGCCTACGCCGGTAAGAGCCAGGACAGTTTCGCTCACTTAGGGTTGCCGAACAGAGTCTCGAGAACCGAATCCGGAAGATTCGTCGGAAGCCACAGGCTGTCAGGCATGTTCGGCTTCACGTATTGATCGAGGGTCTGAGCGGTTATGACCGGCGGAGGCGGGGTATTGTCCTTCGCAACCGCTTTGCCCTGAAGGGCGTCCACCGCCAGCTGCAGGGCCTGCTCGCTCAACCCGGTCGGGCTTGCCGGCGCAATGGTCTCGAATCCCTGGCTCTCGTGCGCCTTCCAGAACTTCAACAGCCCGTTGTTCGCCTCGCCGGTCATCGGCACGAGGGGACGGCCCGCGGCCTGGAACGCGTAGATGGCCCCGAGCGTCATCGCGCCGCCCTGCGACCAGACGCCATTGATGTCGCTGAAGGACGGCAGGAGGTTGGCGACCGCCTGCTGCGCTGTTCCCTGGTCCCAGTTCGCGTTGACGTCCGCAAGGATCTTGATGTCCGGATGCTTCGCGAAGACCGCCTTCGCGCCGGCCCAGCGATCGTTGCTCACGGGGCTTCCCGCCTGGCCGTTGAGGACGATGATATTGCCCTTACCGCCGAGCTTCTTGACCAGCCATTCACCGGTGATGGTTCCCCACTCCGTCTGGTTCACGGTCACGTTGATGGCGTAGGGAGAGGTGACGGTATTGTCGAACGCTACCACCAGAATCCCGGCCTTGTGCGCTTGCTCGATGACCGGATTCAGAGCGGTAGCCGAGTTCGCATCGATGAGAATCGCATTGACACCCTGCGAGATCAGATTCTGGATCTGCTGGATCTGGTTCGCGGTGCTGCCCGTCGCGTCGGCCACGACGTAATCCTTCAGAATTCCCTTGGACTTCATCTGTCCGGCTGCATACTTGAATGCAGCAACCATCTCCGCGCGCCAAGAGTTGCCGCTGAACGAGTTGCTCAGGCCGACAACGTAGGGCCCCGGCTTCACCCCGACCAGATAGGGCTGGCTGGGAGCGGAAGCGCTTGCGGCCCCGCTGGATTCCTTGGTTCCGCCCGCGAAAACTGCAGCGGTCGCCAGGACGAACGTCAAGAACGCTCCAAGAACGATCCTACGCACTGCCATGTTGGAGTTCCTCCTCACTTGAGAAATTAGACTTTTGCACCTTTTCCGG
>DAHVAK010000115.1 GCA_027314665.1 Spirochaetales bacterium
AAGCTCATCTTCGGGAAGCGGCTCGAAGAATGAGTCCGGAACCGTTCCCGGGTAGCGTCCGGCGACACGCTCCGGTGGAGTCTCAAGCGGAACCAGGCGCGCATAGGGTTTGCCGGCTTTCGCGAGGATGATCTCCTCCCCGGCGTGAGCCCGCTCGAGGAGGGCCGAGAGGCGAGTCTTCGCTTCATGTACGTTGACCGTCATCATGGAGTTAGCTTAGTCATCTTCGTGGACTAAGTCAATCTCGCCTTCGACGACCGACCGGACGTGGCGCTCGATTTCGTGCTCGGATCGCCCCGAGGGGAGCGATGCCTCGGTTGCGAGCGCGCCTGAGCAGACGAGGCACTCCTCCCTCCCGCGCGCCTTCGAGCGCAGCAGGTCATCGTTTCGCGCGGTCTTGGAGGAGGAAGGTGAGCGGATCGATGTTCGTCTTCGCTGTGATGGTCGGAAGTGTCCGGGGTCCTCGCGGCGGCCGTACGACGATCTGCACACGCGTCGTTTCGTAGGGGACAACCTCGGCTACCGGCGTAACGGCGCGGTCGCCTACCCGGACGGCGCCGGGCCGCTCTCCAGGGCTGCGCGGATGGTCTCGAGGATGCGCGCCTCGCGCCGCTTTCGGTGGCGGCGCACGAGCGCAAAGATCCTCCGGGCAAGGAGCCAGGCGCCGGCGAGCACGCCGACCGGAACGAGGGCGGCGAAGACCGGCGAGCCGAGCAGCCCGAGTCCAAGGCCGAGCCCGAGCCCGAGGCCTCCGCCGAGACCAAGACCGCCTGCAATGCCGCCGAAGAGCCCTCCCGCGATCCCCGAGAGGTTATCCTCCACCCTCGCCTCGCTGCCGCCCGCCCGCGGGCGAACGGTGATCGAGAGGCTCCTCCCGTTGCGCATTGCCGCGAGGGTGTCGCTGTTCCACATGAGGGTTCGCCCTACTACCGAGCCGGTGCCGGCGTCACCTGTGACGGTCGGGAGGGGGACGAGGAGGGATTGGAGCAACTCGGGTGAAACCTCCGATCGAAGGCTTGCGGCGGCCGTCAAGCGAATCGGGCCTCCGAAGAAAAGACGCGCCGCCGTGCCGGGGCGGCCCGCGCCCTCGGCCGAAAGCTCGTGCGCGGCCCGCCGGATGAGCTCGGGGTCGATTCCCGACTCGCGGGCGATTCCTTCGAGCTCGCTTAAGCTGAGGCCGGAGGCACCCCCTTCGCCGGGCCGCTCGGTCTGCTGGATCTCGAGGGCGCGCTTGATGATGCGCGCGGACTCCTGGTCATCGTAGCGATGCTCGACCGGATCCATGGGCTCTCTCCTGTACGAGAGGCTGCGGGCCGGAAGGTCAACACCCGCCAATCTTGTCAATTTGGGAATGTTTGTAGGGTATCACGTCTGCCGGCGGGCGACAAGGCGTGGACGACTCCCGAGCGTTGCCAAAGCAGGTCTGGCGCTTTACAGTGGTTTCGCCGCGAGGAGGCGCGCACGGCATGGGTCCTTTTTTTGCTTGGATCTCCGGGTCGGGGCACTACCTGTTTGGCTCGGTGCCCTCGACGGCGCTGCTCCTGCTCGCGGTGGCGCTCATTCTGTCGGCGGTCGGCTTCCTTCGCTTGGTCTACTTCATCAGCGTCGGATACGGCCTTGCGGTTGCCGGAATCGCGGTGGCGGCGCTTGTCACCTACCGCGCTGCGGTCGACCCATGGTCGCTCGTGCAGGGGCTGCTCCTCGTGATCTACGGCGCGAGGCTCGCAGGATACCTCGCTTTGCGAGAACGCAAGGCGGCCTTCAAGGACGAGCGCGAGGCAATCGCAGGCGGCGTCGAAGGGACGCCGATCCTGCTCAAGCCGGCGATCTGGATCGGGGTCGCGCTCCTCTACGTCGCGATGTGCTCGCCGCTCCTGTTTCATCTTTCGCGCCTTGCGGCGGAGAGCGCAGGCGGGCTCGCCACTGGCACTTCGAGCGGCGCGGGGTCGCCCGCGACCGCGGGGGTCGTCAGCGCGGCAGCGGCAGCCGGCGGCGCCGGCCCGCTGCCAAGCCCCGCGGTGGGCGGCGCCGAGTTGCCTTCGGCTGTGGCAGACAACGGGGCAACCTCCGCCCTCCTCCCTATCGGTCTCGCAATCTGCGCCTTTGGCATCGCATTCGAGGCGAGTGCCGACCTCGAGAAGTCCCGCTTCAAGAAGAGAGACCCGAGCGCCTTCTGCTCGCTGGGGCTCTACCGAGTCGTGCGCTGTCCCAACTACTTCGGCGAGATCCTCGTGTGGACCGGAGGCTGGGTTGCGGGGATTCCCTTCTATTCGGACTGGGCCGCGTGGCTCATCAGTCTCGCCGGGCTCGTGCTTATCGTGCTGATTATGCTCGGCTCGGCGAAGCGGCTGGAAGAAAAGCAGATTGCGCGCTACGGCACCCAGGAGGCCTACCAGGACTATGCCTCCTCCGT
>DAHVAK010000119.1 GCA_027314665.1 Spirochaetales bacterium
TGGGTGACCATGATGACGGTCGAGCGCCGCTCGACGTGGATCTTCTTGAGGAGGAGATTGAGCCGCTCGCGACTGAGGATGTCGAGCGAGGAGAAGGGCTCATCGAGAACGAGCAGATCCGGATGGGTGATGAGAGCGCGGGCAAGCTCCACCCGCTTCTTCATTCCCCCGGAGAGCTCGGCCGGATAGAGGTGGCCGAAACCGTCCAGCCCGACGAGCTCGAGCATCTGCTGGGCTTGACGCCGCGCCTCCTCGTCGACCGCGGCGCCCGACAGCTCAAGGGGAAGCAGCACGTTCGATAGGGCGTCGCGCCACTCAAGCAGGGAATCGTGCTGGAAGACAAAGGAGCTCTTCGCGGCCTGGACCGCGATGCTGCCGGAGTAGCCCCGATGGAGTCCGAGCAGAAGGTAGAGAAGGGTCGTCTTGCCGCACCCCGAAGGCCCGATGAAGGAGACGAACTCCTCCCGCCCCACCGTGAAGCTGATCTCCTCGAGCACCGGGTGGCTGTTGAAGCCGAATTGCAGCCGCTCGACCGAGACTACCGGGGAGAACCCGTCCGAACCGTTCTGGGCCGTGGTGTTTGGACCAACTGTCTCCCGCGCTTCCATGTGGCTTTCGATTCCCGACGTTCGGAAGGGGAGCACTAGGGGACGACGGCCCTCCTATAGAGCCATACGAGGACACCCCTCTTTTCCTCTCCCATCCAGACTTGCACTGTCGGTAACGGAATTTCACCGTTTCCCCCTTCGCGAAGATCGCTCCGGATTGCGGACTATCACCGCCGGTCGGGATTTCTCCCTCCCTCGAAGAAAAGACTGTATTTGCTCATAGATACGAAGATTCGAGATGAAAGTCAAGCGCCGGTCGGGCAAGGGCAGGAGGGCAGCGGTGCCGGAGCGCTTGGTTCTCGGAGACTCGAATCAAGCGCCGGTCGGGCAAGGGCAGGAGGGCAGCGCTACCGCTCCACGTCGCTTCGCATCCTCGAGCGAACGACGAAGACGATGAGGGAGTCCGCCTGCTTCTTGAAGATGGCGCGGAAGGTTCGCAGCCGCAAGCGATAGAAGCCTTCCCATTCCCCGTCAAGCTTGCGGAGGATACCGGACCGCAAAAGCTCCTGCTCGTAGCCTTCGGAGTAGAAGCGGGAGAGCCTATCCAAGCTGGCAAGAATGAAGCGCTGCTCTTCGTGCGAGGGAATGGCAAGGTCGTTCTCGACCGATTCGTCGAAGAGGAGCTGGTACATTCGCTACAATCCGAGGGACTCTTTCAGGTCGCCGACGGTCTTGGGCCTCTTATCTCCCCGTTCGAGCAAGCGCGCCCGCTCGCGGGCGACCGTGAGATCGACCAGGTCCAGGTAGTAGGCGAGCGCCCGGGTGATGAGATTGCTCTTCGTCTCCTTCAGCATCTCGGCGACCGCATCGAGCTCTTTGTCGAGTGCATCCGGAAGGATTACGTTCCGTCGGACCGTGCCCATGCTTCGCTCCTGACCGTGATGATACAGGGGCCCTTTCCAGCGGTCAAGCGCAATCAGGGCGAGATCGCCCGGTGCGAAAAAGAATTTGCGTTCCCAAGATGGTTCGCCTATACTTTGCTAGGCGGCGAGGTCCCGATGACCAAGTACCAGCTCTTGGGGGGAATCCTGGGCCTGTGCACCGGAGACGCCCTCGGTGTCCCCGTCGAGTTCCGCTCTCGCGCGGAGCTCCGCCTAGATCCCGTTACGGACATGATCGGTCAGGGAGTGCATAAGCAACCCCCCGGAACCTGGTCGGACGACAGCGCTCTCGCACTCTGTCTGGCGGAGAGTCTTTGCTCGGGCTACAACCTCGCCGACCTGTCCGAGCGCTTCGTGCGTGCCCTCTACGAAGGCTACTGGACCCCCTGGGGGAAAATGTTCGACATTGGCGGCACGACGAAGGAAGCGATTCATCGGCTGCGCAAGAAGCCTGCGGATCCCACTACTGCCGGCGGACGCGACGAGCACTCGAACGGGAACGGCTCGCTCTCTCGCATCCTTCCTCTCGCCTTCACCCTCGACAGCCTCGACCCCGGCGAAAGGTGGCTGCGGGTCTCTCAGGTCTCCTCGCTCACCCATGCGCACCCCCGCTCGATCCTTGCCTGCGCGCTCTACACCGAGGTTGCCCTTCGCCTGCTGGCAAAGCCGGAGCTCCAAGGCGCCTACCTGGGGACGTGCGCCCACGCGCGCAAGAGCTTCGCGGAGAACCCCGAGCTTCACCATTATCGCCGCATCATCTCCGGGGAGCTCGCCTCGGCGCCCGAGAGCACGATCAAGTCCACCGGCTACGTCGTCGACACCCTCGAGGCGGCTCTCTGGTGCCTGCTCACGGAGACAAGCTACGAGGGGACCGTGCTCAAGGCCGTGAATCTCGGAGATGACTCGGACACCATCGCGGCGATCGCCGGGGGTCTGGCCGGAATCCTCCACGGCTATGCGGCGATACCGACCAGGTGGCTCGATCGGCTTGCGCGCCGCGCCGAGATCGAGGAGCTTGGCACCCGGCTTTTCCGCTCACTAGGAGGGAAGACAAAGGGATAGCTTGAGCGCCGGCGGCCCCAGAAACCCCTCCTCGATGTGCCCGCTTGTTCCACGCGGACTCTTCATGGTAGGCTGCTTGCTATATTCGTGATGGAACAGCGATTTTCCGGGATTTCCGGACGGCACATCTCTCTTGTTGATTTGGGCTTCAATGAACTCGCTAGAAAAGGCGATGCTCCGGCAGACCGAAAGGCTCCCCTTCGGGCTCCGGATCTCGGCATAGACTGCATTTCCCGCCACCAGCTCGATCGTGCCTCCCCGACCGAGGAGAGGCTGCGCCCCCCCTCTGGCGGATCACCCACGAGAACCTGCCCAAAGAACCCCACTTCACCGGGGAGTGCGCGGCTTCCCCTCCAGGGGCTATCCGCCGCCCGCCCGCGGTTCGAGCGTCGGCGCAGCCCGGTCCGTGAGGATTGGATGCTCTGACGTCAGGGCGGCGACGAGCACGACGAGACCTTCGTCGAGGGGGCTCGTGGCAAGAGACCGCAAGCGCGATCCCCCGCCGGTTGTCCGCTGCACATCACGAAAAGATGAGGAGAAATCTTGATGGCAAGTTGTCCGAATTGTGGATTTGATCTCAACGCCGCCGGCGCCTGTCCGGTTTGCGGATATGACTCCGCCTCCGCGGCCGCCAAGAAGGGCGGGGAAGCGGGCGGCACGGCGAAGCACCGCGGGGATCGGGCCCGCCGCCGCGGCCCGCTTCTCGTCGCCGGTGTCGTCGTGCTGTGCGCGATCATCGGTGGCGGGGCCTTCGCGGTTGCAAGACTCTCGGACACCGACCGGGCGGCAGCCGTCGCCAAACAGCCTTCTGCGGCCGCACAGGCGGCGCCGAGTCCGACCGCCGGCTCGACGATGAAGGCCGCGGTCTCAGGCGGCGGTCCTGCCTCCTCCGCCGGGGGAGCTTCCGGCGCGGCGGTCGCCGATGCGGCAACCGCCCCGGCGAGCACGCAGGCGACGCAGGACGCCCCGACCACGCAGAGCTCCCTGTTCCGCTTCCCGGTGGGCGCCTCTCCGGTCTCCCTGCGGGCGGTGAAGCCGATCGATCTCTATGATCCGGCGGTCGAGCCGGTCTACAACCTCGACAAACGCACGGAGCTCCCTCCGATCACGAGCGAGAGCGCCTACGTGAAATGGATGCTTGCCCACACGGATCAACAGGAGAGCTATCTTCGCTGGCGCTGGCAGCGGGCGGAAATCACCGTCGAGCGCCATTTGATCGCGCACAAGAGCACCCTCATGGCCTTTCTCCTGACTCCGCGCGAGTGGTTCGTGCGTCCCTACAACCTCTCCAAGACCTACGACAATACTGCGATCCCCATCGGGTACGGGCAGACGATCTCCGGGCCGGAATTGGTGGCCCACATGACTGATGAGCTCGATCTGAAGCCAAATGAGAGCGTGCTGGAGATCGGCACCGGGTCCGGCTACCAGTCGGCGGTCCTTTCGCAGCTTTCGAACTACGTCTATACCATCGAGATCGTGAAGCCCCTGGCCGAGCAGACCAACGACATCTATTTGGAGCACACCAAGGAGATCCCGGAGTACGCCAACATCCACCGCAGGCTGGCGGACGGCTACTACGGCTGGCTGAAGTATGCGCCCTTCGACCGGATCATCGTGACGACCGGAATCGACCACATCCCACCGGATCTTCTCAAACAGCTGAAGCCAAACGGGATCATGCTCATTCCGATCGGGCCCCCGTCGGGACAGGTGATCCTCAAGATCACCAAGACCGTCGGCAAGGACGGGAACATCCATCTCACGCGCGAGGACATCTACCATGGCTTTAAGCGGGAGATCTTTGTGCCCTTTACTGCATCGGGCGGCGGGACGCACAACACGGGCTCGACAAAGTAGGCGGTCGGC
>DAHVAK010000121.1 GCA_027314665.1 Spirochaetales bacterium
TGATCGATCTTGTGTATCACGAGCAGCAAAGCAAGCGGGAGGCGGAGGTGAAGATCCTGCAGCAGCAGATCAAGCCGCACTTCCTGTACAACACCCTCGACACGATTCAGTGGATGGCCCAGGAGCACGGGGCGTATGACATCGTCGAGCTCGTCGGCGCCCTCACCAAGCTGTTTCGAATCGGCTTGAGCCAGGGGCGGGAGCTCATCTGCGTGGGCGATGAGATCGACCACGTGCGGAGCTACCTCACGATCCAGAAGGCTCGCTACGAAGACAAGTTCGACTTCACGGTGTCGCTTGACGATGCCGTGCTCAAGTTCATGGTACTGAAGCTCACCGTCCAGCCTCTCGTGGAGAACGCTATCTACCACGGCATCAAGGAGCGGCGGGGTCACGGCACCATCGAGATAGAGGCCGAACGGCAGGGGGACTTCCTGGTTCTGCGGGTCAAGGATGACGGGATAGGCATGAGCGAGGAGCAGCTCGCGCAGGTCCGTACGGTCTTGGAGAACGCGGCGGCGAACAAGCCGGGAGACGGAGGCTTTGCCCTGGTGAATGTCAACGAGCGGATCAGGCTTGCCTTTGGCTCTCAGTACGGCCTGCGCATCTACAGCGCCTCCGGGTCCGGCACCACGGTCGAGGTCATGCATCCCTTGGTCTCGCAGGAGTCGTAGCGGCATGTGGAAGGTTCTCATAGCTGACGACGAGCCGAAGGTGCGTCGCGGTCTTCGAGGAACGATCGAGCGCTCTCAAGGGGACATGAGCATCATTGCCGAGGCGGAGGACGGGCAGGCGGCCTTGGCCGTGGTGAAGGAGGAGCGGCCAGACATTCTCCTCATCGACATCCGCATGCCCTTCATCGACGGTCTGCAGCTCATCGAGCAGATCAACGCCGTCACTCGTGACTGCGTCATCATCGTCGTGACGGGTCACGACGAGTTCGAGTATGCCAAACGCGCCCTCCAACTCCGAGTCTTCGATTTCATCCTCAAGCCGGTCTCGCAGGAGCAGCTCGTCGAGGTCTTGGCCCGCGCCCGGATTGAGCTAGAGTCCCTTCGCAAGCAGAGCCGCTACGTGGCGTGGGCGCGCGACCAGCTCGAGCGCAATCTGCCTTCCATTCGGGAGGAGTTCATCCGAGAATGGGTCACCGGAGCCCTCTCCCAATCGGAGATCGAGGGGCAGTTGGAATTCCTGGGCATCGCCTTGAGCCCCACCCCCGGGATGATTCTGGTTCGGATCGTCGAGCGGGGAGCGGAAAGCGCAATAGCACTCCAGCACGATCGGCATATAGCCTCGCTGGTGATCCGCAACATTCTCACCGACACCCTGAGTGAGTTCCAACCGACCTACGTGTTCCAGGACGACTACGACAACATTGTTGCGCTCACCTCGTTCTCCGGCGGCGAGGCATGGGTCGGCGCGGTCGGGCGCATTCGCTCCAAGGCCGTAGATTCGAAGATCTTGGAGGTGATCGTCGCGCAGTCGGGAGTCTCCGGAGGGGCTCCCCTGCTCTCCGAGATCTACGATCAGCTCGTGGCGGAGGTCGCAAACCAGGCCGACACCTCTTCGATCGCGCTGAAGGTCCACGCCTACCTCGAGGACAACTACGCCCGCCACGGCCTCACCCTCGAGGAGGTGGCACTCGCGATGCGCCTGAGCCCCGGATACTTGAGCCGGGTCCTGAAGCAGCAGACCGGGCTCTCCTTCATCGACTATCTCACGCGGCTTCGGGCCACCAAGGCGGCGCAGGTCATGCTCGATCCGTCGGTGAAGATCTATGAGGTCGCGGAGCTGGTGGGCTTTGCAAGCCAGCACTACTTTTCGCGCGCCTTCAAGCGAGTTCTCGGACTTGCGCCGGTCGACTATCGGAAAGGGAGAGGGGAGAAATGAGCTGGATGAGCCGGACCCGTGTGTCCCTCTTGGCCCTGTGCGCGAGCTTTGTCCTCCTTGCCGGATCCTGCAGTCACGTCTCGCCGGCAGACCGCGACATCCAGTATCTCATCGGGATGTCGCAGGCTAACCTCACCGAGCCGTGGCGCATAGCGATGAACCAGGAGATTCAGGCGGCTGCGTCGCACTACAAGAACGTCCGCGTCATCTTTACCGATGCGGCGGACAGCGCGCAGAAGCAGATCAACGACGTGCACAAGCTCCTCGACTACGGAATCGATCTCGTGATCATCTCCCCGACCGACGCCAAGGCGCTCACCGCGACGGTTGCCCAGGCCTACGAGAAGGTTCCCGTGATCCTCCTCGATCGCGCGGTCGAGGGGTGGGACTACACCCTCTTTATCGGTCCGGACAACTGGCTGCTGGGCAACCAGGCGGGCAAGTACATCGTGGACCTCCTCGGGGCGAAGGGGGACAACGTCGTCGAGATCCAGGGTCGCACCAACTCGCCTCTCGTGGTCGATCGAAGCCTCGGCTTTCGAGACGCCCTGAAGAAGGCGAAGAAGGTGAAGATCGTTGACACGATCGTTGCCGATTGGCTGCGTGATAAGGCGGAGGACACCTTTCTCGCGCGCGTTCGCAAGGATCCGAAGGTCGACGTCGTCTTCGCACAGAACGACACGATGGCCTACGGGGCCTACCTCGCGGCTCAGAAGGCCGGCCTCACGGGCATTCGGTTCATCGGGATCGACGGTCTTCCCGGTCCTCTCGGCGGGATCGATCTCGTGAAGCGCGGGGTTCTCTCGGCGACCTTCACCTGCCCGACCGGCGGCAAGGAGGCGATCCGCTACGCCCTCGACATCCTTACCCATCAGGAGGGGATTCCGAAAAAGATCTTCCTTCGCACGCAGAAGATCACGGCCGCCGGGATACGCGACGGTGCGCTCCTCGGCGCCTCCATCGTGCGTCCGATGGCGAACCCTAAGCGTAGAATCGTCCTCGGCTACGCCCAGGTCGGAAAAGAGAGCGAATGGCGGGTGGCCAACACAAAGTCGATCAAGGAGGCCGCGCGGAAGTTCGGGATCGATCTCGTCTTCGTCGACGCGAAGCAGCGCCAGGAGAACCAGATCGCCGTGATCCGATCCTTCATTGCGCGCAAGGTTGATGTGATCGCCTTCTCGCCGATCGTAGAGTCCGGGTGGGACGACGTCCTGAACGAGGCAAAGGCCGCAGGGATCCCGGTCATCCTCACCGATCGGTCCGTCGATATCCGCGACGATTCGCTGTGGGTGACCTTCATGGGCTCCGATTTCGTCGAGGAGGGGCGCCGCGCGGGGCGCTGGCTGGTGCAGCATCTGAACGCCGACAAGCCCGTCAAGATCGCGGAGCTCCAAGGGACGATCGGATCGGCCCCCGCAATCGACCGCAAGAAGGGCTTCGAGGAGGTGCTGAAGGATCACCCAAACTACAAGATCATCCTCTCCGAGGGCGGGGACTTCACCGTCGAGGGCGGGCGCGACGTTATGCGGAAGTTCCTGAGGGAGCGCGGGAAGGAGATCAACGTCCTTTTTGCGCACAACGACGACATGGCTCTCGGCGCGATCCAGGCGATCCGAGAGTATGGCATCGTCCCGGGGAAGGACATCGTGATCGTGTCGGTCGATGCCTCACGCGGAGCCTTTCAGGCAATGATCGCCGGAACGCTGAACTGCACGGTGGAGTGCAATCCCCTTCTCGGAGATCAGCTCATGAAGGCGGTCAAGGACTACATGTCCGGAAAGGAGCTTCCGACGCGCATCATCACCGACGAGCGGGTCTTCCCCGCCGAGGTCGCGCGCCGCGTCCTTCCAACCCGAAGGTACTAGCAGGGCGCCGACACGTCACCGGCCCGCTGGAGCCGACGCAAGGGCGCAAGGCGCGATTGGGGAGCGCGAAAAGCCAGGAGTCTCGCCTCGAAGCTGAACGCGGCAACCCGATCTCGCCGGACGCTTCGCGATCGCGACGGCCCTTGGGCCGACTCCGCAATTCGCGCCCCTAGAGAACGATTTCGGCGGCTACCGGCTTGGTCGAACCGGGGAAGGTGCTCAAATCCTGAGCGCCGGCCGGGCCGTGAAGAAAGATGAACTCGTAGGTCTGACCGGAATTGAGCGGATCGTGGTAGTCCCCGATCGCGTGCATCTGCAGCGTGAATTGGAGCTTCGTCGTCCCATTGTCGACGCTGCCGCTCTTGTTGGAGATGATGTCGTCATTTCCGAGATCGGTGACGAGCTTCACTTGGTCCGCCGAAACGCCGAAGGCGTCCACGATCGTGGCCTGACCCTCTTTGACCGAACCAATGATGATCTCGGAGCTTTTCAGGGTTCCGTCATGGCCCCAGCCGAC
The DNA here is from genome assembly GCA_027314665.1 of Spirochaetales bacterium. Classification (GTDB taxonomy): domain Bacteria; phylum Spirochaetota; class Spirochaetia; order DAHUYW01; family DAHUYW01; genus DAHUYW01. The sequence continues at coordinate 4,273 of DAHVAK010000121.1, forward strand.
CGCGACCCAACCCGTGGTGGGAGCGCTTAAGACGCAATCCATGGTGCCGCCGCGATTCACCCGCCATTGAAACGTAACGTTGCCGTGCGTTTCGGACCGGAAGGGTGCGGGCGCTTGCTGGGCCGATGCGGCGCTCGCCTTCGTGGAAGACGCGGAGTTTTTTCCGGAGCAGGAGACGACGAGCAGAGCGATCGTCGCAATCATGCCTGCCGCAACTAGACAGCTCTTGAGCTTCATGCTTTCCTCCAAAGACTCATCCGCCCGATGAATCCGATCTGTACGTCTTTAATCTGCTGGCTCGGATCGGCGAACGCGATCCGGATCAAGTCTACCACTCGCGGGTGTGGTGTCAAAAGAGAACTTGGAAAAAGCTCGGAGATCGGGACACCTGTCGCGGCATCACCGCTTGGCTGTGCGCTTTCGCGCGGATGCTGAAAACGTGCAAGAAATAGCTGATGCGTGCAAAGACAGATTTGAATAGCGGCTTCAATAATCAAGCTGTAGTCGTATGACTATGAAGTGAATCGCAAGGAGGTCCAACTCTATGAAGCGATCTCTGAAGTTGTTGGTCATCACGGCGGCCCTGTTCGCCCTCGCAAGCGTCGGGCTGTTTGCCAACGGACAGAAGGAATCGGCCGGAGCCGGAACGGCGGCGTCTTCGTCCTCGGGCAAGACCATCGTTCTCGGTTTCTCGCAAGTCGGCGCGGAGAGCGAGTGGCGCACCGCCAACACGCGATCGATTCAACAGGCGGCAAAGGATGCCGGAATCGACCTGAAGTTCAGCGATGCGCAGCAGCAGCAGCAGAATCAAATCGCAGCCATCCGTTCCTTCATTGCGCAGAAGGTGGATGTCATCTCCTTCTCTCCCGTTGTGACAACCGGATGGGACGCGGTCCTTCAGGAAGCGAAGAGCGCGGGAATCCCCGTGATCCTCACCGATCGGGCGGTTGATGTGAAGGATCCCTCCCTGTACGTGTCGCTCATCGGCTCGGACTTCACCCTGGAGGGCGAGCGCGCGGCCAACTGGATGCTCAAGTTCATGGACGACCACGGCTATGCGAACAAAGAGGTCAGCGTCGCGGAGATCGAGGGAACCGTCGGTTCCGCGCCGGCGATCGATCGCAAGAAGGGTTGGGACAACGTCATGAAGGATCATTCCAACTGGAAGATCGTTCTCGATCAAACGGGCGACTTCACTCGCGCGGGCGGCAAGCAGGTCATGGAGGCCTTCCTCAAAACCGGAAAGCACATCGACGTCCTGTTCGCCCACAATGATGACATGGCTATCGGTGCGATCGAAGCGATGAAGGAAGCGGGCGTGAATCCCGGAAAGGACATCCGGATCATCTCGATCGATGCAACGAAGGGCGGCTTCCAGGCGATGATGGCAGGCGAGCTGAACTGCGTCGTGGAGTGCAACCCCCTGCTTGGGCCGCAGCTGATGCAGGCGGTCAAGGACATGCTGGCCGGCAAGACCCTGCCGCGGTGGATCAAGACCAACGAGGGCATCTTCCCGGCGGACGTCGCGGCAAAGGTCTTCCCGACCCGCCAGTACTAGCCTCGCGCCGAACGGCGACTGCCGATTGAGGCAACGGACGCGGCATTCGGGCAGCCTACGCGAAGCTCGCCGATTCCGTTGGTGACCGAATGAAAAGCGAGTGTTCCCCTACGGCTGCCTCGGGAACACTCGCCGTTTCGTGCGGGGATGGAGGGGAAATGGCAACAGCGGAACCGGGCGCGCTTCTTGAGATGCGCTCAATCACGAAGTCGTTCCCGGGGGTTCGCGCTCTCTCATCGGTGGACTTCCGGCTTCGCTCCGGCGAGATCATGGCGTTGATGGGCGAGAACGGCGCCGGCAAGTCGACCCTGATCAAGGTCCTCACCGGAGTTTACGAGCCGGATGCCGGCGAGATCGTCTTGGCGGGGCATCCGATTCGACCGGAGTCGCCCCTGCATGCGCAGAGCCTTGGGATAAACACGGTCTATCAGGAGGTGAACCTCTGTCCGAATCTCTCGGTCGCGGAGAACATCTTGATCGGGAGGGAGCCGCGGAAGGGAGGGCTCGTTGATTGGAAGGCCATGAAGGCGGCGGCGGAGGCCTTGCTCCTCGAGAAGCTGAACGTCAGGCTCGACGGATCGCAGCCGCTCTCCTCCTGCTCGATCGCAATCCAGCGGATGGTTGCCATCGGACGCTCCCTTTTTGGCTCCTCGAAGATCCTCATTCTCGACGAGCCTACCTCGAGCCTGGACGAGGCCGAGGTCGCCCAGCTCTTCAAGGTGATGCGCAAGCTCAAGGACGAGGGCCTTGCCATCCTTTTCGTGACTCACTTCATCGACCAGGTCTACGAGGTCTCGAATCGGATCACCGTGCTTCGCAACGGAGAGCTCGTCGGAGAGTTCGAGACTTCATCCCTCCCGAGGACCGAGCTGATCGGGAGGATGATCGGAAAGGAGTACATGGAGCTCACCCGGAGCCCTCGCGCGGCCGAGGCGAGCGAGGGTCGCACCGATCTTCCCTATCTCCACGTGAGCGGCTTCGGTAAGTCCAACTACCTCTCCCCCCTCGATCAGTCGTTCTACGATCACGAGGTTGTCGGGGTCGCCGGCCTTCTCGGCTCGGGTCGAACCGAGCTCGCGCGCCTCCTGTTTGGAATCGAGCGGGCGGATCAGGGCCAGTACCTTCTGAAGGGCCAAAAAAGGACGATCGACTCGCCGACGGACGCAATCGAGGCGGACATCGGGTTTTGCCCCGAGGACCGCAAGGTGGAGGGACTGCTCGACGAGCTCTCGGTCCGCGAGAACATCATCCTCGCGCTCCAGGCTCGAAACGGGGTCTTCAACTATCTGCCGCGCAAGAAGCAGGAGGCGATCGCGAACGAGTATGTCGCGCTCCTCGGCATCAGCACCCCCGATGTGGATCGTCCGGTCAGAACCTTGAGCGGCGGGAATCAACAGAAGGTCATCCTTGCGCGCTGGTGGTCATGGCGCCGCGGTTTCTCATTCTCGACGAGCCGACCCGCGGCATCGACGTCGGGGCGAAGGCCGAGATTCAGAAGCTCATCTTGAGGCTTCGCGACGAGGGGATGTCGATCCTCTTTATCTCGTCGGAAATTGAGGAGATCGAGCGGTGCAGCGATCGGGTCATGGTGCTGCGCGATCGAGCCAAGATCGGAGAGTTGCAGGGAACGGAGGTCAGCGAGCATGCAATCCTCCACGTCATCGCAGAGGAGGATGAGAATGTCAAACAAGCCTAGCACGATTCTCAGGCGCTTTGTTTCGTCGAAGCTCTTTTGGCCGCTGGTCATCCTGGCGCTGCTGTTGCTCTACAACCTGATCTTCACGAAGGGATTCTTCAGGATCGAGATCCGGAACGGCAATCTCTTCGGCAGTCTCATCGACATCCTGAAGAACTCGACGCAGATCGGCATGATCGCCATCGGGCTCACCCTGGTCATCGCCACGCGCGGGATCGACGTGTCGGTCGGAACGGTCGTGGCAATCGGGGGCGCGATGGCCGCCTACCTGATCGGGGGAAGTCTCGTCATCGTAAACGGCGTCCAGCACTACGTCTCCAACGTGCCCATGGCTCTGGCGATCGCGGGGGCGCTGGGACTGACGGCGGTGGCAGGGATGTGGAATGGGATGCTCGTTACGCGCCTGCGGATGCAGCCGATCGTGGCAACCCTCATTCTCATGGTGGCAGGGCGCGGCGTAGCCCAGCTCATCACAGCGGGTCAGATCATCACGATCTACTATGCCCCCTACTTCTTCATCGGAAACGGCCACCTCCTGGGCCTGCCGTTCCCGGCGTTCATCATGGCCTTCCTCTTGATTCTCACGCTGGTGGTGGCCCGAAGAACGGCCCTTGGGCTGTATATCGAATCGATCGGCATCAATCCCACGGCGAGCCGCTACGCGGGCATCAAGCCGGAAACCTATGTCTTGTGGACATACGTCTTCGCCGCGGTCTGCGCGGGAATCTCCGGGCTCATCGTGAGCTCGAGCGTACACAGCGCCGATGGAAACAACGCCGGACACCTCTTCGAGCTTGACGCGATTCTTGCGGTCGTCATCGGCGGAACCTCACTTAACGGCTGCAAGTTCTATCTCGGGGGGAGCGTCATCGGCGCCCTGATCATCCAGACCCTCACGACAACGATCTACACCACCGGGGTGGCCCCGCAGGTTACGGAGGTCGTCAAGGCGATAGTCGTTTTCCTCGTGAGCATCCTGCAGTCCCAGTCGTTCAGGGATCTGGTTTTCCGCACGGTCACCGGAAGGAGGGTTGCTGTTCCATGACAACCGCGATGGGCCTTAATCGGAAGTTCCTGCCGCTCACGATCACCATCTCGCTGTTCGTGCTGATGTACGGAGTGGCCTCGGCGGTCTACCCTGAGTTTCTCTCGTTCAGGGTCTTCTATAACCTGCTGATCGACAACTCCTACCTTGGCATCATCGCGATAGGAGAGACCTTCGTCATCATAAGCGGCGGAATCGATCTCTCGGTGGCCTCCGTCATCGCCATGACGACCATGATCTCTGCGGTGCTCCTCGAGCACGCCCACTGGAGCCCGCTCGTCGTAATCCCACTCGTGCTCGCCACCGGTTCCACCCTCGGCCTCATCATGGGATCCCTGATCCACTTCTTCAAGACTCCGCCCTTCATAACCACTCTCGGCGGGCTCTATCTGTCGCGAGGGGTCTGCTTCCTGATGAGCATCGACAGCATACCGATCGACAACCACTTCTACCGGGCAGTCGCCGAGACTCGCATCCACCTCATCGGGGGCTTTGTTTCGGTCAACGTGCTCATCTTCCTGGCGGTCGTCCTCGGGGCGATCGTGCTCGCCCACTATACCCGGTTTGGACGGGTGGTGTACGCCATCGGCGGGAACGAGCAGTCGGCCCTACTCATGGGCCTGCCCGTGGGACGGACAAAGGTGCTCGTTTATGCCTTAAGCGGCTTCTGCTCGGCCGTCGCCGGGGTCGTCTTCACGTTCTATATCCTTTCGGGCTATGGGCTTCACATGGACGGGATGGAGCTCCCGGCAATCGCGGCCACCGTCATCGGGGGAACCCTCCTTACCGGCGGCGTCGGATACGTCGTCGGCTCGGTCTTCGGAACCCTCATCCTGGGAACCATCAATTCAATCATCGTCTTCCAAGGAACCCTGAGCTCATGGTGGACGAAGATCGCGATCGGCGTCCTCATGTTTCTGTTCATCGCCTTCCAGACCCTCTTGAGCGGACGCGGAGGAGGGCGGAAGCGGACAACGCGCAAGGTCGAGGCGCGAGGGGCTCGAAGCGGGGCATAGCCCTCTCGGCCCAGCGCACCGGCAGCTCAGTGTCGCGCGCGCGTTCGCGCCCCGACCTCGGCCGACAGCCTGCACTTGACCACTCTCCTCCAAGTGAGATAGGTTCAGCCTATCTAATGATTAGAAGGTGCAACTATGACGGCAGCTGCCCCGAAGGTCGATGAGCTGGCAGGGCTGGTCCTCGACGTGGCCCCCCTTCTCATGCGCTCGATCCGCTCCGAGATGCGAACCCACCGCGATCCGGAGCTCACGGTCCCGCAGTTCCGCATCCTCAACTTCATTCATCGAGCCGCGCCGGCTTCGCTGTCGGAGGTGGCGGAGCACATGGGCCTCACCCTTCCGTCGGCCTCGAAGGCCGTGGATTCTCTCGTCGAGCGGGAGCTCGTCACGCGCACCCAGGACAGCGTCGACCGGAGAAGGGTCGAGATCGTCCTCACCGCCCTCGGCACCTCGGTCTGGGAGAGGTCGCGGGCCCTGACCCGCACCTGGATTGCCGGACGCCTATCCGGACTTTCCCAAGGCGACCGCGCTGCAATCGAGAGGGGGATGATCGCGCTCCGCGATGCGGTGAGCGCGGGAACGGACAAGGCGAAGCCTACCGGAGCCTAGAGAGGGGAGCTCGCCGGCGGGCGGACGCCGCCACGAACGGGGCCGCTTCAGCTCTCCTCGACCGTGACTGCCGAGGTGATCGAGTTCGCGATGAAGCAGTCGGCGTGCGACTGCTCGTGGAGGGCATGAAGCTCTTCTGGGCTCGGCGCGGCTCCCTCGAACTCGATGCGGGGTCGCAGCTCAACGCGCGCAATCGCAGGCCTGCCCGACGGACCGCGCTCGAGATGGCCGACGGCCCGATCGGTGTAGGAGTTCACGACGATGTGCCTCCTGGCGCAGATCGCGAGGAAGGTCAGCATGTGGCAGCTTGAGACGGAGGCGACAAAGGCCGATTCGGGATCGACGCAGGCCGGATTGCCGCGAAAGGCGGGCGCCGCGGAGGCGTCCACCTTGATCCCGTTCTCGCAGCGCCATTGGTGGTCGCGGCTGTAGCTCTGGTAGTCAAAACCCTCTCCGATTCGTTTCCAGGTGACGGTCGCGATGTGCTCGGACATGAGCTCCTCCCTGCCTGTTGGCGTCCGCCTCGTGGAGGCTTCTTGCGCGTAGGGTCTTTCAGTTCAGGAGCGGATTGATCCCCGCATTTCCCGTGCCGCCGCCGGCTGAGCCCTCGCTTCCGTTTGGCTCGGTTGCGCTCGGGGAGGGCTGGCCCGCCCCCGCGGACCTTCCGGGGCTCTTCGGATATCCCTGCGAGGTCTGCCCGCCAGAAGGCGACTGGCCGCCCCCGAGCGACTGGCCGCCAAGCGACTGGCCGCCCCCGAGGCTTCCAAGGGATTGACCGCCGAGCGGCTGCCCTCCGCCGAGGGGCGGCAGCTGCGCTCCCGCCGACAGGCCCTGGAAGGCGGGCGAGTTTTCGAGCTTCTGGATGATCTCGGCGTTTCGGCTCTGCTGGAACTCGCTCTGGGTGTCGAATCGCTCCGGCTGAGTCCCCGCGATGAACAGCGCGTCGACGGTGTGCTTCGTGTCGGCCGACGGGAGAAGCCCGGAGTCGGCATCGACGCGGACCCGAATGAGCCCGGTCGCGGGCTTGGGGAAGGGAATGCGTGGCTTTCCGGCGTCGATCGCCTTCATGACCTTAGCCCATACCGGACCTGCCGCGAGCGCCCCCGTGAGCCCGAGTCCGAGGGAGCTCCCGTGCTTGTCGAATCCGAACCAGACCGAGGTCGTGAAGTAGGGAGAGAATCCCGTGGTCCAGGCGTCCTCCCAGTTCTGAGTCGTTCCGGTCTTCCCCGCCATCGGCATTCCGTCCCACCCGTGGACATCGTAGGCGGTCTGCCAAAGGTCGCCGGAGGTGACGACTCCCTCCAGGAGGTTGATCATGACGTAGGCCGCCTGGGGCGTCATGAACTGGGCCTTCGAGCCCAAGAGACGCAGGCGCTCGAAGACCTGCTTCTCGGGCTCGAGGATGATCTTGCCGGTGCGCCGATCCTGCACCCACTTAATGGAGACCGGTGTGACCTCGCGTCCCTGATTCGGGAAGGTCGCGTAGGCGCGCGCGAGGTTGATCGGGGCGAGGGGCACTATCCCGAGACCGAGGGGATAGACGTGCGGGAAGATGCTTGGGTTGTTCGCATACTTCGACATCCCGAGCATCTCCGAGATGCGATGGATCGCCGCGGGGAATCCCACCCCCTGGAGAACCTCGAGGGATGGCACGTTGATCGAGTCTTCCAGGGCCCACTTCAAGGAGACATGCCCCTGCCACTGGCCGAGGAAGTCGCGCGGACGGTAGGCGGTGCCGTCCGGATTGAAGAAGACGACCGGACCGTCGTAGAGCTCGGTGGCCTCGGTGAACTTCCCCGACGAGATCGCCGCCGAGTAGTACAGGGGCTTTATCGACGAGCCCTCGGTGAGGCGCGCATCCACCGCGCGGTTGAAGGGTGAGGTGTTGTAGTCGTAGCCGCCGACCATCGCGCGGATTCCTCCGGTGTGATTGGCGAGGGTGATGAGCGCCCCCTCTACGGTAGTCTTTTCCGCATTGTTCAGGCGGACGAAATGGGCCCTGTCCGTGGCGATCTGCACCGGCTCCAGTCCGAAGGTCGTCGAGAGGACATCCAGGCTGGGATTGACGTCGTGAAGGTAGTAGTGAAGGGCGTCCCGCTCCTTTCGCGCCTCATCAACCTGGTCCACCGAGGTGAGGTTGAAGGCGAGCGAAAGAAGGTGCACGACCGGGATATAGTCCGGGGCGACGGTCGCGAAGGTCCTCCGCACGTCTCTCTGGTAGATGGCGTTGTACTTCTTGATCGCCGCGTGCATGTCGCGCTCGGCGATCTCCTGATAGTTGAGATTGAGAGTGGTGTGAATGACCAGCCCGTCGCGCAGGTAATCGAGCTTTCCGTAGAGGTCCTTCTCCAATCGCCGCTGGACGTAGTCGGTGAAGTAGGGCGCCTTGCTGTTGTTGCCCGAGCCGTATGCCACCGAGGCGGGGCGCGTGTAGGGGTAGGTGTCCCAGAAGTCGGTGAAGGACTGATCGACCTGCTCTTGGGAAACGTAGCCCTTCTGGACCATCTCCTCGAGGACCACATGCTGTACGATCCGCGCGCGATTGGGATGATCCAGCCAGTAGTAGCGAGCCGGATCGGCGAGCTGTATGACCAGCATCGCCGCCTCCGCCAGGGTCAGGTCGCTTGCGGGCCGGCCGAAGTAGTACTCCGAGGCGGACTGAATCCCGTACTTGTTCTGCCCGAAGTAGACCGCGTTCAGATACATCTGCAGGATCTGGTCCTTCGTGAAGCGCCGCTCGAGCTGGAAGGCGTACCAGAGCTCCTTGAGCTTTCGCACGATGGTCTTTTTGGTGCGATTGGTGTACATCATCCCGGCAAGCTGCTGGGTGATCGTGCTCCCGCCGGAAAAGTAGTTGTTGGTGACGATGTTCCATGCCGCGCGGAAGGTCCCGCGCAGGCTGAAGGCGCCCTCATGAAAGAAGTTCTGGTCCTCTCTCGTGAGAAGGGCGTAGATGATGTACTTCGGAAGCTTGTTCAGCGAGATGGTGGGGTGATCGTTCACTCCGGTGATCTCGTCGATGAGCCTCCCGTTTCGATCCAGGATCTCGGTAGGGAGGTGCTGCTGCAGCCGGCTCGACCGCAGCGATAGTGACATGTTGTCCGTGTTGGAGAGGGCAAGGCCAAGCCCGGCGCCAAGTCCGACGGCTACTAGTAAGGCGATCGTGACCAGGAGCGTCCCGACCAATCGCCGTCTGTTCGACAAAGACATTCGCAGGTACTCGCTCGCTTGAGAGGCTACGAGGGCTCGGACAAAATGTCAACAGGGCGAAAAGGCGCCTTTGGGGGCAGGCGGGCGCTCAAATCCACCCTTCTTGATTCCGGCAGACGGCCCTTTGTCAGGCAGGGGCCGTCATCCCCGATTGCTCGCCTTCCGCCGCCTCCGGCCACCTCGCGTCCCGGATGGGGCCGAGGTCATCGATGAGGCGGTCGATCTCGAGGAGAAACGGATCGAGGAGCAGCCGGGCCGAGGGGCTCAAGACGAGGCGGGGCACGGGCTCCGCAAGCGCCGCCGCCTCGATTCTGCCGCCGGCGGCCCATTCGCCGAGCGGGCCCGCCCACAGCCTCGGGAGGTTCAGCCCGAACACTCGCTCGATCCTGCGAAGGGAGACCCCCTCGCCGGTTCGAAGCCCGGTGAGAAAGTGCTCGATGAGGAGGCTGCGCGGGGAGAGGAGCTCCACGGCGTGGCTCCAGCTCGGATCGAAGAGGGAGCTGTAGATGAAGAGATTCGGATTGGTGAGCCTCGCCGCATGCTGCCGCGCGGGCAGGCCCCGTTCCTCGCCCTCGGTCCCGGTGGTCGCCGGAAGCGTCGAGACGGCCCCCGGCCCGAGCCCGACATAGGGATCGAGTCTCCAGTAGGCGGCGTTATGAAGCGAGCGGGCCCCCGCAAGCGCAAAGTTGGAGATCTCGTAGTGCTCGAAGCCCCGGGCGAGAAGGCGGTCGCGGGCGGCGAACCACAGGGACTCCTGGCTCTCCTGAGGGAGCGGGCGCGCATGGCCGCGCGCGACCATCTGCGCGAGAGGGGTGCGCTCCTCGACCGTGAGGGAGTAGATCGAGAAGTGATCGGGGCCGTAGGAGAGGGCCCGATCGATGTCCTCCCCGACCATCTCCTCGCTCTGCCCAGGGATTCCGGCGATGAGGTCGATGTTGAGGTGGGGGAATCGCGAGCGCGCGGGCAGGCGCGCGATGAGCTCGAGCGCCTCGGTCACGCGCTCGCAGGTTGCCCGGCGGGTGAGAAAGCGGAGCAGGGGATCCTGGAAGCTCTGGACCCCGAGGCTCAACCGGCTCACCCCCCGCTCGCGCAGGACGGCGAGAAGCTCCGGGCTCACCGACTCCGGGTTCATCTCGAAGCTCCACTCGGTCGGTCCCCGCGCGCAGCCCTCCATCCCGAGGGCCCGCCGCAGCCGGTCGAGGAAGTCATCGAGCGTCCGCGGGGGGATGACGCTCGGGGTTCCCCCGCCGAAGTAGACTGTTTCGATTCGCGGTCTTCCGAGGGCCTCGAAGAAGTAGCGCGCCTCGGCGACAATCCGGTCGAGGGTGCGACCCATGACCCGCGGCGACCAGCCGGTTTCAAAGTAGAAGTCGCAGTAGCGGCAGCGGCTCGAGCAAAAGGGGATGTGAATATAGAGGGACACGGCGCTCACCCTCCGGAGGAAGAGCGTCGTGTCGAGCTTGAGCGGCGGAGCGCTGATCATTGCCCTCGAGGCTACCATCTCGGCAGCGGGGCAACAAGCGGCGAGCCGCCCGCCCGACCGTCATCCAACCTTCGCTCGCTCCTCGGGCGCGTTGGGTTTCGCACGGCGCGCCGCGGCGATCCGGTTGTAGGCGCACAGAAGGGCCTTCACCCCTGCGACGGTAATGTTCGTGTCGACCCCCACCCCCCAGCGGCCCAGCCCCTCCGGGGTCTCGAGCCGGATGTAGGCCGCGGCGCGCGTCTCGGAGCCCTTTCCGAGCGACTCCTCGTGAAACTCGCCGACCTCGAAATCGTCCCAGCCGTGCTCCCGCATCGCATTCACGAAAGCGTCGATCGGGCCCGTCCCGATTCCCCTCAAGGAGTAGCGCTTTCCCCCGCTCTGCACGACCCCCGTGCATTCGGTGGATGAGACTCCCTTCGCGAAGTGCGGGGTCTCGGCGAAGCTTGCGAGCTCAAGCGGCTCGCGAACATCGAGGTATTCCTTCTTGAAGATCTCGAAGATCTCCGAGGGAAGGAGCTCGCGACCCTGGCGGTCGGAGAGGTCGCCCACAAGGATCCCCACCTCGGGGTGCATGTTCTTCGGCAGACCAAAGCCGAAATCGCGCGACAGGACGTAGGCGACCCCTCCCTTGCCGCTTTGGCTGTTGATGCGAATGATCGCCTTGTAGGTCCGCCCGATGTCCTTGGGATCGATAGTGAGGTAGGGAACCTCCCAGGGGGCGTCCGCGTCCTTCAGGCCGTCGCGGCGGTCCATACCCTTCTTGATCGCATCCTGGTGCGAACCGGAGAAGGCGGTGAAGACGAGCTCGCCGGCATAGGGATGCCGGGGCGGGACCTCCATCCGCGTTACCCGCTCGTAGACCTCCTGGATGGCCGGAAGGTCGTAGAGTTCGAGACCGGGATCCACCCCTTGGCTGAACATGTTGAGCGCGACCGTGACGACATCGAGATTTCCGGTGCGCTCTCCGTTGCCGAAGAGGGTGCCCTCCACCCGCTCAGCGCCGGCCATGAGGCCGAACTCCGTTGCCGCGACGCCCGTGCCGCGATCATTGTGGGTATGAACGCTCACGATGACCTGATCGCGATCGGAGATGTTCCGGCAGAACCACTCAACCTGATCGGCGTAGGTGTTGGGGGAGGCCCACTCGACGGTGTCGGGAAGGTTGAAGATCATCTTCTCCTCTCGCGAAGGCTTCCAGATCTCCTTGACCGCTTCGCAAACCTCGAGGGCGTACTGGACCTCGGTATCGGAAAAGCTCTCGGGGCTGTATTCGAAGAGGATCTTCGTCCGCGGGACCGTGGAGACGAGCTCCTTCACGAGCTTGGTGCCCTCAATCGCGATCGCCTTGATCTGCTCCTGCGAGGCGCCGAAGGTGATCTTGCGCTGCATCGGCGAGGTGCTGTTGTAGAGGTGGATGATCGCCTGCGGCGCTCCGTCGACGCTCTCGAAGGTGCGCCGGATGAGGTGCTCCCGAGATTGGGTGAGGACCTGGATCACCACGTCGTTGGGGATGCGCTTGCCCTCGACGAGACGCCGGACGAACTCGAACTCCGTATTCGAAGCCGATGGGAAGCCGACCTCGATCTGCTTGAAGCCGATCGAAACGAGAAGGTCGAACATCTCGAGCTTCTCCTCGACGTTCATCGGAATCGCGAGGGCCTGATTGCCGTCGCGAAGATCGACGCTGCACCAGATCGGCGCCTTGTCGATCGTCTTTTCCGGCCAGGTCCGATCCGGAAGGGAAATCCGGGGGAACGGTCGATATTTTGCCATGGCTTCCTCCTCTTGCGAGCTCCCGGTGGGCTGCAGGCCCACCGTCTTCCTGCCGCCGTGAGGCGAGCAGGCAAAAGCAAAAAAAAACCCGCTGCCGGTGATGGCAGCGGGTTTCTTTCAAGTGTAAAGCGCTAAACTCAATACACCTGAGCAAAAGCCTTTCCCACTGCCGTGGATGAAGGTAGTAGTGCGAGTAGAGCAAGGGCAGCCGGGAGTTGTGTGATGGGTGTACCGTTCGCGTTCACAAGAGGAGGGTAGCCGAAAATCAAAAACCTGTCAACCGCCGGCGATCTGCCTTACGAGCACCCGCGCCCTGTGCTATTCTCGAAGCGATGGGGAGAGCCGGACATGTCCTTTCGAAGTCAACCTTCATTCGCGGAAGCCAGTGCCACAAGTCGCTGTGGCTCTACAAGCATCGCTACCAGACCCGCGATCGCATCGGTCCTGAGCAGCAGGCGATCTTCGACCGAGGCTCCATGGTCGGACGCCTGGCGCGAGAGCTCTTTCCGGGGGGCGTGGATGCGAGCCCGCCGACACCCTTTCAGTACGAGCGCTCGGTAGCGCAGACCGCGGAGCTCGTCGGCGGTCGAACCCCGGTCATCTACGAGGCTGCCTTCCGCCATGAGGGCGTCCTCGCAGCCATGGACATCCTCGTGCGCGACGGAGCCTCCTTTCGCGCCTTCGAGGTCAAGAGCTCCACCTCGATCACCGAGACCTACCTGCTCGATGCCGCCCTCCAGTACTTCGTCATCACCGGCTCGGGAGTCCCCCTTGCGGACATCTCCATCGTCTGCATCAACCCGAGCTACGTGCGTCGGGGGCGGCTCGACCTCTTTCGGCTCTTTGCCGGCGCCTCGGTTCTCGCCGAGGTGCTCGGCCTCCAGCCCTTGGTCGTGCAGAGGGTCGAGGAGCTTTCGCGGGTCGCGCGCGCCAAGGAGATGCCGGAGGTTCCTATCGGCCCGCACTGCCGCAACCCCTATCCATGCGACTTCATGGGCACCTGTTGGAAGGGGGTCCCCGACTACTCGGTCTTTGACATCGCGCGCCTGGAGGAGGAGAAGAAGTTTGAGCTCTACCGCTCGGGGGTAGTCTCAGTCGCAGCCGTCCCGGACAGCTACCCCTTGAGCGATCGGCAGCGCCTGCAGGTGCAAGCCGAGCGCAGCGGAGAGGGAGTCCTCGATCTACGGGCAATCGCGGAGTTCGTCGGCTCGCTGCGCTATCCGCTTCACTTCCTTGACTTCGAGACCTTCCAGCCTGCGGTTCCGCTCTTCGACCGCTCCTCGCCCTATCAGCAGATTCCCTTTCAGTTCTCGCTTCATCGCTGCGAGGGACCGGGGGAGGAGCCGAGCCATGTCGAATACCTCGCCGAAGCGGGTGCCGACCCGCGAGACTCCTTCACCGATGCGCTCCTGTCCGCGGTGGGCGGGACAGGGAGCATCCTCGTCTACAACAAGTCCTTCGAGGTGGGTAGGCTCACCGAGCTTGCGGAGCTCTTCGTCGAGCGCGCGCCCTCGATCGAGGGGATCATCGAACGGGTGGTCGATCTCATGACCCCCTTCCAGCGGCTCGACTACTATCTTCCCTCGATGCGCGGCTCCTACTCGATCAAGCGGGTGCTCCCCGCCCTCGTCCCCGAGCTTTCCTATGACTCCCTTGCGATCGGAGATGGGACCGCCGCGGCGCTCGCCTACCTGGGGCTTCTCGAGGAGCGCGACCCTGCGCGGCGCGCGGAGGTCCGCCGCCAGCTTCTCGACTATTGCCGCCTGGACACCTACGCGATGGTGCAGATTTTTGAGGTCTTGCGGCGCGCGGGAAAGAGTTGACGATTCGGGCGAACGGAGCTATCCTAGTCATGTAGGGTACGCGAGGGTACCCCCAACAAAGAACAGGAGGATGCAGTGACGACACCGCCTGTTACGTTGGGCGGCCGATGAGGCCGCCGCCTGAGACGGTTCGAGACTTCGGAGCTTTCCTCGGGAAAGCATAAGAGCACGTGGAGCCCGAAAGCAGCGGGGCATCGCCCTCGACTGCAGGGCCTTCTAAAAGCCGGCAACCAGGCCGGCTTTTTTTTGTGCTCGAGCCCTCGCTTCCGAAAGCCCGCAGCGCTCGTGCTATAATCCGCCGCGTGGAAAATCTCCTCGAGCGAATCGCCGTCGTGCTTGCGCATCCGGAGGAGTCCGGGAACATCGGCTCGACCTGCCGCGCCATGAAGACGATGGGTCTCTCGCGCCTTCGCATCGTCGGCGAGCGGAGCTACGACGAGCGACAGATCGAATACATGTCGGTGCACGCCTTTGAGCTCTACCAGCGGGCCGCGTTCTTTCCGACGCTGAAAGCGGCGCTCGCCGACACGGTCCTTTCGGCGGGGGTCACCCGCCGGCGAGGGGTGAAGCGGAAGACGGTCTCGCTCCTACCCGAAGAGCTTGCCGAGCGGGCCGAGCACTCGGGGGTCGGA
>DAHVAK010000099.1 GCA_027314665.1 Spirochaetales bacterium
GCCTTGCGGGCGATGTTGCGAGGATCGCGGGTATAGTCCTGTCCGGTGATGGGATCCGCGATATTGCAGACCAGCACGAGGGTCTTGTGCACCGTGAAGGGGTCGACGAAGGCGGTCTCCGCGACGGGCTTCACGAGCATGTCCGACTCGTTGATTGCCTGCCAGCCGCGAATGCTCGAGCCGTCGAAGCCGAGGCCCTCGGCGAAGACATCCTCGCTCATCTCGGCAATGGGCACCGAAAAGTGCTGCCACAGTCCTGGAAAGTCCATGAAGCGAAAGTCTACAATCTCCACCTTCTCGCGCTCGATGAAGGCCATCACATCCTTGGGGGTCTTCAGTGAACTCATTCGTCACTCCTCACTTCGCAAAGATTTCTTTCTCAACCCGCCGGGGGCGGTTTCTGTTGACCGAAGCGATTATACCGGCTGAGGGTCGGCGTTTCTACCTGTCAGCGGGGGCCCGGACGATGCCGGCCCTGCACGGGCTTGAGGGGCAAAGCGCCGCCACGCCCGTGCCGCGGCACGCAGACCTACCTGGAATTAAATTACGCAAGGATCATGCCATCCGAGGACCTTCAGCGTATCTCCCGGAATGGACGAGAGTTAGCGTGAGCTTCGGCTCGCCGCGCGGCGTCTCGGAGGCTCGGAGATCCACGGATGCGTAGGTTTGGCTGCAATATCCTACTCCACGGTAGCCCTGTTGCAGCCTTTGTACATCGCGGTGAGGGTGGAAGCGAAAACCGCCGCCGAATCCCGACTCCTTTCAGGGAGGCGGGGGTGCACTCGCCTCTTTACTCCGGCGAGGGCTCTCTACTATTATTCGCAGATGAACAAGCTCGACCAGTCCTTCCAAGACCAGCTCCTTGAGCGCTTCATCCGCTACGCCCGGATCGAAACGACCTCGGATCGACACGTCCGCGAGATCCCCTCAACCCCGAGCCAGTGGGATCTCCTGAAGCTGCTCGTCAAGGAGCTGATGGACCTGGGCCTCTCGGACGTCGAGCTGACCAAGAACGGCTACCTCATCGCGCGGATCCCGTCGAACAGCCGTCGGGGGGACCCTCCCCCCATCGGACTGATGGCGCACATCGACACGGCATCCGACGCCCCCGGCGACCAGGTGAATCCCCAGATCCATCGAAACTACGACGGTGGGATCATCGAGATAGGCGAGGGCTTCCGGCTCGATCCGGCGGAGACCCCTGAGCTCCGTCGCTACAGCGGGGGGACGATCGTCACGACCGACGGGAGGACCCTTCTCGGCGCCGATGACAAGGCGGGCGTCGCCGAGATCATGACCGCGGCGGCGTGGCTGCAGCGCCATCCGGAGTTGGAGCACGGCACCCTCGAGATCCTCTTCACCCCGGACGAAGAGACCGGGAAGGGACTCGACCTCTTTCCGGTCGACAAGCTCACCTCGCGCTGCTGCTACACGGTGGATGGGACCGTTGAGGGAACGGTCGAGGCGGAATGCTTCAACGCCTACCAGGTGAACGCCACCTTCACCGGGCGCGTGATCCATCTCGGATATGCCCGTGGGAAGCTGGTGAACGCCGTCAGCATGGCCGGGGCCTTCTTGAACATGCTGCCGCAGTCGGAGAGCCCAGAGGCCACCGACGGGCGCTACGGCTACTACTGCCCGGTGGAGGTGCGAGGAACCCTCGAGACCGCGACCGTCGACGTCTTTCTGCGCGACTTCGACGAGCTCGAGATGAGGCGGCGCGTCGATACCCTCCACCACGTGGCCCGGGCCGTCGAGGCCATCTTTCCGGGAGGCAAGGTGGTCCTGACCGAGACCAAACAGTACTCCAACATGTTCCAGCGCATCCAGCGCGAGCCGCTCGCAGTCGATCTGGCCTTGGAGGCGATCAAGAGGAGCGGCTGCGAGGCGCGCCTCGAGCTGATTCGGGGGGGAACCGACGGCTCGAAGCTCACGGAGATGGGCATTCCGACGCCCAATCTCTTCTCGGGGGCGCAGAACTATCACAGCCGCAGCGAATGGGTGGGGCTCTCCACGATGGTCAAGGCGACCGAGACCATCCTCAATCTGGCGGAGCTGTGGGGAAAGCAGTAGGGCGCGGCTTCTCCTCGCGGTCGGTGTAGAGACGGGGCACCCGTTTGTTGATGTCGCAGGTGACCTCGTAGGGGATCGTGCCGATCAGGGTGGCGATGCGCTCGGCGTCGGGACCCTCCGGATCGGGCCCGAAAAGGGTCACCCGATCGTAGAGCTCCGCGGGGGAGTCGGACCCAAGGTCGACCATCAGCTGGTCCATGCAGATCCTTCCCACAATCGGATAGCGCCTCCCGCGGACGAGCACCTCGCCTCGGCCCGAAAGGAGGCGGCTATAGCCGTCGCCGTAGCCGATCGGGATCGTGGCGATCGTCGTCTCGCGCTCGGCGTGATAGGTCATGCCGTAGGAGATGGGGGTACCCTTCGGGACGCGCTTGAGAAAGACGATGCGCGACTCGAGCTCCATCACGGGGAGAAAGGAGAGGCTTCGCGGCTGCTCTTGGGAGGGATAGTAGCCGTAGAGGAGAATTCCGGGCCTGACCATGTCGAAGTGGGAGGCGGGATAGCCGAGGACCGCACCGGAGTTGGCTGCATGGATCAGACCGGGATCGATTCCCTGGACGCGAATCGCATCAACCACTGCGGCGAAGCGTCTGATCTGCGCGGTGGTGAAGGGATTGTCCGGAAGGTCGGCAACGGGGAAGTGGGTGCACACCCCGGCAAGGCGCAGCCAGCGAGAGGCCGAGGTCGCGGCGGCTAGCTCGAGTGCCTCCTGCGGGGTACAGCCGATTCGCCCCATTCCGGTGTCGACCTTGAGGTGGACCTCGATGCGCCGGCCCTGTGCGGCGGCAGCCTCCTCGAGAACCTGCAGGAAGAGCCGGTCGGTGACGAGCGGCGTGAGCCCGTAGCGGATGACCTCGGGGACCTCTTCGGGAAGGGGGAGGCTCAGGAGGAGGATCGGGGCGTCGACACCCTCGGTCCGAATGTCGATCCCCTCCTGGACCGTCGCGATCGCAAAGTATTCGACCCCTTCGGAGAGGGCTACCTGTACAACTCTATGTACACCGTGCCCGTAGGCATCGGCCTTGACCGCCATGCAGATCCGCTTGTCAGGACCGATGTGGCGGCGGACGAGCCGAATGTTGTGGCGCAGGTTCTCCAGGTGAATGATCGCTTTGGTCGCCCGCATCTCTTCCCCCGATCTGAAGGGGATGCTACCGAAAAGCCGCGATTTCCTCAATATAGCAGCCTTTGCTGCGGCCATCCCGGGCCCCGCGCGACGGTGAGCCTGTGGACTTTTTCGATCCAATGCGCCCGATACTTGATAACCGTTCTGAGTGTGATATCATCATTGCGGGGGGGTTATGCTCGGTCGGGCACTCATTGTTCCAACCATAATCGGAGCGGCGCTCTTCGTCTCATGCAGCGCCAACAGCCTGCTCTCGCCGCTCGGCGACCAGTCGACCAACCAGGTGACGGTCGGCACGATCTCGGCCGGGACGATGGTCGGCAGCGGGGACCAGATTCCTCTGGCGCTGAAGTACAACCAGAGCCAGGTGAGCCCCAAGGATCTGAAGGTCGAGCTGCTCGATGCCCAGGGGAACGTCATTCAGACCGGGGATCTCAAGGGAATAGACTTCAGCGCTCCGCTTCCCCCGGTTCAGCTCCCCTCCCTGAGCTCGGGCACCTACACCCTGCGGCTCACCCTCTACGACGCGAACAATCAGGTCATCACCCAGAAGAGCATCACCTTCTTCTATACCCAGGGGACCTATAGCCTCCAGGGGATCGCCTCCTATCCGCCGACCCTCGCCCCCGGAGGGGCTGGTCTCCTCTACGCGAGCCTTTCGGTTCCCAGCGGGGCAAATCCCTACCTGCGCTGGACCATGGGCAGCAAGGTGATCGCCGAGGGCTATCTGCAGGACGGCTACGACAAGGTCCAGTGGACCGCACCGGCGAGCTCCGGGGTGTACTCCGTTACGGTGGAGCTCTTTCCCTTTGGTCCGGCAGCGGGAGGCGATTTTACCTTCACCTCTCCCTACTCCATGCATGTCGAGATCTTCGTAACGAACGGGGCATCCTCGACCGCCAAGAATCAGCTCGGGCCCGCGAGCGACTACTACAGCCTCTTCCATTTCGGCGGCGATCTCACCGACTCGAGCCCGCGCGGTCAGAGGCTTCAGCTTGCTGCCGCGCCGATCGGCAGCCCCCAGCTCGGGGTCAACGGGAGCGTCTTCGGCTATCAGCTGAACGGCTCGGCTGGCTTTCGGATTCCGAACCTGATTCTTCCCCTTTCCGGCTCGACGCTGGCCCCCTTCTCGATCACGATGCGCTTGCGCCTGGACAGCTTCCAGTTCGGCCGCAACTTCCTAACGGCGACCGCCGACCAGGGCGGCTTCCAGCTCCAGCTCGCCACCAACGCGAAGGGACGGCTCGCGGCGACGGTTGATTCGGTGAGCGAGAGCGGCTCGGTCGAGATACCGACCGGGCAGCTGACCACGATCACCCTTTCGGTCATTCCGACCAGCCAAGGCCTGAGCCTCCTCTGGTTCACCGACGGGAACATGGTTCTCGCCGACAGCCTTGACATATCCCCTGCGGTCAACGCCCCGGCGAACGGTGAGACGATCATCGGCGGCACGAACGGATTCGTCGGCCTCATCGACGAGCTCGGAGTCTACTATCGCGACGGTTCCGGTCAGGCGAGCGTCGATCCCGAGGTCTTTCGCCGGGCGATGAGCGAGGAGTACGGCAGCAGCCTCGTTTTCGCGGAAGGATTCGACGGGATGCGCCTTCCCGGCGACCTGAAATACGACTCCTCCACCACCGACGGCGACCTGCAGGCCGGAAGCCTCCTTCTCGGGGCGGGATCGTGGGTCTCGCTGCCGTCGTTCGGGGTCGGCGAGGACGAGCAGACGCTCGCGATCGCCTTCTCGCAGTTTCCGCCGGGGGCGACCGGCGAGGTCGTCTTCTCTGCCAACGGTCGCGAGCTCGCCAGCTTCGCGCTTGGAGCCGCCTTCGATGCGAGCCATCCCCTTCGCGTGAGGATCTCGAAGGGTGGGACCGGTCTTGAGATTTCCGAGGGAAACATCGTCAAGAAGCTCGACGGCAACCCCGGCGATCTCACGGTGCAGGTTTCGAATACCGGAAAGGTCGATTTCGATCTGCGCAGCTTCTTGATCGTGAAGAGCGGCTCCCGACTCGGATCGGAGGTGGCGGGCGCGACAAAGGCTTCACACTCCTGAAAGGGCAGAGAGGTCGTTGCACGCAGTTGCTCATCATGACCGCTGGGACGTGGGCCCGGCTCGGAGGAGTGATGCGCAGGCTCTGGGTGCTCCCGCTGCTTTTCGTCTGTGCCGGCACGCTCTCCGCCGAGATCCCTTCTGCAAAGACCACGGTGGCCCTCTTCGGCATCTCGGACCTGCCTCTGCCGGCCCCCGAGCTCCAGACAGTCGACCTTCGCATCGCGGAGGTCTTCGCGAGCTCGAATCGGGTGCTCCGCCTGCCCTATCGTCTCACTGCGGGCGACCTTTCCCCCTTCATACAGGCAATGAGCCGAGTCAAGTCTGCGGAGGCGACGATCGCGGGGGCCGTCGAGATCGGCGGCGAGGCCATACCGGCGGCGGAGCTGCGGCGCATCGCGGCCTCCTCCCTTGCGGTGATACCGGACGTCACGAGCTACCTCCGCGGCTTTTCGGAAGCGGGCGGCTACAACGCACGGCTGGAAACGAGCTTCACGATCGTCGATCTCTCCACGCTCGCGACCCTCGCGCACATCGCCGTGGAGGCCTTGGGCACGGGAGTGAGTCCGCAGCGGGCGCTCCGCGAGGCCGCCGACCAGATCCCCATCCAGCTCGCCCTCGAAGGCGGGCCCGGCATCGAATCGATTCCGGGACCCGTGAGCATCGAGGGAAGCACTGCCCTCATCCGCTTTGGTCGAAAGATGGGAGTTCACGTGGGCGAAAAGTTCGCGGTCCTTTCGACGCGTCTCTCTCCTTCGGGAGGGGCGGTTTCGCGGCAGACGGGGCTTCTCCTCGTGAGCAGCGTGCGCGAGGACTATTCCTACGCGCGCGTGCTCTATGCCGAGCCGATCTTTGGCGTCGGAGATCGGCTGCGGGAGATCCCGCAGATCGGCTTCGAATCCACGGCCTACTTCCACGTCATAGCGAACGCCAACGCAGCGGCGGGGGCGATCGCGCCTCCTTTGGTCTACAGCGTAGGCACCTATGAGTCGGTAACCCGTGGTTTCTACAACTTTCGTCCGCTCATCGGGATTGAGTCTGCGATTGCGTCGGCGTTCTATGCCGCCGGAGGGGTGCCGCTCAGTCTCTACCTCGGCGCCGAGCTCAACTGGCGCTTCGGTCGCTTCGCGCTGCGCCCGGTTTTCGCGGGTGGGGTCGGGGGGATGATTCCCCTTCAGTCCGGGGCAAGCTTCACCCTGACGATGGCTGGCGGCTTCGGCCAGCTTTCCTTGAGCTACCTAATCGGCAACAACCTTCGCTTGAGCATCGACGGCGGCTACGTGCAGTGGCTGCCGCTCGTGCCCAACGGGGGATTCGGCGGCTACTACGGAGGAATCGGAATTGGGATGGATCTCTAACGCAACCGGGCGCTTCCGCCGAAACGGCGAAAGGTCTCCCGACGGGCGAGCGCAGGGCTCTCCTGCGGCGCGATTGCTATGGGCCGCTTTTCTGCTGCTCCCTCTGGCCGCTTGCGCCACCCCCGGCGCCCCCCAGGCCCCTCGCTGGGTTTCCGAACCCCCTTCCGCCACGCAGGAGTTCAGCTACTTCGTCGGGAGCGGCAGCGGCGCAGGCGGGCAGGAATCGCTCGCCCAGCGCGGCGCCGAGCGCTCGCTCGTTGCCGAGATCGCGCGCTTCGTCGGCGAGGGCCTGGGGGCAAAATCCACCCCGGCTCAGGCTGAAGAGCTCGCGCGGTACGAGCAGCGGCTCGGCGGGCAGGTCGGGCCGGAGCCGGGGACGCAGGCGCGCGATCTTGAGGTGGTCGACCGCTTCGTCCGCAAAGAGGGCGCGAAGGTGACGGTATTCCTTCTCGGACGCTGTTCCACCGCGGCCCTCAAAGAGGAGCTCACTCGGCTCCGCTCCGGCGAGGGGCAGGAACAGGCGGCGGCGGCGCCCAGGGCTTCGGGGGCGGGGAGCGAGGTCGCGGCGAGCACTCCCTTCGAGGCTGCCAAGGCCTTCATCGCGGCGGCGGCCGCCGCCGGGGCGTCCGGGGGAGCGGGGGCCGGCCCTCAGATCGAACGGGATCTCGGCAGGGCGCGGGAGGCGATCGAGGGGATCAAGCTCGAGAAGCTCACGGGCGCTTTGAGCGGGCTCATCCGGCATCCGCTCCCGGAAGCCTTCAAGCTGCGCGTTATGACCTCCGGCGGCAGCCCCCTCCCGGAGGCGGCAATCCGCGCCTCCTACACGACCGCGCAGCCGGATGGAACCCTCGCGACGGCGGTCGAGCATCTGCGCAGCGACGAGTCGGGGATGGTCCTCCTCGAGCTGCCGCCGCTCAGCTTCGTCGGACCGGGAACGGTCACGATGGCGCTCGATCTTCAGGGCGAGCTCGCCTCCCTCGGGAGCCTCGGCGCCGAGTACCGGCCGCTCGCGGCGCAGCTCGACCGGGCCGCTCAAGAGAAGAGCGTGGAGTTCAGCTACTCCGCTACCTCGCAATCGGCGGCAATCCGCACCGGCGTTCTCATCGTCGATCTCGATGGGAGCGGCAATTTCATCTGGGGGGACGCGACTACCTCCGGAGTAGTGGAGGCCCTGGCCCCGCTCGGCTTCAGGCTCACCACGGTGCCGGGAAACCCCTCGGTTGCGGGAATCGACGATCCGGACCTTCTCATGATCGTCCGAAACAACTTCGGCGGGCAGTTTACCCGCGTCATCCTCGGGCAGGCCGTCATCTCCAGCTTCCGGCAGGAGGCTGGGGGAGGCTACCGCGTCGAGGTGTCCGGGAAGCTCAGGGTAGCCGATCTCGCGACGGGAAAGGTCCTCGCTACGGCAAGCAGGGTCGCCGCGGGGAAGGGAACGAACGCGATGGGGGCCGTCACTGCGGCTTTTCGGGATCTCGGCGCTCGGCTCGGGATCGAGATCGCGAACCTCCTTCCGTGAGCGCAAGGAGGGGCGCCGGATCATTCGAGATCAGCCCCGCGACGCCGCGCTCGAGCAGGCGCTCGGCGGTCTCCGGCTCGTCCACGGTCCACGTGATGACCGGGTAGCCGAGCACTCGCTGGTTGAGGAACATCCCCATCGGGGTGACCTTCCGAAAGTCCGGCTTCAGGATCGGACAGCCGGAGATGAAGCGCCCCTCCCCGTGGCGGAGAAAGGGGAGAACCTCCCGGTCGCTGGAGTAGATGATGGCGGTCGGAATCTCGGGGGCGAGACGCCGCGCGGCACGGATTGCGTAGGGGTTGAAGGAAGAGATGAGGCAGCGACGCGCGAGCCTCCTGCCGCGAATCAATCCCACCAGCTCCTGCGCGAGGCCGTCATCCTCCCGCAGGCGGCTTTTTATCTCGATGTCGTAGTAGACCGTGTCCGCGAGCGCGTCGAAGAGCTCGGAGAGCAGGGGCAGCCGCTCGCCGCGGAAGCGCTCGCCGAACCAGGCCCCGGCGTCGAGGGATTTCAGGGTAGCGATGTCGCACTCCTCGACAAGGAGATCCTCGCCGGTGATGCGCTTCAGGTTGAAATCGTGCACGACGACGAGCTCGCCTGAGCGGGCGCGGTGGACATCGAGCTCGACTCCGGGGATCGAGGCCGACCGGGCCGCGGCGAAGGCGGCGAGGGTGTTTTCGGGGGCGCGTTTGGCGTAGCCGCGGTGAGCGAAGAGCAGGGGCAGCTGCGCATCGAGGTGGGCCGAGAGCTGTTCGGGCCTCACGTCCCTTCGTCCTGCCTCTTTTTCAGATCGTCGAGCGCCCAGTCGGCCTCGGCGCTGCGGAACTTCTCGTCGATCTCCGCGTGCTCGCCGACCACCATCTCCATTTGGGCGAGGAGGAGATCCGCATCGACCCCGCTCAAGCGGGGCCGCGTCTCCATGCTCTTCAGCTGCACGACCATGCGGGCGATCCCGTCGCGATACTCCTGTTCTTCGCCCTTGAGCTTCGCGATCTGCGGGGAGAGCTCGTCGGCCTTCGCCTGGGCGCCGCTCGCGAGGTCAGGCCTTCCCTTTTCGGTTGCGAGCCGGACGCGCGAGAGCCAACTCTCGGACTCCTTCTCTATCTGGATCCGCTTCGCGGTGGTCGTCTTCAGGGTCGTCATGACGGCCGTGACGTACTCGCGGGCGGATTCGGGCTCGAGCCCGAGGATGTTGTAGTCGTCTGACATGGCTCATCCTCCCTCATGCGAAGTATAGTCCCAAGGCTGCCGGTTGAAAAGGAGCGCCCTCGTTCGCGCAGCTCGTGCGATCATTGCACAAGCGATCGATTCCCGTTATCGTCCGATCTCATGAATGAGCTTGCCTACGAACTGGATGAGCCGATTGCGGCGCTCGCCACTCCCTGGGGCGAAAGCGCTCTGGCGGTGATCCGCACCTCAGGGGCAGGATCCATCGAGCGGGTGGCGCAGCTCTTCTCGCGTCCAGAGGCCGTGCGAGCCGCCTCGGGCAGCACACTCGTCCTCGGGGAGATTCTCGACCGAGCGCACGGGAGCCCGATCGATCAGGTGATGCTTGCCGTCTATCGCGAGCCGAGAAGCTACACGGGGCAGGACGGGATCGAGCTCTTCTGCCACGGAAATCCCCGCGGGATCGATGCGATTCTGGCCGCCCTGAAGGCGAACGGCTTTCGTGCTGCTGAGCCAGGCGAGTTCACCCTTCGCGCCTTTCTCAACAAGAAGATGGACCTGACGCGAGCGGAGGCAGTGCAGGAGATCGTCCGCGCGAAGACGCGCGAGGCGCACAGCCTTGCCCTGCATCGCCTCTCGGGAGCGATCGAGGCCCGGATCAACCGGGCGAAGGCGGGGCTCCTCCGGCTCATGACCGCGATCGAGATCCAGCTCGACTACCCTGAGGATGAGGTCGCGGGCGATCTCGATGCCTCCCTGCCCGAGCTTGCCGCAATCCGCAGCGAGCTCGCCGCCCTTGCCGCCACCTACCGAACCGGGCGCCTCTACCAGGAGGGGGTGCGGGTCGCTCTCTGCGGCAAGACCAACGCCGGGAAATCCTCGCTCTTCAACTATCTGCTCCGTGAGGAGCGCTCGATCGTCTCGGAGCTGCACGGAACGACGCGGGACTATATCGAGTCGCTCGTAACGATCGAAGGGCTTCCGGTTCTCCTTTTCGATACGGCGGGCCTGCGAAGCGCCGAGAATCCGGTCGAGGTCGAGGGGATCAGGCGAAGCGAGCGGATCATCGAGAGCGCCGATCTGCTCCTCTACATCGTGGATGGGACCCTCGGGCTGACGGCGGAGGATGAGGGCTTTCTCTCCTCGCATCCGGCAGGCGCCCTCATCGGACTTTGGAACAAGACGGATGCGGGCGCCGCCGAGCCTCCCGCGGGCTTTCTCCCGGTGAGCGCAGCTACGGGCGCCGGGCTTTCAGAGCTCGTCCGCGAGATCAGGCGTCGAGCCGTCGGAGAGGGGGTCGCTCCGGCAGGAGAAGCGGTCATCGACTCCGCCCGCCAGAAGGAGCTGCTCGAGCGCTGCATCGAGGCGCTTGCCCAGGTCAAGAAGGGGATCGCTGCCGGAATGCCCGCCGACGCGGTGGCCCTCGATCTGCGGGAAGCGCTCGACGCCCTGGGGGAGATCACCGGAGAGGTGACGACCGCGGACATCCTCAATCAGATGTTTGCCGGTTTCTGCGTGGGAAAGTAGGGAGCTCCGTGCCGCCACCTGCCTCGCTCACGGGATGCGCATCGCGGCGGCTACTGAAGGCGATCGAGGCGCGCGAGGACGAGGGTGAGTCCGGCGACGCAGGCGCTTTCCGCGCGCAACACCCGCTTGCCGAGGTGGACGAGGAGGAAACCGCTCGCGCGAAGGAGCTCGCGCTCAGCTGCGGTCCAACCGCGCTCGGAACCCACCGCGAGGTAGACCCGCGGCCCGCTCGCGCGATCGGCTGAATTGCTTCGAGGCGAGGGGGGGGGAGGCTCGCTTGGCGAGGCATTCGGATGGTGCGGCGCTCGCCAGCCGGCAAGGGGAAGCGAGGCCTCGTAGTTGTCCAGGGCGAGCCTCGCCGACTGAGGAGCGAGGGAGGCGAGGCACTCCGCAAGCGAGTCGAAAAGGCGAGCCGCCGGAAGGCGGGTGTCGAAGGCCTGCGCGGCCCCGTCGACGAGGTGGCGCCGGTACTCGCCCGAGCTCCAGAGGCTGCTTGCGCGGTAGGAGGCCTCGCCCCGCTCGGTGGCGGCGAACAGAAGCTCGCCTACCCCCAGGGTGGTTGCGTCGCGAAGGATCCTCCGCATCGTCTGGGGGCGGGCGAGCCCCACGATGAGCGAGACCGGGGAGGGCGCCGCGGCCGCCTCGTCGGGATCGAGGCGGTAGCCGAGGGAGAGCGAACAGTCGTCGCGCTCAGTGATCCAGCCCTTGCCGCGCGGTCCGTCGACGACCCCCAGGTCGAAGGGCTCTCCCACGCGCCGCTTGAGGACTGCGAGGAGGTGGACCGCCCGCGGATCGTCGAGGGGAAGGGCACGATCGAGCTCGCCGGGCTCGAAGAGGATCAGGTTCATAGGTGCATTCGCCCCTACCGCCGGGTAGGCTCCCGCCGCGACGGCTCAGCGCGAGATCGCCGCAAGGAAGTCCTTCGCGAAGGTCGCGGCCTTTTCGATCTCGTGCTCGGCGAGCGGTCCCTTCATTCCGGTCACCTCGCAGCGCAGGGTGGACGGGTAGACGGCGAGCCCGAGCCGCTGTGCCCGTTCGTGGAGGATTCCCGCGGCGCCGGGGTCGATCCATTTCTTCGCGTCGGCGAGCTCCTCGGGTGTCTTCGGGAGCGGTCCGTAGGTGTCGAAGATGGCGACTGGCCTGCCGGCAAAGGAACGCGCGCGGAGCCTCCGGAGGGCTGCCTTCGCGCTCACGCCTGCGCGAGCCATCCGCGTCGGACAGCCGACGAGCACGAAGTCGACGCCAGCGAGATCGGGGAGCTGCCGGCGGACGTCTTGAACCGTCGCCGCATGACCGGCGGCCCCCGCCGCTTCCGCGATGGCCTCGGCGACCTGTTTCGTGTTGCCGTAGTGGCTTCGATACAGGACAAGTCCCTTCATCTGCCTACCTCCTGCTTCTCACCTTAAAAGGATGCGAGAGAACTGCGCTTCTGTCAAACGAGCCTCGGCTCCGAAACGGCGCGGGATCAGCGTCCGCCCCTCAGAAATAGACGATGACATCGAGGGTCGCCGCGAGGCTTGCGGGCAGATTGCCGAACTCGCTTAGGGCCTCCCCGTTTGCCCAGCTCACCGTGAGGTTGATCGCCGAGTCCTTGACGAACGCCGTGGTGATGCCCCCGGTCGAGAAGAAGGAGAGATCGGTGAGGTTGAGCAGGCAGGTTGCAAGGAAGCCGATCTTGTCGAAGACCGGATGGCCGCTGTCGGTCACCGTCGGCTGGGAAAGCGAGAGGAAGAGGTAGTCCTGGCCCTGACGCCCCGGTCTTCGCGCGAGCTCGCCGTACCAGCCATAGGACTGGGCGAGCACGAGAGGATCCGCGGAGTGCAGAGCCTGGTAGACGGCGGACAGCGCACCTGCAGAGAGCCCCTCGGAGAGGTGGTAGTACTCGGCGAGCAGCATGGTGCCGATGACTGGAAGCTGCGCCGAGCCGCCGGCGAGGAGGGCGTAGTTGGGCCCGCCCGGTTCGCAAGGAAGGAGGGTTCCGGGGATCGGTCCGGAGACCGGGGTGGCATAGCGTCCCCGGTCGTAAATGCTGCCTTCGATCCAGAGCTGCAGGGTGTCCCATCCGGGGATGTCGTACAGCGGGGCCACCGAGGCATTGAGGGCTGCGGTCCAGGATTCGCTCTCGCTCCAGTAGCCCGAGACGGAGAGGTCCGTGTTGGGGATCACGGAGGTGGAGAGCTTGGAGCCGAAGCCGGTCTGGTCGAGGGCATCGTAGAGGACCGCAAAGCTCATGAGCGACACCGGCTTCGCGATGAGCTCCGCCTTGAGCGCCGTTACCCCCTCCCGCACCGCGCGCAGGGCAATGGGGTCCTTCGGGGGGTTCACCGGGTCGGAGGGGTTAAAGATGTAGCCGGCCCCCCATTTCAGACGCTGCTTGCCGAGGCGGACGAAGAAGGCGTCTCCGAAGTTGACGTCGGCGTACAGCTCGTTCACCGTAAGGGAGAGGCTCTCAAGCTTCGCCCCGTTCAGGTGGTCAAGCACGTTCGCGGCCTGGAAGGTGAAATCGAAGAGGCCGAGGGTCGTGTAGTGCTTCGAAAGGACGAGCTTCCCGTCGAGGAACCCGGCTGCGGTCACCCCTTGGATGGGCGAAACCGCGCTGAAGGCCGATGCCTGGTTGGCTGCGGCGTAGACGGCCTGTGCGTCCAGGTCGCCGGAGAAGCTGAACGAAAGCGGTTCTTCCGCGGACAGAGGTTCGGTGAAGGCGAGGGAGCCGGCGGCCACGACGGCCGCCGCCGCGAGGCGGGCGAGGCGCTTCATGGTACCTCCTTTTTGGCGCCAGAAGTCGGAGCGTCTATCAGGGTGCTGACGAATGCAAAGGTACCTGCCAAATCGGCGTTTTCTCGAACCAAATTGGAGCAAGAGGCTCAACCGAAAACGCCGTTTTGGCAGCGGGTCAATCACTTTGTCAGCACCCAGCTAGAAGTCGTAGGGAAAGAGGCGTCCGGATTCGAGGTACTCCTTGGTGAAGAACTGATCCGGAATCCTGTCGAGCGGGCGGATGTCGTAGAGGCGGAGCCGGCTCGAGTTTTCCGGCTTCAGGGCGTCCACATAGCGCATCTCGACCTCCGTCGCCCTGCCGTCGCGTAGATCCGTTCGGGTGATCGTGAAGTACTTGAGGGCCATCCCCGAGACCGCAAAGAAGGCCTTCTTTACCGGCATCCGGGTCGCTCGGTCGACCCAGAGCTGCACGAGGCTATAGGCGAGCTTTCGATTCTTGGCGCGAAGCTCGAAGCGGTAGCACTCCTTGCCCTCCACGGGGTCGCGCCCGAGATAGCTCACCGTGTAGTCGCGATTGGTGTTGAAGCGGGTGAGATCCAGGTTCGAGGTCTCCCCTCCGCGGGCGTTGGCGGTGGCCGAAGTCTTGACCACCTTGTTGGTCGCCGCGAGCCGCTCGTAGAAGAGGTCCTCGTCGCGAAGGAGGGCGAAGTTCTTCTGAGAGGCGGGGGCAGTCGCGACCCACACAACCCGATTGTTCTTGCGGATAAAGAACCCGTCGCTCGCGCGGTCCTCTCCGGTGGCAAAGGTGTCGAGCACCGACATTTTCGCCTTGCAGTTGACCGGGAGCATGACCGCATCCACCGAGTCTATGTAGGCGGCCAGGTCACCCTCCGGAAAGGTCTCGCCCGCCGCAGGAAGGGCGAGTGCGGCGGCAATCAGGATCACCAGGATCGATTTCATGTCTCCTCCAAGTCGTCTTTCGCTGTTTTCTATCGGCTTGCCATTTGGGCTGCCGCCTGCTTCTCGGTTTCGCGTCCCACGGTTCGCAGGGTCGTGAGCAGCAGGATCGCGAAGAGGAGCAGGAAGGGAACCGCGAGGGTCACAGCGTTCAGGGTTATCGCCATTCGAGTCATCCCGAACATGTACTGCAGCATCAGAAGCGGCGGGCGGACGACCGCCGCCTGGAAATAGGCTCCGATCGCCGCGACCGCCCCCACGCCCAAGGCGTAGCCGAAGGCAAGACACGCCAGGGACTCCCCGACGAAGAGATTGCGCACGGTTGCGCGGGGAAAGCCGAGCGAGCGCAGCGTCCCGATCTCCTCGCGGCGATCGAAGATGTTCGTGAGCATGATCGAGTGGATTCCGATGAGGAGCGCAAGAAAGATGATCATCGCCATGGTGCCAAACATGATGATGTTGCTCGTTCCCAAGGAGAGGAGGAAGCGGACGAACTGATCGTCCCGATAGCCCTTGACCGGGAAATCCTTCACCTTTGCGTGAAGCTCACGCACCATCGCGGGGATGCCGCGCTCGTCCTTGACGTATACCTTATAGAAGGGAAAGGCGTCGCCGAGCTCGCTCATGGCCGCGTAGTCCTGCGCCCTCACCGTGATTCCCTCGTCGTACCAGGGCGCCGAGGCGCGGTAGATTCCCATGACCACGAACTCCATCGCATTGCGGGCGCCGAAGGCCGACGGAATGAAGACCGTGATGCTGTCTCCCACGTTGAGCCCGTAGCGCTCAGCCTCCACCGTGGTCACGAGGGCGCCGTATTCGTCGCCGGGTCCCGGGAAAGCTCCTGCCACGAGCTCGGTATGCTCGCGGTACGGGGCATCCTTTTCGAAGTCGGTGGCGGTCACCATGACGTAGGAGCGGCTCGTTCCGGCCTGGATCTCGTCATAGGAGACTACCCAGGGAGTAAGAACCGCCGTGTTCGGGTGGCCCTGAAGGTAGTCGCGCACCGCCTTCGCCTGCTCCGAGTAGGAAGGGATTTCCTCCTCCTTGAACTCGAAGTCGTCCTTGCGGGAGACCCAGAGGTGTCCAGTCCATTTCGCTATGGTGTCGGTTCGGATGTGCTCGGTGACTCGCGCCCCGAGGGCGAACGCGAAGACCAAGACTGCGGAGCTCAAGAAACCGGCGATGATGATGAAGGCGGCGCGCATCGGTCGCCGCAGGATGTTCATCGCAACGTAGCGGATGAGTTCCACCTTTCTACCTCTTTTCCAGGGTCTTCAGGATCGAGAGCCGTCCCCCGAGGATGGCCGGAACCAGGGGAGCGAGGAGCGCCACGGCAAGGAAAACGCTCGTGACCGCAATGATCTTGTCTGCGTGGAAGGACGGCTGAAAGCCGCCCCCAACGATCCAGGCGAAGAAGGTCAGGGTGTTGCGCACCCCGGTCGCATGAAAGAGGGCGATTCCCCCCGCTGCGAGCAGGAATCCGGCGAGTGCGCCTGCCGCGATGACCAGGAAGCCTTCCGCAGCGAACTGAAAGGTGATGTCGGCGCGCGAGAAGCCGATCGCGCGCAGGGTCCCGATCTCGCTGTAGCGCTCCATGATCGAGAAGGTCGTGAGCTTCAGGACCAGAAGCACGCAGATGGCGAGGAGGATGCCCTCCATCGCCTTCATCGTCACGTCGAAGCCGAGAACAATCTCGGCAAAGATCGGGGCATAGTCCCGCCAGGAGACCACCTTGAGGTCGGGATGCCGCTCTGCGAGAAAGGTCGAGATCTTCGGGAGCACGCGGTTGGCCGAGCGGGCATCGCCCAGGAAGCCGACGACCTCGGAGGCGAGGGGCTGGCTGTAGCCCACCAGCTCGCGAAACCCGTCGAGGTCGAAAAAGAGGCTGCTCATCCCCACGATGTCGCGAGGCATGGTGCGGTAGTCGATGCCGCCCTTTACGGTGACGAAGCGATCGACGAACTCCCCTTGGCGGTTCGGCAGGAGGAAGACGTAGCGCGTGCCCACGTCGACGGTCTTGTTGCGCTCGTATTCATACCACGAGGCGGCGCAGGCTTCGCGCTCTCCGGCCTGAACCGCCGAGCCCTTTGCGTAGTAGAGATCCGTGAAGTTGTGATCGAAGGTTGACATTCGCATCGCGACGCCGTGGACCGCGCGCTCGGCGTCGTTGGATCCGAAGACCAATCCGTTGAAGATGATGCGCTCCTCGGCGCCGCTCACCTCGGGAAGGCCGGCAAGGAACTCCTTGACAGAGGTGATCTCTTCCGGCTGCAGCATCTCTTCGGGCTCGTAGTGGTAGTAGCCGAAGGTGTTAGTCGTCTTGATCGACCGGTTCAGGATCCGAAAGTGACCGGAGAAGGCGCGCCCGAACATATCGGACTGCTTGCGCGAGATGTCCTCGATGATATTCTCGCCGACAAAGGTGAGCAGGGCGCCGAAAAGGGCGATGAGGAAGATGATGCGGTTTCGCCAGCCGTGGCGGGCGAGGTTCCGGAGGCAGAGCTTGAGGCGCTCCATCAGGCGGCCTCTACCTTGCCGTCGTGCAAGCGGATGATGCGGGCGGCGCGCTGCATGATGCTTGGATCGTGCGAGGAGAAGAGGAAGGTCGTTCCCCGGGTCCGGTTGATGCGCTCCATCAGCTCGAGCACCTCGTTGCCCGTGACCGAGTCCAGATTCGCGGTGGGCTCATCCGCGAGAACGATCAAGGGATGGGTGACAAGGGCCCGCGCGATCGCCACACGCTGCCGCTGACCTCCCGAAAGCTCGAAGGGCTTGTGCCGCAGATGCTCATCGAGCCCCACTGCCTCGACAAGCTCCATGACCCGAGCGTGCTTTTCCTGCTTGGAGAGCTCCCGGTGAAGGATCAGAGGCAGGTGGATGTTCTCGTAGACCGAGAGGACTGGAAGGAGGTTGAAGGTCTGAAAGATGAAGCCCAAGGTCCGATTTCGGTAGCGCGTCCGAAGGCGCTCCGAAAGGGCCTGGATATCCGTCCCCCCGACGCGAACGCTTCCGGACGTGGGCGTGTCGATGAGCCCGATCATGTTGAGGAGGGTCGTCTTGCCGCTTCCGGAGGGCCCGGCCACGCACACGAAGGAATTGCTCTTGATTTCCAAATCCACGCTCTTCAGGGCGCGCACGACCGTTCTTCCCAGACGATAGTCCTTGCACAGGCCCTCGATTCTGATGCCGTTCATGTTCTCACCCTTCTACCTTAATTATTTTGAGCGAAAAGTAAGTAAAATTGATAAATAAGTCAACCGAAATAAAGAAAAACAATACCTGAGTGAATTATTTTGATTTCAATCTGTCCAAAATCTGCAAAAAGGGGATGAAAAGGGCGCGCTCCGCTGCCGCTTTCGTTCGAGGACTATCACCGCCGCCGGCTCGCCTCCGGTCTCGTGCCCCATTTCGATGGCCTTGCCCAGCATCCTCAACACCGACGGGTGTCGCTTGCGCTCCCGCGGTTGAGCGCCGTGAGATGAGCTGACAGACCTGAGCATCTTGAGCCGAATTGCCTTTGAAGAGATTGACCGATCAGCGCAGCCTCGCGCTCGATTGTCGAGCCGATGGACGCGACCCACGCCAAGGGGATATCCCTTGGAGGGACGTCACCGATCGAGTCAGCGCCTGGCCCACCTGTGCAAGGGAGCCCTTTCAGAGAAACCGCGTGACAACGCCTTCCCTCCACCGACGGTGGGGTTGCGTGGAGTCTCGGGTCGCAGCACGGGTGTAGAGGGTCTCACAGGAAGGGCCACTGGTTGTGGCAGGTCTTGGTCTTCGCAGGCTGGAGGCCGCCTACCACCTTCGCCACCGATCGTCGTCGCGGTGGATGATGATCGGGCGCGGGGGCGGGGTACGGTCGATGATGACCGGCGGCGGCAGGGCTCGATAGACGGGCCAAGGCCGCTGCATGAGCCAGGAGCCGCTCAGCCAAACCCAGCCGTTGTTCCAATACCAGCGCCCGGGCGTCCAGAAGTAGCCGGGACCGGGGGCCATGGGGACTACCTCGACCAAGGGGGCCGGCGGCACCGTCGTGACGATAGTCGTGGAGGTTTGCGCCGGGAGCGGGGTCTCGGAAGGCGCCGCCGGCTGGGATGCAACCTCACCCTGCGGCTTCTCGATCAGACCCTCGTGGCTCAGGATGGCCGTGATGACGCGAGGCGAAACCTTCGAGTTATTGAGGGCAATGATGTCATCCGTGGTAAGCGCGAAGGTTTTGTCGGACTTGTCGACGTAGGCGATGATGACGTCATCGCTGACTCCCGCGTCGGCGAGCTTAATGACATCCGCGACGCCCGGGGAGAGGCTCGCGGAGGAGACGCCCGTCTCGCTCCCGGCCGACGGGCTCGTCTGGGCGTGTGCCGCGGCAAGCGGCGTCGCCGCGAGAAGCACCATCCAAAGCACCCTCATGGTCTTCATGAATCCACCCCTTCACCGGAGGCTTGCGCGGGGACCCTGCGGCATCTGCGAGGAGCTTTCGCCGGGCGAGCTCCGGAGGCAGCGGAAAGGCATGATGGCAGGGACACCCCCCCTGACCGCAACCGACTCCGCCTGCCCTAAATGTATCGCGCCCGACCCCTAGGAATCAAGCTCCCCGAGCTCATTGACGGAGTGCTGCGGCCGTCCGGTCGTGAGGGCCGCAGCGACGTTCTGCGCGGCCCTGGTCTTGAGCTCCGACATGGATTCCTCGCTGTACCACGCCGCATGGTCCGAAAGGATGACGTTCTCGAGCTGATACAGGGGGCTCTCGGGCGCCGGAGGCTCGGTCTCAAAGACATCGAGCCCGGCGCCTGCAATCCGCTTCTGCCGCAGCGCCTCGACGAGGGCAGGCTCGTCGATCACCGCCCCGCGCGAGGTGTTGATGAGGATGGCGGTGGGGCGCATCAGGGCGATCTCCCTCGCTCCGATCAGCCGCCGAGTCGCCTCGTTCAGGAGGGTGTGAAGGGATATGAAGTCCGACTCCTGCAGGAGCCTCGGTAGGTCGACCGGCAGCGCCCCGGCGGAGAGGATGGTGTCGCGATCGACGAGGGGATCGTGGACAAGGACCTGCCCGAGGTCGAAGCCCGAGAGCTTGCGGTGCAGGCGCCGCCCGATGGTTCCGTAGCCGACGATCCCGAGCGTCCTTCCTGCGATTCGGTGGCAGGGCTGCTCCTTCTGCAGATCCCAAGCGCCCTCCCGAATCCGCTTGTCGCGGTACGGGATCTTGCGGGCGCATCCGAGGAGAAGCGCGACGGCGTGGTCGGTGACCTCCTCGGCCGCATAATCGGGAACGCGGGCAACCCAGATCCCCTTCCGTGTTGCCGCGGGAACGTCGACGCTGTCGTAGCCCACTCCGTACCGAGAGATGACCCGGCATTTCGGCAGGCTCTCGATGATCTCCGCGGTCAGGGGGAAAAGGTTCGCGAGAATGGCGTCCGCCTGCGCGAGCTCCCTCTTCGCCTCCGCCGCCGACGCGAGATTGCGGACCAGAAGGCGAGCGTCGACCTCGCCGAGCACACGTTTTTCCTCTTCGTAGCTTCCGTAGCGATCGTCGGTTACGACGACAGTGAATTTGGCCATTGAGCTCTCCCGCACGGCGCGCATGCCCGGCGGGGGTGTCGGCGCTCTACTTTCTGCGCGTCCGCTCGCCGCCGGCAAAGATGATGGCAAGGATTATGAACCCGGTGATGATGTAGCGCAAGCCGACGGCGATCCCGAGAATATCGAGCAGATAGAGAATGAGAAGCAAGAGCAGCGAGGCACCCACGATGCCGGGCACGTTCGAGTTGCCCCCCGCGATGCTGCTCCCTCCGATGACTGGAACCGCGATCGAGTTGAGAAGATACTCGTGGCCCATCCCGAGCGTTACGCCGCCGCCGAACGCAGAGAGCAGGATCCCCGTCAGACCCGCGAAGGTCCCGCAAAGGATGTAGGTCACGAGCTTGTTCGCATCGACCCGAATGGCGGCAAGGGAGGCCGCTTTCGTGTTTTGGCCGATCGCATGAAGATGGCGCCCGAAGCGCGAGCGCATGAGGACGAAGTGCATCACCACGGCGATCGCGAGGACCAGGAGAAACAGAAGAGGCACGATGCTGAGCCTCATGGTCACGAAGTGGCTGAGGCTGTCGGGGGGTTTGATCTGAAGGCCTCGGAAGAAGACGATCGCGAGGGTCTGCACAATGAAGCCCGAGGCGAGGGTGGCGATCATGGGTGGGACCCGGACCATGCGTATGAGCCCGAAATTGAAGGCACCGACGGCGGCCCCGACGACCAGGCCGGCGAGAATCCCGAGGGCTATCTCGTTGTTCGCTGCGTTCATCACCTTCATGGCGACGAAGCCGGCGAGTCCGATGGTGTAGGGAATGGAAAGGTCGATGTTTCCCGGTCCCAGGGTGATGACGAGCATCTGGCCCATGCCGACGAGGATGAAAAAGGAGGCAAAGCTCGCGGAGGCCGTCAGGGTTCCGATTGCATCGGAGGAGACGGCGGTTATGACGAGATAGGCGATGACTACTCCGACATAGGACCAAAGCCACTTGACCGCAGCCAGTTCCCGAAGGGAGAAGAGGCGGGTATCCTGCCTGAGACTAGACATAGCGGGCCTCTCCCTGCGCCCTGGCGATGCCGTTCAAGAACAGGACAACGAGGAGGATGCTGCCCTGGGCCCCAATCTGCCAGTCGGGCGAGAGCTGAAGAAAGGTAAGAAGGGTTCCCACGAGGGTCATCGTGCAGGCCCCGAGCACGGCGCCGACCGCGGAGACCTTCCCTCCCGAGAACGAGCCGCCGCCGAGCATGACTCCCGCAACGGAAAGGAGGGTGTAGTTGGTGGCGACGTTGGCGTCGGCGCTCGTCGTGATTCCCGCGAGGGCGGTTCCCGCAAGGATGCCGAAGAGCCCCACGAGCCCGAAGACGGCGGCATCCAACCGCGTTATCGAGTGGCCGGACAGCGAGACCGCTTTCGCGTTGCCTCCGATCCCGCGCAGGAGAATGCCGAAGCTCGTCCGAAAGAGGACCAGGTGGCCGATGATTGCGAGAGCCACCAGGAACAACACGGGAAAGGGCACGAGGGGGGTGTTCACGGACACCGCCTTCTGGATGATCCCGGGGACGCTCCCTCCGGGAGTCGGCTGGATCGTTACGGCAAGCCCGGTCCAGATGAACGACATCCCGATCGTGACGACGATCGAGGAGAGCTTCCGCAGATTGAGGAAGGCTCCAATGAGCAGGTAGATCGCCACGATCCCGAGGAGAATCGCCAAGCCGAGACCGAGACTCCGCGGAATGACCGTGCCGACGACGCAGGTCACGAGGCTCACCAGATTGCCCATCGAGAAATCGATCTCCCCGATTGCCATCGCGAACATCTGGCCCATGGTGGCAAGGCTCAAGGGGATGGCCATGTTCAGAAGCAGCTGCAGCCCCACGTACTTGAGCACGATCGGGCGAAGCGCGGCGATCGGAATGAGGATCACCAGCACCGAGAGGATGGGAAGGAGGAGGATCTGAAGGTTGTTTCCCCGTCGCAGGGCGCTCAACGGATTCATCTCTGTCACGCTCCCAAGACTGCTCTTCGCTAGAACGAGGACTTGAGGATGTCCTCTTCGGTGGCCTCCTCGCCGGCAAGCTCGGCAAGGATCTTCCCCGATTTGAAGACGTAGATCCGATCGCAGTATTTCAGCTCATCCATCTCCGTCGTGTACCACACGAAGGCTCTTCCCTTGCCGGCCTCCTCGAGGATCAGCTTGTAGAGCTCATCCTTGGTGCCGACATCCACCCCACGGGTCGGATCGTCCATGAGCACGAGGGGGGAGGCGGACTCAAGGCAGCGCGCGAAGAGGACCTTCTGCTGGTTGCCGCCGCTCAAGGAGAGGATTCCGCGTCCGACGGAATCGGTCCTGATGTCGATGATCTTCTTCCACTTGTTCGCGACCGCGTTCTCGCGCTTCGGGTCGATGAGCAAGAGGCGCCTGAGCTTCTCGTAGACCTGAACGCTCAGGTTCTTGGCGATCGACCAGACCGGGAAGATCCCGTCCGATTGTCGATCGCCCGGCACGAAGGTGGCAGGCCCTCGAATGCGATAGTCCCGATTGCGCCGGTAGTCGAACAGCCCGAGAAGGAGCCGGGTCTGCCCGTGTCCCGCGAGTCCCGTCAGGCCGACGATCTCTCCCTCGTGGACGCGGATGTGAAGCTCGCCGTTGTCGGAGGCCGGCTCGACGACCAGCGGAACTTCGGTGAATCTGTCGGCTCCCCGGCGCGCGCCTGCGGCGCCCGCGCCGCCTTCTTCCTGCTTCAGGGGCTTTGCCTCGCCCATCAGCTCGATGATCGTCTGGCGCGAGGCCTGCCGGGTCTCGAGAACGCCGAGATTGCGCCCATCCCGCAGGACGGCGATCCGGTTGGTGCACGCGAGCACCTCGTCGAGGAGGTGCGAGATGTAGATGACGCTCAAGGGCTCGCCGCGAAGCGAGCGGATGTAATCGATCAGCTGTCGGGAGGTGTGATGGTCGAGCGCGCTCGTGGGCTCGTCGAGGATGAGGAGCTTCAGCGGCTGCTCCGAGGTCGAAAAGGCCTTCGCAATCTCAACCATCTGACGCTTGCCGAGCGAGAGGCTCTCCACCGCGTCACTTGCGCGAACCCCATGGCCGGGGAAGATGCGGTCCATCGTCTCCAGGATGATCCGTCCGAGCCTCCTCTGCCATCCGATGCCTCCGAGGGCCGGGTGAAACACCCGCATGTTCTCGACGACCGAGAGGTTCGGACAGAGGCTCAGCTCCTGGAACACCGCTCGGATGCCGAGGGCGTTGGCCGCATGAACGTCGTAGGCTTCATCGAGCTTTCTTCCATCGATCGAGATCTCCCCGGAAGACGGCAGGTAGCTTCCCGTCAAGATGTTCACGAGCGTGGACTTCCCTGCGCCGTTGTGCCCCACGATTCCGAGAGCTTCCCCCTCGAAGATCGAAAGGCTGAGGTCGTCGAGGGCGTGAGAGTGGATGAAGTACTTGTGGATGTTCGAAAGCTCTACGATCGCGCGTCTTTCATTCATCATCTCGCCGCCGCTGGAGCTGGTCCCGAAGACCGCGCGAGGCGGTTTCACGCCCTTTCGGGATGAAACCGCTCGCGACAATCCGAGAGCGAGCGCCCTTACTCCTCCGCGATGGGATCGGGCGGCTCGGGCTGCCCCGCCGTGGCAGTTGCGATGAGCTGCTGCACCCAGGACTGGGGATAGAACAGGGTGGCGACTCCGCCCTTCTGGGTATGCGACAGGAAGAAGTCGAGCTTGTCACTCGTGATCACGAGGGGGCGGATGTTCAGCTCCATCGGGACCTTCTTGCCGTTCAGGACCTCCAAGGCGGTCCAGAATGCAATCTGCACCGACGAGGGCTGGCTGCAGGCGGACCAGGTGTCGTAGCCGTTCTTGTCCTTCATCTCCTTCCAGATTGCGAGCTCGTCGTAGCGGTTGCCCATCATGACCATGGGGATGGGGCGACCGGCATCCTTGAAGGCCATGACCGCCCCGTAGCCGTCGCCGCCCTGGTCCACCACGGCGTCGATCTTGGGAAGGGAGGGCAGAATCCCCGCTACCGCCTTCTGGGCGGTGGCCTCATCCCACTTGCCGTACACCGTTCCGACGACCTTCAGGTTCGGATATTCCTTCAGCCCCTGGACGATCCCTTCGTGAATCGCGTTGTCCACAAAGGTTCCGGGCAGGCCGCGAATCTCGAGGAGATTCCCGGAGGTCGTGAGGTGCTTGGCGATGTACTCCACCTCGTGGCGCCCGTACCACTGGAAATCGATGATGATGCGGTACGCCTTTGGATTGGTCACGGCGTTGTCGAAGGCCACGACCGGAATCCCCGCGGCGACCGCCTTGTCGACTGCACCGTTGAGCGCGGTGGGGGACGCGGCGTCGAGCAGGATCGCGTTGTAGCCCTCGAGGATCAGATTCTGAATCTGGGCTGCCTGCTCGGCCGCCGAGCTCTCGTTCGTGGTAAATGCCGCCCCCTCGGCGATGAGCCCCTCGCTCTTTGCCTTGTCGACCACGAGCTGAAAGTCCCGGAGCATCTGCTGTCGCCACGAGTTTGCGGCATAGTCGTTGCTCAGCGCGATGCGCCATTTGGCCTTCGGCGCGCCGGCCTGCGCCCCCGTTCCCTGCTCCTTGCCGCCGGCGGCAAAGACACTCGCCGCGACCAGCAGCAACGCGGACACCAACAACGACACTCGCTTCATGAGGTCCTCCTTGACGTACATTTCCTATTCGATACCGACTCCGATATCGTCTTTTTCTCGAGTAGCGCAGCAAGCGCCGAGCTGCAGTGGTGAGGTTTTTAGCCGAGCGGGGTCTGACGCAGAGGGAGAGAGGCTACGTGTGAGGCAAGCGGAGCTGTCGAGGAAGCGAATCGGCCCTCCTCGAGATGACGACGTTACGGTGCACCAAATCATTCGCACCTCCGCCGGTGATGCGCCGTGCGACCTTTGTGATGCACTCATTGTATATCGTATACAATAGGTGTCAAGGAAAATGTTGCCCTGCGGGGCGCCGTCCGCCGCGGCGGGATGGCTCGCGCCCTGCAGCGCACGATCCGTAGGCTATCAGGGTGCTGACAAAGTGATTGACCCGCTGCCAAAACGGCGTTCTTGGTTGAGCCTCTTGCCCCAATTTGGTTCGAGAAAACGCCGTTTTGGCAGGTACCTTTGCGTTTGTCAGCACCCTGCTAGACGGCCTCGAGGAAGCTCAGATGATGCAGGATGTGCTGCTCGAGGAGCTCGTCGATCTCCTGCACTGCGTTCCGCTCGAGGAGGCTCACGAGCATCTCGTGCTGGGCCAGATAGGAGGAGAGCTTGTCGGAAGGCAGGTGCTGTTTGAGTCGAACCAGCTGGAACTTCGCATCCAGGGTGGTCAGCATGTTGAACAGCTCCGCGTTGCCGGTCCTCCGCGCAATCCCGAGATGAATGGCGCTGTCCGCCTCGTGCACGGAGGCGTAGTCGCCCCGCCTGTTCGCCTCGTCGCATCTGGAGGCGAGCTCGTGGAGGGGGGCGAGGAGCTCGGGGGTCGCCATGGGCGCCACGGTGCGAAAGGAGAGCCGCTCCAGGGCGAGGCGCACGGTCGCGATGTCCCGGGCCTCCCTCATGTCGATGGAGGCAACGAAAGCGTAGCTCCTCGGCTTGATGACGACGAGTCCGTACTCTGCGAGCTTTCGGATGGCCTCACGGACAGGGGTGCGGCTTACCTGGAGCTGCTCGGCGACCCTGCTCTCGGGGATTTTCTCGCCGCCCTCGAGCGCCCCCGAGAGAATCAGGCGCTTGATGTGCTCGTAGACCTGATCGGAGATGCTTTTTCGCTCGATGATCGCGTCGGGAAGGCTCTCTCGCTCAAGCATGGCCACGCTCTCGTTTCTTCCGCACGACGGCATGGGCGGTCTCCACGATGCGCGAAACTCCCATTCCATAGCTCTCGAGAAGGGTCTCATAGGGGCCGCTCTCGGCGAAGCGATCGGAGATGCCGACCCGAGCGATCGGCACGGGATGAAGCTCGGCGGTGAGCTCGGCGATCGCGCCCCCGAGACCGCCCACGATGCTGTGCTCTTCGGCGGTGACGAAGGCTCCCGTCTCCCGCGCGGCGGCAAGCACCCCTTCGCGGTCGAGGGGCTTGATCGTGTGCACCTCGATGACCCGAGCCGAGACGCCCTCGGCGGCAAGCCGCTCCGCGGCAGCGAGGCTGCGGCTCACCATCAGTCCGCAGCACAGGATGGAAAGGTCGCTCCCTTCGCGCAGGGTGATCGCCTTCCCGATTTCGGGGGCGTAGCGTTGGTCGAAGAGGACCGGCACCTCGTTTCGATTCAGGCGAAGGTAGACGGGGCCTTCCCAGGCGGCGACCTGCGGCAGCAGCTTTGCCACCGCGACCGGATCGCTCGGCACGACGACCGTCATGTTCGGGAGGCTGCGCAGGATCGCGATATCGGTGATCGCGTGGTGCGTGGGCCCGTCGAAGGAGTCGGACAGGCCCGCGTAGGCTCCCATGAGCTTGACGTTCGCCCGTCCATAGCAGAGGTGGGTGCGAATCATCTCGAGGGCCCGGGTCGCGAAGAGGAAGGCGAAGGTATTGGCGAAGGGGATGTA
Source organism: Spirochaetales bacterium (assembly GCA_027314665.1). Taxonomy (GTDB): domain Bacteria; phylum Spirochaetota; class Spirochaetia; order DAHUYW01; family DAHUYW01; genus DAHUYW01. The sequence continues at coordinate 26,592 of DAHVAK010000099.1, forward strand.
GCCGCTGTGGGCGAATCCCACCGCGACGTCCACCAGCGACTGTTCCGCGATGCCGACGTTGAAGAATCGGCTGGGGAAGGCCTCCTCGAACATGTAGCTGAAATCGGAGTTCGAAACGTCGGCGCTCAAGGCAACCACCCTTTCGTTCGCCTGGCCGAGGGCGACGAGCGCCTCGCCGTAGGCCTTGCGCATCGACACTACCTCTCCCATCGCGAAAGCTCCCTCTCCAGCTCCGCCAACCCTGCGGCGAACTGCTCGTCGTTCGGGGGCGAGCCGTGCCAGCGATGGTCGTACTCCATGAAGCTGACCCCTTTCCCCTTGACCGTGCGCGCGATGATGACGCTCGGGCGGGCATGCACTTCATCGGCGCGATCCAGGGCAGCGAGAATCTCCGCCACGTTGTGGCCGTGGATCTCCTGGACATGCCAGCCGAAGGCGGCCCACTTGTCCGCGATGGGCTCAGTCGGCATCACATCGGCGGTCGCCCCGGTCTGCTGGATGCCGTTGTAGTCGAGGATGACGGTGAGGTTCCCCAATCGGAACTTCGCGGCGGACATGATCCCCTCCCAGATCACCCCGGCGTTGATCTCCCCGTCGCCGACGATGACGTAGACCCGCGCGCCGGCCGCGCGCGCGGAGGGGGCGGACTGGCTGGAGGGCTTTTCGCCCCTCATGCGAAGGGCCAGGGCCATCCCGGTCCCGATCGCTATCCCATGGCCGAGCGGACCCGCGGCGATCTCCACCCCCGGGGTCTTCGCCGGATCGGGATGACCCTGCAGGGTGCTGCCGGCCGAGCGAAAGGTCGGCAGCAGCGCGGGATCGAAAAAGCCGCGATGGGCGAGGACCGCGTAGAGCATGGCGCAGGCGTGTCCCTTGCTGAAGAGCAGGCGATCGCGCTCCGGCCAGTCGGGCCGCAGCGGGTCGATCAGGAGGTGATGGAAGTACAGGGAGGTGAGGATCTCCGCGACCGAAAAGGCTCCCCCGATATGGCCGCTCTGGATGTTCTTCACCATGCGCAGCACATCGATGCGGTAGCGCAGGGCGCGGGCGGTGAGATCTCGAACAAGCTCTTCGCTGTGGTAGTGCACTGCCTCTCTCCCCTCAGTCGCGGAGGGTTCCCCCGTTGACGTTCATCGTCTCGGCGGTCACGAAGCTCGCACGCGGGTGGGCGAGGTAGGCGACCGCGAAGGCGATATCCTCCGGCGTCCCGAGCCGCTTCACGATGCTCTTGTCGATGAAGCGCTGATTCTCCTCGGGGGTGACTGAGCCGGACATCTCGGAGGCGATCCGTCCGGGGCAGATGGCGTTGACCGTTATGCCGTCGGATCCGACCTGCTGCGCGAGGTTGCGGGTAAAGGCGAGCACCCCGCCCTTCGAGGCGGAGTAGTGCAGGGCGGCGATCGTTCCCCCGTTCTTGCCGGCCTCGGAGGAGATGTTGATGATCCTGCCGTACCTTCGCCGCCGCATCGCCGGCAGGACGGCCTTGCAGAGGTGGAAGTGCGCCTTGAGGTTGACGGCGAGCACGAGGTCCCACTCCTCGTCGCTTATCTCCTCGATGGCGTGGAGCGGATGGATGCCGGCGTTGTTGACCAGGATGTCGATTCGAGCGAAGCGCTCCTCGACCTCGCGCACAAAATCGGAGATCTCCTGCGCTCGGGAGAGGTCGACCCGCCGGGCGAGGATCTGTCCGCTCGCGCTCGCCGCGAGCTCCTGCGCAAAGGCGGTCAGCTTCTCGCTTCTGAGGTCGCAGATCGCGAGATTTGCCCCCTGGGAGGCCAGCTCCGCGGCGATGGCCCGTCCGATGCCCTGCGCCGCGCCGGTAACGATGGCGGTCTGCCCCACGAAGTCACCCATCTCACCCCCCGCGCTCCCTCACCTTGCGCGAATTATTGTATATCGTATACTGCAATCGTCAAGCACAAGGATGCGGCGAGGCGGACGGATGAAGGCTCTGGTAAAGTACGCGGAGGGCCCCGGAAACATGGAGATCCGAGAGGTCCCGGAGCCCTCGGCGGGGCGCGGTCAGGTGAAGATCGCGGTCGCGAAAACGGGAATCTGCGGATCGGATCTCCATATTCTCCACAGCGACATCTCCATTCCGGTGAAGCCCCCGGTGGTCACGGGCCACGAGTTCGCCGGCACGCTCTGCGAGATCGGCCCGGAGGTCGAGGGCTGGAAGATCGGCGATCGGGTCGTCTCGGAGACCGCGATGAGCTACTGCGGGAGCTGCCCTGCCTGCAGGAGCGGTTTCTACAACCTCTGTCCCGAGCGCAAGACCCTCGGCTACTGGTACGACGGGGCCTTTGCCCCCTTTACCGTGGTGCCCGCGGCCCGGCTCCACCGCCTGCCCGACGGCGTCTCCCTGGAGGATGCGGCGCTCGCCGAGCCCCTCGCCTGCATCACCCATGCGGTCATGGAGCTGACGACGATTGCGCCCGAGGACGTCGTCCTCGTTTCCGGTCCCGGGGCGGTGGGGCTGGCGACCCTGCAGGTAGCGATGGCCCACGGCGCTCGGGTGATCGTCGCGGGCACGAGCGCCGACGCCGCTCGCTTGGAGGCGGCGCGGGAGCTCGGGGCCCTTCGGGTGCTGAACGTGGAGAGGGAGCCGCTTGCCGAGATCGTGCGGGAGCTTACCGACGGGGCGGGGGTCGACGTGGTGCTCGAGTGCTCCGGCAGCGCGCGGGCGGTGGACGCGGGCCTCTCCGCCCTCAAGCGCCGAGGTCAGTTCACCCAGATCGGTCTCTTCGGCAAGGCGATCACCGTGAGCTTCGAGCTGATCTGCTACCGAGAGCTCCGGGTCACGGGCTCCCTCGGCTCGCGGTTTTCGAGCTGGGAGAAGGCCCTCGCGCTCATGGCAAGCGGAGCCGTCCGGACCCGCCCCCTCATCTCGCACCTTCTCCCGATGCGGGAATGGTCGGAGGCCTTCGCGATGTTCGAGCGAAAAGAGGGCTTGAAGCTGTTGCTTGACCCGCACGAAGCCTAAGGGTCAGGATCGCAGAGGAGGCGACCAGAGGTGCAGCACGATCGGTGGGACCGCCACGGCGTCATCCAGGCAATGCTTGGTCCGGTTCCGCTGCCGAGAATGGCGCTCGTTCGCCAGCTCTTCGACCGCAGCGAGATCGGGGAGGTCGAGCCCGCCGTGGAGCGCGAGCTTTCGCAGCGGTGGGTGGCCGAGGCGGTGAGACCCGGGACGAGCGTCGCCGTCACCGTCGGAAGCCGGGGGATCGCGAACATCGCCTTGATAACCCGCGCGGTCGTTCGGGGTCTCAAGGCCCTCGGCGTGCAACCCTTTCTCATTCCCGCCATGGGCAGCCACGGCGGGGCGACCTCGGAGGGCCAGCGAGAGCTGCTCGAGGGATACGGCGTGAGCGAGGAGTCGGTCGGGGCTCCGATTCGCGCGACGATGGATACGCGGATCATCGCCCGCACGGCGAGCGGACAGCCCGTGCACCTCGATCGCTACGCCGCGGAGGCCGACGGGATCGTGGTGGTCGGCCGGGTCAAGCCGCACACCGCCTTCCGCGGAGACTACGAGAGCGGGCTCATGAAGATGATGGCCATTGGAATGGGCAAGCAGCGCGGAGCGGAGATCTGCCATGCCGACGGCTTCGGCAAGATGGCGGAGAGGGTCCGCGAGTTCGGCTCGGCGGTCCTCGCCAACGCGCCGATCCTCTTTGGAGTGGCCATCCTCGAGAACGCCTATGACCGGACCGCCCGGATCGAAGCCGTTCCGCGGGAGGCCATCGCGCGCAGGGAGCCGCTCCTGCTCAAGGAGGCGCGGGGCCTCATGCCGCGCATTCTCTTCCCTGAGTTCGACGTGCTCGTCGTGGATACCATCGGGAAGAACTTCAGCGGCGACGGCGCCGATCCTAACATCACCGGGACCTACTGCACGCCCTTCGCAAGCGGGGGGCCGAGCTTTCAGCGCTACGTCATCCTCGACGCGAGCGAGGAGACCCACGGGAACTCCCTCGGGGTCGGCATGGCCGACATTACGACGAAGCGGCTCTTCGACAAGACCGACTTCGATGCGAGCTATCCGAACGCCCTGACGAGTCGCGTCATCAAGACCGTACGGATGCCGATGGTGCTGCAAAGCGACCGTCTCGCCCTCCAGGCGGCGATCTACACCTGCGTGAGTCTCGGGCCCAAGGGGGCGCGGGTCGTTCGGATTCCGAACACCTCCCATCTCGGCCTCATCGCGGTCTCGGAGGCCCTTGTTCCCGAGGCACTGGGCAATCCGGCGCTCGAGGTCGTCGAGGCGCCGAGGGAGCTGGCCTTCGATGCGGAGGGAAACCTCTTCTAGCAGAGATGAAGCTGAAGCTGGCCTACGGAAAAACCGATCTTGCGATAAGCCTCCCGCCGAGCGCGGATGTGACCGTGGTGGAGCCGCGCTTCGTTCCGTCGGTCGGCGACCAACGGCGAGCGGTGACGGAGTCGCTGCGACGCCCGATCGGCAGGCCGCCCCTTCGCGAAGCGGTGAAGGCGAGCGACACGGTGGCGATCGTCTTCAGCGACATCACGCGCCCGACTCCGAACGACCTGCTCATCCCCGCGATCTTGGACGAGCTCCGCTCGGCGGGGGTTGCCGAGGAGCAGATCACGCTCTTCAACTCGACCGGAACCCACCGCCTGAACACACGCCAGGAGCTTTCGGGCATGCTCGGCGAAGAGGTCGTCGGGCGCTACCGGATCATCCAAAACGACGCGCGAGCGGAGAACGCCCACGCGTCGGTCGGAGTCACCTCGAGCGGCAACGAGATCAAGCTCCTCAAGGACTTTCTCGCCTGCTCCTTCAAGATCCTCACCGGCTTCATCGAGCCCCACTTTTTTGCCGGATTCTCCGGGGGAGGGAAGGCGGTCATGCCCGGCCTCGCGCATCTCGATACGGTGATGCGCAATCACAACGCGCGCAACATCGACGATCGCCGCTCGAGCTGGGGCATTCTCGCGGGGAATCCGATCCGCGACGAGGTCGAGGAGGCGGTGTCACTCGTGAGCCCCGATTTCCTGGTGAACGTCACGCTGAACAAGCACAAGGAGGTGACGCGATCCTTTGCCGGCGACTGGATCACGGCATACCGCGAGGGGGTCGAGTTCGTGAGGAAGACCGCGATGAGAAGGGTCGACGCCCTCTTCGACATCGTGATCACCTCGAACTCAGGCTACCCCCTCGACCTGAACCTCTACCAGGCGGTGAAGGGGATGAGCGCCGCCGCGAAGGTGGCGAGGCCGGGCGGCTCGATCATCGTGGCTGCGGAGTGCTGGGACGGCATCCCGGATCACGGCTCCTTCGGGAGACTCCTTCGGGAGGCGCGGGACGCCGAGGATCTTCTCGCCCGCATCCGCTCCGAGGGCTTCATGGCCGACGACCAGTGGCAGGCGCAGATTCTCGCCTCGATCGTGCAGCGCTACGAGGTCTCCGTTTACTCCGGCGGGCTTACCCAAGAGCAGCTTGCGCAGGCTAAGCTTCGGCCCTGCCTCTCGATTGAGGGGAAGGTGGTGGAGCTCCTCGAGCGCTACGGCTCGAGTGCCCGGATCTGCGTGCTGCCCGAGGGACCGCAGACGATCCCCTACTACTATGAGGAGAACAGATGAACCTACGATTCGACGGAAAGGTGGTCCTCGTGACCGGCGCAAGCACGGGGATCGGGGCCGCAATTGCGAAGGCCTTCGGCGCCGGCGGGGCGAAGGTCGCGGTCCACTACAACGCGAGCGAGGCGCAGGCGAGAGCGGTCGCGCGCGAGATCGACGGCGGGCGCGGGGAGGCTGCCGTGCTCGTGCGGGCGGACCTGCTGGACCCGCCGGCGGCGGAGCGGATGGTGGGAGAGGCGATCGCCCGCTTCGGGCGGCTCGACATCCTCGTGAACAACGCAGGGGGGCTCCTTGCGCGCCGTCCGATCGACGAGATGTCCGATGAGGTCTACGCGCGGATCATGGAGCTGAACATGGGCTCGACCTTCCGTGTCTCGAAGGCGGCGATCCCTCATTTGCGCAGGGCCGGCGGCGGGGCCATCATCAACATGACCTCGATCGCCGCGCGCAGCGGCGGGGGCGGTGGGGCAGTCATCTACGCCGCCTCCAAGGCGGCGGTCTCCACCTTCACGCGGGGGCTCGCGAAGGAGCTTGCCGCGAACGGGATCCGGGTCAACGCGATCGCCCCGGGGATCGTCCTCACCCCCTTCCACGACAAGTACACGAAGCCCGAAGCGCTCGCGGCGATGATCGGAGGGATCCCCCTCGGGCGCGGGGCGACGGCCGAGGAGGTCGCGGGCACGGCGCTCTTCCTCGCCTCCGAGGAGCTGTCGAGCTTCATCACCGGAGAGGTCATCGAAGTGAACGGCGGCGCCCTGATGGCATAGGGCTCGCAGTGGAAACGATCGGCAACGGTCGAATAGCGGGCCGCCCGCGCCGATCGCTTGCCTTCCCTCTCACGCAGCTATAAACTTGAGTCAATTTGTAAGTTTAACTGGGCGCAGAGCGTGGATTTGCGGGAGGAAAGCCGGATGGCCGAGATCGTCCTATTCAATGGTACCGTTATTCCCCTATCGCGGACGGGAGAGCGGCAGAGCGCGGTGCTCCTTCGCGACGGGAAGATAGCGGCGGTGGGAGGGGATCGCGAGGTCCTTGCCGCGGCGGGGCCGGAGGCTCGGCGCATCGACCTCGCCGGGCGGACGGTCGTCCCCGGTTTCAACGACGACCACCTGCACGTCGCGGGGATGGGCAATCACCTCGACACCCCGAATCTCCGCGGCATGAGCAAGGCAGAGATTCTCGCCCATCTCAGCGAGCGCTACCCGGCGCCGCGGGGCCTCGATCCGATCTTCGGCGTGCAATGGGACTACCCGACCTGTCCCGATCCCCACGCACGCGATCTCGACCGTCTCTTCGACGCTACCCCGGTCATTCTCTTTCAGTACTCCGGCCACGCGATGTGGGCCAACAGCGCCGCGCTTCGCCTGATCGGCATCGACGAGCGCACGAGGGAGTGGCCCTCCGGCGGTCCGGTCCGCGACTCGGCGGGGCATCTGACCGGAATCGTGCGGGAGCCCTACGGACATCCGGGGTTTCAGAAGATCTTCCGGCGGCGACAATTCGATGCCGGCTCGATTCGCCGCGGCATCCCGGCAGCGCTCGAGCTCCTGCGCGAGAGCGGGGTAACCTCGGTGCAGGACAACACCTGGGTGCGGGCGGGCCTCGCGACCTACCGGGAGCTGCACCGCGCCGGGGAGCTGACCTGCCGGATCTCCTGTTGGTCGCTCGGGGAGACGCCGAAACCCTTGCGCTATCTGTTCGAGCATGACCGCTTCGATCCGGAGTGGTACGCGCGCGGACCGCGGAAGTACTTCCTTGACGGCGCCTTTTCCAGCCGCACCGCCTATCTCGTCGAGCCCTACGCCGACGAGAGCGACACCTCGGGAAAGGGCAAGAGCCCGCAGGAGATCGAACGGCTCATGGCCGACACCGCGCGCTCGGGGCGGCAGATCGCCTGCCATTCGATCGGCGATCGATCGACCCAGCAGTACTGCGACGGGGTCGAGAGGACGCTCGCGCGCTACCCCGGCGTTCGGGAGATGCGGTGGCGCGTCGAGCACGGTCAGCTGATTCGCCCCGAGGACATCGAGCGGCTGCGGGGGCTGGGGATTGTCATTTCAGCGCAGCCCCATGCCCTCTCCGACCCCGAGAAGGACCGGCGCCTCCTCGGGGAGAAGCGGGCGGAGCGCGCCTATCCCTACCGCTCGCTCCTCGACGCCGGGGTCCCCCTTGCCTTCGGGTCCGACTTCCCTGGAGAGGGCACCTACGATCCGCTGCTCGGGATCCATCTGACGGTCAACCGCGAGGGGCCGGAGGCTATCACCCCCGAAGAGGCACTCGCCTGCTACACCCTCGGAAGCGCCTACGCGCAGTTCGAAGAGGAGCGCAAGGGGACGATCGAGGTGGGAAAGCTCGCCGACCTGGCGCTCCTTTCGGACGATCCGACCGCGGTGCGCCGGGAAGCCATCCGCGAGATCAAGGTCGAGATGAAGATCGTCGCGGGCAGGATTGTCTACGAGCGCTCCCCCGAAGGGCGGGGCGTCAGCTCGCGGGGCGGCCTTCGGCGGGCGCCGGCAGCGTCTCGTCGCGCAGCACCCTGATCCGCGGCTCGAGGACCGTCAGGGTGAGGGGGAAGTCGCTTCCCGAGAGCCAGGAGACCTCCCCGTCGAGCTGCATCGGAATCCGGGCGGCGTAGTCGATCTCGACTTGGTCGGCGTGGTAGAAGCTCACGCAGGGAAGCTCGCCGTGCCTTCCCTTGTAGAAGAGCTTCTTGTTTGCGATTTTCTCCCAGGTGCTCAGCGACGCCACCAGGCACACGTTCTCGCTGCCGGGGAGCACGGGCATGTGGCTTCCGTAGGTCCGGCCTCCGCTGATCCCGACCACCACCATGGACGGCAGGAAGGAGCGGAGGTGCGTCGCCGCGCCTGCGCGACGGATGGTGATATCCATGGGAGCGGGCTTCACGGACTGCTCGTAGAACAGGGATCCGATGTCCACCATCGCTTTGTAGGCTTGGCCGGGGATGGCCCGCTTGAAGCGGTTCGTGAGGTCGGTGATGTAGGCGTCCAGGCCGAGGCTTCCGATGTTGAAGGAGTAGCGGGGAGCCCCCTCGGCCCCGGCGACGCGAAGGGCGCCGGTCCGCACGGTGTGCTGCGAGCCGAGAATGAGCTCGTAGGCGTTGCCGAAGGTCCGCGCGTCGGCGACGTCGTTGCCCGATCCCAGCGGTAGGCGCAGCAGCTTCAGCCTGTCGAGCAACCCCGTGTCGGCCTCCATCAGGGAGGTGCAGATTTCGTTGCTGGTCCCGTCCCCGCCGCAGGCGATGAGCAGGTGCTCGATCCCTGAGGAAACCCGCTCCTCGCGATTGAGGATCTCCTCGGTGATCCGCCGGGCGTGGCCGGCGCGCTCGGTGAAGCGGACCTCGTTGATCTCCACTCGCCGCCGGGGCGAGCGCCGGCGCAGCTCGGCGAGCCTCTGCTCTAGGTCGAGGATGAGCTTGCGAATGGTGGAGGTGCGCTTGAAGAAGCCTGCGTGCGGGTTGACGATCACATCGACGACAAGGGGCGCCCTCTCGAGCGATCGGGAGAAGCTCGCGAGCTCAGAGACGCCGTTCGCGTAGGTTGCGATAAGATCCACGGGAGCCTCCGGAGAGGTAATAGAATAATCTTGCACGGAGATCGCTTCGTCGTCAATTCGATTCCCGAGGAGGGCTCGGGCCCTCGGCTACGGCCTCCTCGTTCTCTGCGGAGGAACGAGGAGAAAGGTGAGGACGACGAGCAGGGCGAAGGCGACATAGGCGACGAGGAAGACCCAGGCCGGAAAATCGTAGAAGATGATGCTGCGCAGGAGCCTTGCGATGAAGGGGATCTGACTCGAGAGACGCTCGCCGGCAAGGGCGCGCAGGCGATACTCCCAGACCGTGAGGGGGCAACTTGTTCCGGTGACGGCCTCTACGGCGACGAGAACTACGGTCGCGAGGTGGGTGAGACGGAATGCCAGGTTGCGCACCCAGGACCACCTGAAGAGGCCCCCTGCGAGGACAAGCGCCTCGCCCCCCACGGTGAACCCGACGTAGCAGAAGTGAACGACGAGGACGATGTTGGCAAGAACGGCATAGAAGGCCACGTGCGCTTCCCTCATCGGCGGCGGAGGCACCGGGGCCCTACGGTCGCCCGCTGCTCGGGCGGCTCCGCTTACCGAAATCCGACCATTCTGCTATTATAGCCGCCGTGGATTTCGACGCAATCGTCATCGGCGGCGGGCACGCGGGGATCGAGGCCGCCCTTGCCCTCCCGAGGCTCGGCTTCAGCACCCTCCTCATCACCCAGAGCATCGACACGATCGGCAGGCTCTCCTGCAATCCAGCCGTGGGCGGGCTTTCGAAGGGGAACATCGTGCGCGAAATCGATGCCCTCGGCGGGGAGATGGGTAGGCTCATCGACGCGAGCATGATCCAGTACCGGATGCTCAACAAGAGCCGGGGACCTGCGGTGCAGGCCCCGCGCGCCCAGGCGGACAAGTTTCTCTATTCGCGTCTCGCGAAGCAGCGCCTCGAGGAGCAGAAGGGGCTCCACCTTTTCCAGGACACAGTGGTGGATTTCATGCTCGACTCTTCGGGAGCGAGGATCGAAGGAGTGGTGACCGAGCGGCGGCGGCGCTTCACCGCGCGGACGGTGGTGCTCACCACCGGCACCTTCATGGACGGGAAGCTTTTCATCGGGGAGTGGAGCGCGCCCGGCGGTCGCCTCTCCGAGCCGGCGGCGATGGGGCTGGGGGCGCGGCTGCGGGAGCTGGGCTTCTCGGTCGGACGCCTGAAGACCGGAACCCCGCCGCGGGTTGCACGCTCGACCGTGGACTTCGGCAGGATGGAGGAGCAGCCCGGCGACGAGCTGATCGTCCCCTTCTCCTTTCGGAATGCGCGGGTCGACCGCCCACAGGTCTCCTGCTACATCACCCACACGACCGAGGAGACTCACTGCGTCATCCGCGAGAATCTCCATCGCTCGCCCCTCTACTCGGGCAAGATCGTGGGGCGAGGTCCGCGCTACTGCCCCTCGATCGAGGATAAGGTCGTGCGCTTCCCGAGCCGAGGCAGCCACCAGCTCTTCGTGGAGCCGGAAGGCCTCGAGTCGGAAGAGATGTACCTGAACGGGATCTCCTCCTCGCTTCCCGAGGAGGTGCAGCTCGCTGTGCTCAAGACCATCCCCGGGCTCGAGCATGCCGAGATGGTGCGCCCGGGCTACGCCGTGGAGTACGACTTCATGGATCCCCGCCAGCTCTTCCCCAGCCTGATGTCGAAGCGGATCGAGGGGCTCTTCGTCGCGGGTCAGACCAACGGAACCTCCGGCTACGAGGAGGCAGGCTGCCAGGGGATCGTGGCGGGAATCAACGCCGCCCGCTACCTCCAGGGCAACGAGCCGGTCATCCTCTCGCGCGCGGAGTCCTATGCCGGAGTGCTCATCGACGATCTGGTCACCCTCGGCACCGAGGAACCCTACCGGATGTTCACCTCGCGCGCAGAGTATCGCCTATGCCTGCGGCACGACACCGCGGATGTGCGCCTGCTCGAGAAGGGCTTCGGGATCGGCCTACAGCACCGGGAGGACATGGATCGCCTGGAGGCGAAGAAGCGCGGAATCGAAGAGGTGAAGGAGCTCCTACGCAGGCGGCGCCTGCGCGAAGCGGATGTGAGCGCGGCCGCCGCCGCTTTGGCGGACGGAGCCGGGGCCTCTGTCGAGCTCCACCTCGTCGCTCCCGACGCGGGCGCCGAAGGCGCGGAGGAGGCCGAGCCCCCGCTCGCCGAGGGCGCTTCGGACGAAGTGGAGGGCTTCGAGGCCCCGAGCGCCGCGGAGCTTCCGCTTTCTGCCCGCCTTGCGCGGCACCTCGGAAAGAGCCTCGATCAGCTCCTGAAGACCCAGGAGTTTTCGCTCGCGGAGCTCGGCTCCCTCGAGCCCGGGCTTGCCGGCTGGACCCCGGAGATCCTCCACTTCGCCGAGCTCGACATCCGCTATGAGGGCTACATCGCGCGCCAGGAAAAGCAGATCCACCGCTTCCGCAAGATGGAGCGGGTGCGCATCCCTGCCGACTTCGACTACGACGCGATCACGGGTCTTTCCAACGAGGCGCGTGAGAAGTTCAAGCTGATTCGTCCGCTCTCGGTCGGCCAGGCCTCGCGCATCTCGGGGGTCCGCTCTGCCGATGTCGCCATCCTCCTCGTCCTCCTTGACCGGGAGAGCCGGAATGGGGCTGCTTGAGGAGGGGCTTGCCCGACTCGGCCTTCCCGCCGATCCCTCTCGCCTGCGCCGCCTGGAGACCTACCTCGCCGAGCTTGCCCTCTGGAACCGAAGGCTTGGCCTGGTGAAGGCGGAAGGCGATGCGCTCATCGTCCGCCACCTCCTCGACTCCCTCGCGGGGCTCGCGGTCATCCGCCGCCTGCCCCATGCGACCGTAGCCGATGTCGGCTCAGGAGCGGGTTTCCCCGGCATCCCGCTCGCCCTCTTCCTCGATGAGGCTCGCTTCACCCTCATCGAGCGCTCGGCACGGAGCGCCTCCTTCCTTCGCAGCGCGGTGCTCCTCTGCGATCTCACGGAGAGGGTCGAGGTGGAGGAAGCCGAGCTCGCCCGGATCGAGCGCCGCTTCCAGCTCGTTACCTTCCGCGCGCTTTCAGCCCTCCCGGCGATGATCGAGCCCCTGCTCCGGGCGACCGAGAGAGGGGGCTCGATCGTGGCCTACAAGGGAAAGCGCGCGGCGGCGGAGGAGGAGCTTGCGGCGCTCGCAAAGGGGCCTTTCGCCGCTAGGTTCAGGGAGATCCGGCTCGAACGGCTGCAGGTGCCCTTCCTCGAGGAGGAGCGGCAGCTCGTGATCCTTGAGGTGTGAGCGCGATTGTCCTCGCGCGGGCTGTCGGGGCGTCGGCGGGGCCGTCGCGCCGGCGACGGGATCGGCGGGGTCCGAGGGCAGGGCGCGCGGT